>JACCRC010000412.1 GCA_013813765.1 Deltaproteobacteria bacterium | reverse complement strand
AAGGTGATGGCAAGGTGTGCAGCGACATCGACGAGTGCGCGACCGGCGCTGCTCGCTGCGGCGCCGGCGCGAGCTGCGCGAACTCGATCGGTTCGTTCAGCTGCGACTGCAACCCGGGCTTCCACGGTGATGGCTTCAACTGCGAGCAGGACGAGGTCCCGCAGCCGCCGAAGGGCGGAGGCTGCAGCACGTCGAACCCGGGACCGGGAGCGCTGCTCCTGCTCGGCCTCGGCCTCGTGCTGCGCCGCCGGCGCACTTCCGCCGCGCACCGCTAGGCGCAGGGCCGCCCGCGCGCTCGCACCCTCGGATGCGGGCCGTGTGGTCCGCGCTTCGCGCGTCTCTGGGCATGTGCCCGCCGGAGCGCGCGAGCGGGTCCCTGGGGCACGCCTGTCTGAGGCCGGCCCACGCGCGGAGCAGAAAAGCTCAGGCCCACCGACGATCGAGGCGAGCGCGACGCGCGAGCACCGGCGTGCCGCCCGAACAGGCGGACCCCGGGGACCCCGAAGCAGCTCCGGCCGGCACATGCACCGCGCGAAGCGCGGAGGCACACGCCATCCGCGAGCGCGCGAGCGAACGAGCGAATCCCGCCTACCAGTTTCGGGTATATGGGAGGCGCCCGTATGAGCAAGGCGAAGAAGAAGCCCGCGAAGCGGAAGGTGATCCGGCTCGACAACGAGCAGCGGCGCGCCGAGCTCCTCGCCATGGGCCAGGCCGCCTTCGCGAAGAAGCCGTACGACGAGGTGTCGATCGACGACCTCGCGGCGAAGGCGAAGATCTCGAAGGGCCTGTTCTATTACTACTTCCCGACGAAGCGGGACCTCTACATCGCGGGTCTGCGCGAGACCTCCCGCGGGTTGACGAAGACCCTCACGAGCGTGCCGCGGGACCTGCCTCCGCGCGACCGGGCGACCGCCGCGGTCGACGCCTACCTCGACAGCGTGGCGAAGCTCGGCCCGGCGTTCATCGCGCTGATGCGGGGCGCGATCGGATCGGATCCGCGGGTCAGCGAGGTGGTCGAGGCCGTGCGGCGCGGCATCGCGGACGAGTTCTTCGCCTCCCCGGTGGGCCGGCTGCTCGAGAGCAAGCCGCTCAGCCGGGTCGCGATCCGCGGGTGGATCGGAATGGTCGAGGCGGCGAGCATCGAGTGGCTTGCCGACCGCAACGTCGCGCGTGACGGCGTCCGCGAGCTGCTGGTCGACCAGCTGTTCTCGGTGCTCACCGGGGTCGTCGGATCGGGCGGGCTGGCGAAGCTCGAGGCCGGCCGCAAGCGCTGAGTCGTTGTTGACCGGGCGTCAGTAAAACGACATGTGCGCTAACAGCGCTGAAGCATGGGGACTCCGCTGTTGACGTGCAGTCAGTTGTGGAGGAATTCCTCGTTCACGCGACAACTCGTCACACCTGGTTGTGCAAAGCGGAGCGCGTCGTCGTCGGAGAGGCGCGTGGCACGCCTCCTGAACACCGACCCGAGGCATGAACGTTCGCGCCACGCTCATCGCTCTGATCGTGATGACCCCTTACATCTCGGGAGCCGCGCCGGTCGGCGACTTCGTCCCGAGCGAACGCACGCGCGATGGGATCCAGTTCGTGCGCAAGGTCCTCCCCGCGAGGAACATCGCCGCGGGCACGCTCGCACAGAGCAAGGTCATCTACCTGAACCGCACGGGCATCACGCTCTCACCCGGAGATGACGACGCCCGCACGAACCGCTCGTCGATCATCAGCGGCCAGCGCAGCGTGCCGGCCTGGAACACGTCTGCCGCGAACTGGGCCGCGACGGTCGCCTGCATGAAGGACATGTTCGCGCCGTTCGACGTGACGGTGACGGATGTCGATCCGGGCAACGTCCCGCACATGGAGGCGGTGTTCGGCGGATCACCGGGCAACATCGGTATGGGTCAGGGCGTCGGCGGCGTCTCCCCGTTCACGACCGACTGCGCCGTGATCGAGAACTCGATCGTGTTCACGTTCACCAACGTGCTGCCGCAGGGCGCGCAGGCCATCTGCGAGATCATGGCGCAGGAGGTCGCCCACAGCTACGGCCTCGACCACGAGATGCTGGCGTCGGACCCGATGACGTACCTGAGCTTCAACGGGGCACGCAGCTTCAAGGACCAGACGGTCCCGTGCGGCGAGTACCAGAACCGCGCGTGCGGCATCGGGGGCTCGACGTGCCGCGCGAACCAGAACTCGGTGAAGCTCCTGACCGAGCGGCTCGGCAGGGCGGACCTCGTCGCGCCCACGCTCGACATCAGCTCGCCCGCCGACGGTGAGACCGTCGCGCCGGGCTTCGAGGTCGCGGCCACCGCGATGGACAACGTGGCCGTGACCGGCGCCCGGCTGTTCGTCGATGACGTCGACCTCGGCGCGGTCACCGGCCCGGGGCCTTACATGTTCCCGACCGATCCCTCGCTCGCCGACGGAGCGCACGTCCTGAAAGTCGAGGTCACCGACGGCAAGCATCCGGTGACGCGCACGATCACCGTCAACGTCGCGCGCGGCGGTGGCTCGGGCGGCGGCGATGGTGACGGCGGCGAGGATGGGGCGAGCCCCGAGGACGACGGAGCGATCACGGGCGGATGTTCGACCGGAGGCAGCGGTGCGGGGCTGTGGTTGGCGCTCTGGCTGGGGCTCGCGGTCGCCCGCCGGGGCGTCCGCAGGCTATGATTCGTGGATGTCGTCGGACCCGCCGCGGAGGCCCAATGTGGTGCGCAGGGAGCGGCCTGCCCGGGAGACGATCCCGATCGCGGCACCCGACCTGAAGACGCTCGTCGAGGGCTCGAAGCCCCCGGTGGTCGATCCTGACGAAGTTCCGTACGAGGTCCACGACGACGAGGACGACGCGGAGATCTCCGTGACCGAGGACGATTCGTCGCAGCCCCGCCCGAAGTTCGCCCACGTCGTGCGGCGACCGCCGCCCGGCAAGTAGCGCGCTACAGATCGAGCGGCTGCACGCCGAGCAGCACCTGATCGCGCGAGACGGCGTCGAGCCATAGCAGCAGGCGGCGCACTTCTCCGTCGGCGAGATCGATCTCGATGATGCGGCGGATCGGGCTGCCGGCGATCGTGCGCTGGATGTCGTGCTCGGCGGTGTTCCAGGCGTTCGCGAGCGCCGTGGAGCGCACCGGCAGGCCCTCGACCTCCACCTGGAGGCCCATGACGAACTTCGCGAAGGCAGGGTTCGCCGCGATGATCACGCCGTGGTTCGAGAGGAGGGCCAGCGGCAGGCGGCAGGTGTCGAACGCGATGCGCGCATTCTCGTCGCGCTTGTTCGCGGTCGGCGGCGGCGCCTGCTCGATGACGACGCGCTTCGCCGGGCCGCCGCGATTGCGCCGCGAGATGCCCATCATGTCCATGACGGTCCGCATCTCGTAGAGGAACGCGGCCATGTCCTTGTGGCGGTTCGCGGGCTTCTTCTCGAGCGCGTGCAGGATCAGCGTCTCGAGCGCGGGGTCGAGCCCCTCGACGATCTGCGACGGCGGCTTCGGCTTCTCGTCGAGGTGGCCCGCGAGGATCTTCTGCACGGGGCCGTCCCACGGCACGGCGCCGCAGATCAGCTCGTACAGCAGAATGCCGACGCCGTAGACATCGGAGGCCGGCGACGCGGGCTCGCCGCGAATGCGCTCGGGCGCGACGTAGTGCGGAGTTCCGGAGAGGGAGGTCGACGCACGCGACGCGACGAGCGAGCGCGCGAGGCCGAAGTCGAGGAGCTTGGGCACCATGCGGGTGCGTTTGCCTTCGTACTCCTCCTCGGTGATCAGGATGTTCTCGGTCTTGATGTCGCAGTGGACGACGTTCTGCTTGTGGATGTAGTGCAGCGCCTCGGCGATCTGCACCACGATCTCGCACGCCTTGCGGACCGACAGCCGCTTCTCGCGAAACAGGATCCGGTTCAGGGGTTCGCCGTCGACGAACTCCATGACCATGAACATGCCGACCTTCTCGTCCTCGCCGAAGTCGACGACCGAGGTGATCGACGGGTGGCACATCGCCGAGGCGAATCGCGCCTCGCGATAGAATAGCTCGCGCGCCTCGTCGGTCTCGGCGACCTGGTTCGAGATGATCTTCAGCGCGAACGTGCGCGACAGGTGCGTGTGGGTGACCTTGTAGACCTTGCCCATGCCGCCCTGCCCGATGCGCTGGACGATCTGGTAGCGGCCGCCGATCAGCGAGCTGTGCTGCGCCGTGTGCACGCGCTTCTCGGCGCTGCGCGCCGGCGGCTGCGGGGTCTGCATCATCGAGCGTGACGCGACGACGTTCTTGCTGACCGGCTTCTCGGGCGCGGTCGGGCGTGCTGCGCGCGGCAACTGCGGCGGCCCCGGATGGGTCATCGGGACGGCCCGGGCGCCCGAGAGCGAGTGGCGGTTCGGCGACAGGGTGCGGTGGTGGTTGTCCCGGACCTCGCTCGGCTCGTCGTGAATATCGACCTCGGGGAGC
>JACCRC010000387.1 GCA_013813765.1 Deltaproteobacteria bacterium | reverse complement strand
TCAGCAACCTCGAGGTCATTCAACGCCAGCTCGAGGCGTCTACCGCCACCCGAATTGCCAGGGCCGCGTGATCGCGATGGTTTCAATCCGGTCGGTGCTCTAGGGCTGGAGGCCGTCCGTCTCGGACTTCTTCAGCGCGCGATTGCACGCTGCGACCTTCTTCTGCGCGGTCGCCTTGTCGTCTCCTGCGGACTGCTTCCACAGGCTGATGTAGACGTCCTTCGCGCGGTCGTATGCGCCCTGGCGATACAGCGCATCGCCGTAGAGGAACTTCGCCTTCGTCTTCTGCGCACCGGGCGGTGACATCGATGCCGCACGCGCGGCGAGCCGCACTGCGTCCTCGGTGTCCTGACCGGAGAACGCGGCCCACGCCTGCCGGTAGACAGCGTTCGGTCCGTAGCCTTTGATCTTCTCGAGCTTGGCCCACACACCGCGCGCTTGCTCCCACTCCCCGGCGGTCTCGAGAGACTCGCCCTGCTTGAGCAGCGCCTTGGGATCCTTCTCGTTGACCGCCACCGCGACGACGGGGTTCTTCTTCGGAGGCGTGCCCTTCGGCGGGCGCTTGCCGGTCCCCTTGTCAGGCGTCGTCTTGTCGGGCGGATCCTTGTCGGGTGTCGCGTCCTTGGTCGCGTTCGAGCCCGCGGTGTTCTCCGGACCCTTGTCCGGCGGCGCGACGACCGCGCTGCCGCTCCCCGCGGGGGTCTTCGTCGTCGGATCGGGCTCGGCGCTGCCGGTGCCGGTGTCATCCGACGGCGGCGTGACCTGGTTGTTCTGTTGCGGCTGTCGCTCCCCGCGCTCGCCGAGCGCGACGTAGACGAGCGCACCGACGCCGCCGAACAGGATCGCGCCGAGCAACAGCCAGCCGAGCATGCCGAGCGCGCTGCGCTTCGGCGCGAGCGAGAGCGACCCGCTCGTCGGGACCTGGACGGCAGGATTCGACGAGTCACCCATCGAGCTGGCGCGCACCGGCGCCGGCGTGGGGCTGCGAAGGCTCGCCGCGGCCGCCGCGAGCTGGCCCGACAGACCCGGATCGCTTCCGGCGCCGATCAGCGGCTCGCTCGGGCGCGCGGGCGGCAGGCGCTGCGACGTACCCGTGCTCATCGTCGGGCCCGACCACATGCCCGGCAGCTCGCTCATCCCGCCGTGCGTGCCCGCGCGCGGAAGGCTCAGGCCCGCGTTGCTAGCGCCGCGTGGCGTGACGATGCCCTCGTCGGTGTTGCGCATCGACAGGCCGGGGTTCAGCGTGGCGACCACCGTCGGATCGGTGGTCATGCCGAGGATGTTCGCGACCGCGATGCCGCGGCCGGAGAGACACTTGTTGAGCTCGTACTCGAGCGTCTCCATCGTCTGCGGGCGCGAATCGGGGTTGCGCGCCATCGCGGCCATCACGAGGTCGGAGATCGGCAGCGGGAGATCTTCGCGGAGCGTGATCGGCGCCGGCGGATCCAGCGTCGCCTTCTTCGTCAGGATCTCCATGAAGTTGTCGCCGGAGTACGGCGCCTGACCGGAGACCATCTCGTACATGATCGCGCCGAGCGCGTAGACATCGCAGCGTGCATCGGCGGGCCGGCCGGCGGCCTGCTCGGGCGCCATGTACTCGGGCGTGCCCATCGCCATGCCGGGGCTGGTCAACCTGCGCTCCCGCGCGGCCTCGGCCTCGGTCGTCTTCGCGATACCGAAGTCGAGGACCTTGACCACGTCGGCCGCGCCGTCGCGGGTGATCAGGAAGACGTTCTCGGGCTTGAGATCGCGATGGACGATACCCTGCGCGTGTGCGGCCGCGAGTGCGCGGCAGATCTGGCTCGAGATCCTGAGCGCGCGCGCGATATCGATCGCACCCTCGCGCTCGATCACGCTACCGAGCTCGACGCCCTCGAGGTACTCCATGACGAAGTACACGCTGCCGTCGGGCGTGGTGCCGGAGTCGGTGACGTCGACGATGTTCGGGTGACCGATCTTCGATGCTGCGCGCGCCTCGCGGCGGAACCGCTCGACGAGATCGGGCATGCGCGAGTAGCTCGGGTGCAAGACCTTGAGAGCGACGCGCTTACCGATCTCGACGTGCTCGGCGAGGTAGACCTTGCCCATCCCGCCCTCGCCGATCAGCTCCATCACGTGGTAGCGGCCGTCGACGGTCTTGCCGACGAGATCCTGCTCCGCCTCGTCGTTGTCCGGCGCGCGCGCGAGTGCCG
>JACCRC010000373.1 GCA_013813765.1 Deltaproteobacteria bacterium | reverse complement strand
TCTCGTTCTCGTTCTCGTTCTCGTTCTCGTTCTCGTTCTCGTTTGCGTTCGGGCTCGGGCTCGGGCTCCGGCTCGGGCTCGCGTTCGCGCTCGGGCTCGCGTTCGCGTTCGCGTTCACGCTCGGGCTCGGGCTCGCGTTCGGGACCGTGTGTCCGAGACGCGGACATCGTCGCAATGAGCAGATCTCTCCACCGAAAAGACCCCGCAGGGCGCTCTTTTCTCGGCGAGAATCTTGACGCCTTTTGTCGTCGCGTCTGGTGCCTCTCGTCGGAAGCGCAGATTTTTATCGCGACCGCGCGTTCTCCTTCGCTCTCTGCGATCGAATCGGCACACGCGCTTCCTCGTCGACTCGCACATGGAGAGCACGAGCACGGAGCGAATCAGAGCGTCCAAAAATCGCGTGGTACGAAAGCCGTGCACGCGAACGATCGAGCATCGCGTGCCGAGGAGAAACAGCCACGCCGCGGCGTGCGAGGAGGTTCTGATGCTGAGTGGGACGCAGACGGATGTGAAGGCGGG
This sequence comes from Deltaproteobacteria bacterium, assembly GCA_013813765.1. Classification (GTDB taxonomy): domain Bacteria; phylum Myxococcota_A; class Polyangia; order Haliangiales; family Haliangiaceae; genus JABFXX01. The sequence goes on along the minus strand of JACCRC010000373.1, from coordinate 9,393 downwards.
CGGAGCGCAGCCGTGGATGACAAGCGGCGAACCGTGGCGCGAGGTGGCGGCGGAGCTCAAGGCGATCGCCCGCGCGAAGGCGAAGCTCGATGCACGCGAGCTCTGGTTGCTGCGCGAGGCGGAGGAGTGCGGCGTGTATCGGCGGCTCGGGTTCCCGACGATGCAGGCGTACATGATCGCCGAGCTCGATTGCTCGCGGCACACGGCGAACGAGAAGCTGCGGGTCGCGTACGAGCTGATCGAGCTGCCGCTGATCGACACGGAGCTACGCGCGGGCGCACTGAGCTGGACCAAGGTTCGCGAGATCACGCGCGTGGCGACGGCCGAGACCGAGGAGGCATGGCTGAGCGCGATCGAGGGAAAGGACTCGAGCCGCGTCCAGCAGATGGTCAAGGGTCACCGGAAGGGCGCGCTACCGAGCGATCGGCCGGATCCGGCGCTCGTGGATGAATGGGTCGGGCTGAACGTCACGGCACCGCTCGCGGCGGTCTGGCGACAGATGCGCACGCTACTCGATGATGAGGCGGGCAAGCACCTGAGCGATGACGAGGCGGCGGAGGAGATCGCGAAGCGCGTGTTGATGCCGATGCCGGGGCCCGGCGAGGTTCCGAAGCCGCAAACGCAGGTCTCGATCTCCACGTGTCGGGGCTGCAAGCAGGCGTTTCGGATCGCGCCGGGTGTCGAGCTCGTATTGCGCGTCAACGACTACGAGCTGGCGCTCTGCGACTCGGTGTTCATCGGCGATCTCGAGAGCGACGACGTCACGCCGAGCAGGACGCGGATCCCGCACGCCACGCGTCGCAAGGTGTTCACGCGCGATCACTTTGCTTGCACGGTGCCGGGCTGCACGTCGCGCCGGTTCTTGCGGCTCCACCACCTCAGGCACTGCGAGTACGGCGGCTGCAACCTCGCGTCGAATTTGATCACGCTGTGCGACGGGCATCACCGGCTGCTTCACGAGGGCGTGATCGCGATCCGCGGCACGGCACCGGATGCGCTTGTCTTTACCCTGCCGCTGGCAGCGGAGCTCGAAACGCCAGCCGGATGAGAGCTGAGTCCCCGCGGGACTGAAACGTGAGCGGGGTGACAACTGAATAGTCGAACGAAGCTACGGGCAGCTTGGAAACTGCGCCGCGCCCGTGCGTGTGACGTTGTCGCCGAGCGCGATGCCGGTGTCCTCGATGACGTGACCGCGGGTGTCGGTCACGCGAAGTGCGTACGGTCCGGGACCGAGGCCCGAGGTCTGGATGAAGTAGTTGTAGTCGACACGCGCGATGTTGGCATACGCGCCGTTGACCTGCGCCTCGACCTTCGCGATCGGATAGCGATGGTTGCGGATCTGGATGGCGGTCCAGAACGCGTTCGCTCCGTCCTTGAAGTGATAGGCGAGGGGCCCGGAGACATCGCAGCTCGACTCGCGCCACGTGATCGGCACGCGGCCGGCGGAGAGGGTGGCGATCTTCTCGAATGCCTGGCGACTGAGATCGAGATCTCCCTTCACGCATCCGGGACACCTGTCGACGATGCGCACCTTCACCGTTCCGTTGGGTCCCGTCACATCCACGCATGCTCCGCACCAGGCGGCGGTCGCGTAGTCGGCCTGGTTGATCGCGGCGACCATGAGGTCGCCGGGAGACGGGGCGAAGCTGCAGTTTCCGGCACCGGTCGCATCGTAGTAGGTGCCTTCACCGGAGGCCTCGGGACGGGCGGCGGTGCAGCTGGCGCCGGGTGCGTCGGCGGGCGCGCCGTCACCGCTGCACGCGCACGCGGCGACGAGCGGGAGCGCGAAGAGCCAGGCGAGCCGCACGTGTCGATCGTACCGGAGCGTCACGGGGGACGGATCTCGAATCGCGCTCGTGGCACGATGTGCGACATGCGGATCGCTCGGCGCGTCGCGTTTGCCGCACCGCTGGTGCTGGTGGTGGCGGGATGTCAACGGCCCGCTGTGAATCGTCCGGACCCAGACGAGGAAGAGGACGATGACGCCGCCGCGCAGCCCGCGCAGCCCACACCGCAGCGAGCAGAGGCGACCGAGCCGGAAGCCTGGAGGCCTCCGAAGGAGCTGGTCCACGAGCTCGAGCCGCTGACCTCGGATCGCTCGATCGCCGACATCTGCCGTCGCGTGCGCTGCAATCCCCCGCGCCCCGGCACATCCACCAAGCCAAAGCCGGTCGAGGCAAGAGAGGTCCACGTCACGTGGATGATGCGCGAGGGCACCGGCACGCGTGTTCGGCTCCGGCGCGGCGGGCACAACATGGACCAGTCATGGCGCGCCGTGTTCATCACCGAGTCGGGCGACGAGGTGCCGGAGAGCAACTGCACGATCGTCGCGTGGGACTTCCACGAGCTCGAGTGCACGACGTCACTGCCTCCCGAGAAGATCACGGGCACCTGGAAGCCGCTTCGCGCTCGCGTGATCCCGCCGAAGTCTCTCGTCGACAGGGTCGAACGCGAGCGAGAGAGCTGGTTCGATCCAATATTGGGCGGTACGGCCCGCGTGCTAGACGTCAGGGTCGTGAGCGCCGGCACGCGGATTGTCTTCGGGGTTGGCAGGGACCGGGGCCTCGAGAAGGACTGGACGGTCACGCTCGTCGACGCTGACGACAAACCGATCGCGGGAGGGTCGTGCACGGTCGAAAGCGTCGGCCAGCGAGCGACGACATGCACGACCACGGTCAGCGTGGATCAGGTCAAGAGATCACAGCGCGTGATGATGCTGCCCCCGAACCGCTGAGCGTCAGGGCCGCTCGAGGTCGGTCGATGGCGCGCGTACGGGGATCGCATCGAACGCGGGCTTGTACATCGTGCACATCTGCTCGTAGGTGCGTCGGGTGTCGGCGCTCCACTTCGAGCGGTCCTCGTTGCAGGTGGAGCGGATCATCTGGAGGCCGTCGCAGGTCTCCTGAACGACGACGTCGTTGACCTGCATCGCCTCGATATCGACCTGGAGGTTCTCGTACATCTTCTTCGCGGCGGCAACGGCCTTCGGAGCGTCGCCCGCGTAGTACGGCACGCAGATGTCGATCATGCCGGTGACCATGCCGGCCATCTGCTCCTGCATCATCGAGCTGTTGTACATGGCAGCGGCGGTCTCCTCGTCCTGGTACGTCGGCTGGCGCGTCATGATGATCACGACCGCGCCGAGCGACGCGACGATGCCGGCGATCCCGACGAGGATGCGCGCGGGCAACAGGAGCTGGCGCGTCCACAGGGTGGGGCTGACCGCGAAGCCGAACGCGAGCCCTGCGATCAGACCGAACAGGTGGGCCCAGTTGTCGGCGCGGATGGCGAGGCCGAAGATCAACGTATAGGCCGCCCACTTGAGCATGCCATTGCGCAGGAGCCGGCCGCGAGTGGTGCCGGAGCGGTGGCCATAGCCGGCGGCGATGCCGATCAGGCCGCAGACGCCGCCGGAGGCACCGACGCCGACGCCCGCGACGTCACCGATGTGGAGCGAGCCGAGGTTCGCGAGGACGCCGGTGATCACGAGCATGGCGAGCATGGTCGTGCGGCCGTAGATCTCCTCGATGCGCGGACCGATGGTCGCGATCGCGATCAGGTTGAACGCGATGTGCCACAGCCCGCCGTGGAGGAAGATCGAGGTGACGAGGCGCCACGGCTCGTCGGCGATGTACGGCGGCCAGCGGCCACCGAAATCGATCAGGAGGTACGGAGATGGTGCACCGAAGCCGCCGCCCTGCGCGATCCACACGCGCGCGTACACGACGAGCATCGCGATCGCGGCGAGCGTCGACATCGAGATGGCTTCGGGCATCAGGATGCCGAGCCGGTCGAGCACCTGAAGCCCGCGCTTGCCGAGCTTCGCGCCGCACGAGGTGCAGACCGCCTCGTCCTTGTCCTGCACGTGACCGCACTCGGGGCAGGTCTTGTGCGCGTACTTGATGTGCGTGATCTGCTGCTCGCGCACGCGAGCGGCCTTGCGTCGGTTGTTCTGCCAGCGGATCAGCTTCCACCGCAGCCGCATCTTGTTGAAGCCGAGGTGACCGGCGACGTTGACGACCTTCTCGATCCAGGCGTCGTCGTCCTCGTCAGGCTTCTTGGCCTCGGGCTCGTCGCTCATGCGCGACCGTGCTCGACGTCATCGAGTAGCTCGACGAGGCGCTGGACTCCTTCCTCGGGGAACGCGTTGTAGATGCTGGCGCGCAGGCCGCCGACGGAGCGATGGCCGCGCAGACCGGAGAGACCGCGAGCTTCCGCGCGCGCGAGCATGGTGTCCTCGAGATCCTTCGTCGCGCCGCGGAACGTGACGTTCATGAGCGAGCGAGAGGACGGCTGTGCGTGACCGCGCCACACCTTGCTCTGATCGAGGAAGTCGTAGAGCAACGTTGCCTTGCGTGCGTTGCGCTCGCTCATGGCAGCGAGGCCGCCCTGTGCGCGGATCCATTGCGCGACCTCGCCGATGACGTAGACGCCGAACGTGTTCGGCGTGTTGTGCATCGACTTCTCGGCGGAAAACGTCCGGTACTGCGCGAGCGGCGAGAGGTTGGTGGCGCCGGTCGCGATGAAGTCCTTGCGAGCGATCACGAGACTGATGCCGGAGGGGCCGAGGTTCTTCTGTGCGCCGGCGTAGATCAGCGCGTGGTTCGTGAGGTCGAACGGCCGGCTGAAGATGTCGGAGGAGGCGTCGCAGATCAGTGGGGCAGGAGCGGCGGGAGCTGCTGCCCACTGCGTGCCGTAGATGGTCTCGTTACTCGTGTAGTGCACGTATCGCGGCGACGCCGAGAACGTCAGCTCGCGTGGGGTCGCGTCGAACGCGGGGCCGCTCGAGCAGGCGACGTGGACGTTGCCGACGCGTCGCGCTTCCTCGATCGCCTTTCCGGACCAGATGCCGGTGTCGCAGTAGTCCGCGGTCTGGCCCTCGCCGAGAAAGTTCTCGGGGACCATCGCGAAGTGGTGCGTGGCGCCGGCGGTGACGAACAGGATCGCGTACTCGTCGCCGATGCCGCCGACCTCACGGATCGCGGCCTCGGTACGATCGAGGACCTTGCCGAACTCCTTGCCGCGGTGGCTGTGCTCGAGGATGCCGATGCCGGATCCATCGAGATCGACGAGCGCACCCTGTGCCTTGCGAAGAACTTCTTCGGGCAGCATCGCGGGCCCGGACGAGAAGTTCAGCGCGCGCATGTCACTTCCGCTGGGTGTCTTCCCAGTAGAAGACGGTGATCGCGATGCAGTGGAAGGCTTCGTCGGAGGATTGGGTCACCACGATATCGGTGACCTTGAACTGCTGGTTGCGTTGCATCCAGTCAGAGACCTTCTCGCCGAGCTGATCGCGATCCGCGACCATGGTGGCAGAAAAGACCTTTACTCCGTTGAACCGTACATCACGGCGCAGCGTGAGCTGCCCCGATTGGTTCCCAGCATTCGCTGACATCTGGGCTCACCGTAGCACGTGCAGCATTTCGCTACGACCGTCTCGAAATCATTCCTCGTCGTCGAGCGCGCGGTCGAGAGCGTTCGCGAGCGTCTCCGCTTCCTGGGGCGACATCGACGTGGGCGTGAACGCTTTCTCGGCCGTCTCCACCAGCGCGAGCATCCGCGCCTGCTCGATCGAGAGGCCGGAGGAGTCGCTGGTGATCCACTCGTCGAGCTCTTCGGTGAGCCGCTTCTTCGGCGAGCGAGCCTCTTCGCCCCTCGGCTCGATGCCCGCGGGTGGTGCGCCCTGGCGGCGGTAGCTGATCGAACCGTACGCTTGTGCGAGATCCTTCCGGAACTCGCCCATGTTCTGGTAGCGCTTCTTCGGGTCCTTCATCATCGCGCGAAGGATCACGCCCTCGGCCATCTCGGTGATCTCGCGATGCGGTGCGAACTCGCGCGGTGACGGCGGGTTCGTGTGGATGTGCATCGAGAGGACCTCGCTCGACTGCGGAGCTTCGAACGGCGGGCGGCCGCACAGCATGTCGAACAGTATGACGCCGAGCGAGTACACGTCGGCGCGGTGGTCGACGTCCTCGCCGCGCGCGGCCTCGGGGGACATGTACTCGGGCGTGCCGAACACGGCGCCTTGCACGGTCTCCGCCATCAGCTCGTCCTGGATGAGAACCTTCGCGATGCCGAAGTCGAGGACCTTGACGAAGTCGTACGATTCCTCGCGCTCGGTGATCCACGACTGATCGGGAGCCATGCGGACGAGGTCACGTCGGCCGGGCTTCTTCAGCAGCATGATGTTGTCGGGCTTGAGATCGCGGTGGATCACGCCGACGTTGTGAGCGGCTTCGAGTGCGAGCGCGATCTGGTTGGCGACGTTGAGTGCGCGGTGCAGCTCGACGGCGCCGTCCTTCTCGATCAGATCCTCGAGGCTCTTGCCCTCGAGGTACTCCATGACGAAGTAGACCGGACCGTCGGCGAGGATGCCGAAGTCGGTGACGTCGACGATGTTCGCGTGGTTGATCGAGGTCGCGGCGCGCGCCTCGCGGAGGAAGCGGTGGATCGCCTCCTGGTAGCGCGCGAACTGCGGGTGGAGGACTTTCACCGCCACCGCTTTCTTGATGTAGACGTGCTCGCCGCTATAGACGGTGCCCATGCCGCCGCGGCCGAGGATCTTGTCGAGCCGGTAGTTGCCGATCGAGGTGCCGAGCCGCGCGATGTCCTCTTCCTCGACCAGGACCGCCGAGTCGTGAAGACAGAACCGCTCCCCGTCGGGGAACCGCGTGAAACAGCGCGGGCAGACTTTCACGAGGCTACCTGCCGAACCGACTCTGGACGTACAGGGTCAGGAACCGGTTGTCGTAGAACTTCACGCCGTCGGGTGGCTTGACGTTCAGGAACACGAACTCTGCACCGATATCGAGCTTCTGGCTCGGCGAGAACTGCGCGCGCACGGTGGCCGGAACGGTGAACGAACCCGCGGAGGTGTCGAAGTCCGGGATCTGTAGCTGCGCGAAGATCACGACCGAGAGCGCGGCGATCGGGTTCGTCGAGATACCAAGCGACGGGTTGAGGTCGGGCTTGCTGTCGAAGTCGATGGAGATCAACGTGTCGAGCGCGACGATCGCGATCTCAGGCTTCGCGACATAACGGAACGGGAAGCCGAGGTCGATGGATCCCTTGATCTTCCCCTTGACGTACTCGCCAGGCATCGCCCCTGGCGCAGCGGGACGGCTGAGCCGCAACGCCGCGCGGACGTCGACCAGGTCGTATGCCAGCGCGGCTTCGACACCGGCGTACACGCCGAACTGTTTGAAGTTGTACGCGTTGGTGAAGCCAAAGACGCCCGAGACGTTGTCGCGGAAGCCGTGCTCGCCTTCAAGCGAGACGCCGAAGCTCTCGAACGCGCCCTTCGCGCTGACGTCGACGCCGACGCCCAGGCGGACCTGCGTGATCTTCTCCGTCATGATCAGCGGCCGGGACAGCTCGCGGATCGGATAGGTCTTCAGCGAGAACAGGCCGCCAGAGGTGACCGGGGGCTGGTCTTCGTCGACCTCCTCCTCCTCGTCCCCGGCGCCCTCGTCGCCGCCCTCGTCGCCGCCATCATCCCCACCGTCTTCTTCATCCTCAGCGTACGCGGGCCGGTCGTGACCGAGCCACGCGACAGCGCCAAGGCTCATCAACAGGACCAGCGCGAACCGCAGGCCGCGCGATTGCGAAAGCATCACCACCTCGCGGAAATCCTACCGCAATCCCTGCGCAACTGCAGGGATCCGGCACCCGAAACGCCGGGTGGCCGAAACGACGAAAGGCCCGTCGAATGACGAGCCTTCCGATCGAAAGTGAATCTAAACGTTAATCAGTCGAAGAGCGTCGAGAGCCGAACCGTGAGGTGGCGCCGGCGCCGCGAAGTGCGGCGACCCAGCGCCCGGTCTCACTTCTTCTTGCCCTTCTTCGCCGCGCCCTTCTTGCCGCCCGTCTTCTTCGGAGGGGCCTTCTTGGCGGCCGGCTTCTTGGCGGCGCCCTTCTTGGCAGCGGCCTTCTTCGGGGCGGATGCCTTCGCGCTCTTCTTGCGCTTGCTACCGCCGACCTGCCGCTCCTTGCGGGCGACGTCGCCGTCACCGTCGAGGTAGTAGAGGTACTTGCTGTAGTCCATCTCGATGCCGGCGGCGGCGACCTTCTGCGCCTTGCCCTTCGGCTGACCCGGCTTCTTGCGGGGCGTCGCCCACACGTCGCCGCTCTTGATGTAGTACATCAGGTCGTTGTCACGCTTGATACCAGTCTTCGCGATCTTCTCGCCCATGGTCTGAACCCTCCCTAGGGGTAATTGACGTGCGCGCACGGTACATGAGCTGTCTGACACCCGACAGTCGATTTGATCGCGAATCGTCGTCGGAGAAGGTGCAGATCTCCGTCGAGAAATGGGGTCCGGAGGCCGCAGGTCCTATTTCCTCGTCGAGAAAAGCCTGTGGATAACTCGTTTCTCGACGAGGATCGCGAATGATCTAAATCCTCGACGGGAAACGGGAATTCCTCGTCGAAGATCACCGGCGGCGTGCGGTTTTCCGACGAGGCTCTGCGCGCTCGCACACGAGCACCTGGCTCTCCGCCGAGCTGTCGAGCGGACCCCAAAAAAAATCGCCATACCGCTCGGCGACCCGGAGCCCCGCGTGCGCCACGAGCGCCTCGAGCTCCGCCGGGAAGTACTTCCGCTGGGTCAGCTTGACGATCCGGGACGGACCCTTGCCGTCGACCGGATCGTAATAGATGCGGATCAGCGCGATCTGGTTCACCGGGTCGTAGTCGTGATTCGTCGAGTAGTAGGTGGCGCGCCCGGTGCTCGGATCGGTGAACCGGGTCTTCGCCCAGCGCTTGTTCGGATCTCGCGACAGCCACGCGAGGTCGGGCAGCTGCACGTCGAAGGCGAACGCGCCGCCGGGCGCGAGGTGCGCGGCCACGCGGCGCAGGCACGCATCGAGCTCGCCGCGCGTGTAGAGGTGCTCGAGCACGTTGAAGGCGGCGATCACGAGCGAGTACTTCCCCGGAGCGCTGAACGTGCAGAGCTCGCCCGAGAGCACGCTGATCCGGTTCGCGACCGCGGGAGGCAGCTTCGCGACGCGCGCGCGCAAACCGGAGAGCATCGCGGCCGATTGATCGATCGCGACGACCTCGTGGCCATCACGCGCGAGCGGCACGGTGACACGGCCCGAACCGGCGCCGAGCTCGAGGATGCGGCCCGGTCCCTCGAACCGCCTGGTCGCGAGCTCGCGGTAGAACGTGACGTCGGCGCGGCGGCGCCGGTACTCGTAGTCGTAGAGCGCGGCGTCGGAGTAGTGCTCGCGAGAGCCAGCGTCGACCAGATCCTCGACGAGCTTCTGATCGAGCTTACGCGCCATGTCGCTGGCGGCGGCCACCGCGGCGGCGGCGGCGGCGCTTGCGCGGGGCGTTCGGATCGTCGCTCTCTTCGTCGTCGCGGCCGTCGCCCGTCGCGACGGTGGGCACCTC
>JACCRC010000330.1 GCA_013813765.1 Deltaproteobacteria bacterium | reverse complement strand
GGGTCGGGCACCGCCGGCACCGCCGGCCCCGTGGGCGCGACCGGATCCACGGCAGGTGTCGGCTCCGCCGGCGTCTCCGCCATCGGAATGGGATCCGCGATCGGTGTGGTGGGGGTCGGCTTTGCGGATCCGCCTCCGCACGCGGCGATCAGTGAAAGCATGGCAACGAGGATCGATCTGGTCATCCGTACCTCCGTTTCAGGTCTTGATGCCGTCGCGCGCGAGCTCGGCGGCGCTGGCTTCGCCGGCCACGGTGCCGGCAGGGTGGTCATACCAGCCCGGGTCCGTGTCCCCCGTGAGCTGCTTGCGTACCTTGAGGATCGTGAACATGCCACCCATGTCGATCAGCCCGAACGGGCCCTCGCCGCCGAGCATCGAGATCGAGTTGTCGGGCAGCTCCATCTTGTGCATGTCGCCCATCCCGGTGGCACCCATCGTCATGTACCCCGGGACGACGCGGCTCACGCGCGCGTCGAGTCCCTTGGTATCTGCGCCGATGAGGTTCGGGACGTCATGACCCATCTGGTTCATGACGTGATGGGTCATGTGGCAGTGAAACGCCCAGTCCCCGGGGTTATCGGCGACGAACTCGATGACGCGCACGGCACCGACAGGAACCAACGTCGTGGTCTCGGGCCAGCGGCGTTCCTTTGGAATGCGTCCACCATCGGTCTCGACGACCTCGAACTCGTAGCCGTGGAGGTGGATCGGGTGGTGGTCCATCGGCCCGAGGTTGCCGAGCCGGATTCGCACGAGGTCACCGAGCTCCGCAACGAGCGGCTCCGTCGACGGGAATGCCTTGCTGTTGAACGTGAGCACGTTGAAGTCGCTCATCGCCATCGGATCCGGACGACGCGAGCCGATCGGAATCATCCATTCGTGCGCCATGAGCGAGTAGTCACGAACGCGACGACCATCGCGACGCTTCGGATGCACGACGATCATCCCGACCATGCCGAGCGCGATCTGCGTCATCTCGTCGAAGTGCGGGTGGTACATGAACGTCCCCGCCTTCTTCATCGTGAACTCGTACTTGAACGTCTTGCCGACGGGAATCACCTTCTGCGTCAGCCCGGCGACGCCATCCATTCCCGCCGGAAGGATCACACCGTGCCAGTGGACGGTCGTCGCTTCCGGCAGCTTGTTCGTGACGTAGATCCTGAGCGTGTCGCCTTCCACGCATTCGATCAGCGGACCGGGGGTCGACCCGTTGTAGCCCCAGGCCTCGATCTCGAGGCCGGTCGCGATCGTATGCGAGACAGGCTCGGCGGTCAGGTGGAACACCTTGACCCCGCCTTTCTTCTCGAACGGCAAGGTCGAGCCGTTGGGCATGACGACGGGCGTGTAGTTCTCGCCCGCAACCGCCCTACCCTTCGTCAGCTTCACCGGGCCGATGGGCACGGCAACCTTGTGAGCGCTTCCGTGGCCAGGCGGGTGACCGGTCGGCGCCTGTGCGGTCGCCAGCCTCGCGCGAGCGAGAATCGCAGCGCTCGCCGCGACACCGGCACCGAGGAGATTTCGGCGATTCATCATGACTAGTGACCTTCGCTAGAGGTGGTGGTTGAAGACATTGGTGCGCGGTCCTCGGATCCGCCACGTGGCATCGCGCCGCGCACGAGTGCGCGTGCGTCGGCGGACGCACGCCAGAACCTCCGCAGGGCGTCGATGTACTCCCGTCCACCCTCGACCAGGTCGCGCTGCGCGCCGAGCAGCTCGAAGGTGGATGCGTTCATCGCGTTGTACTGCTTCAGCGTCTCGTCGACGATTCGCTGCCGCAGCGGCATCACGACATCTCGCAGATGTCGAACCTCGGCGTGACTTGCAAGGACTCGCTGGCGCGTGGCTCGGGCCTGCGCCCGAAGCTCGGTTGCTGTCGCACTCGCCTCGTTGCGCGACCGGCGAAGCTGCGCGTTCGCCCGCGCACGAGGCCCTTGCTGCTGGTTGAAGATCGGCAGCCCCAAGCTGAGCGCAGGCCCCGCCTCCCATTCGCCGTCCTTGCGCGATGCCGCGACACCGACGCCGAGCTCGGGAAGAAACGACCGGACGCGCGCGATGCCGAGACGACCGGCGGCAGCCTCCGTCTCCGAGCGAATCGCAGCGAGCTCGAGGCTCGCCGTCACCGCGTCCCGCTCGATCGTGTCGAGTGCCGGAGCGGCTTCGGGGATTCCGGGGAGACGAGTCGCGACGGACCACATCGTGTCCTTGCCAGAGAGCCCCAGCACTTCGTTCATCGCCTCGCGCGCCTCCTCGACGTCGAGCTGCGACCTCGCGACATGGATCCTTGTCAGCTCGCGACGATCACGTTCGCGGGCGAGAGTGAGGTCGGGAACATTGCCGGCGGCGTGCATGCGCTCGGTGATCTCGGCCGACGCACCCGCTGCGTCGAACGCGGACTGTCGGAGCTCCAGCTGCTGCTGGGCGGCGACCATGTCCACGTAAGCACGCTCGACATTCGCAACGAGCTCGATCGTCGCCGCCACTGCGCGCGATCGCGCCGCGTCGAGATCCGCGCGCGCAGCGCCTCGACGTTGCGGCAGTTGCAACAGATCGAGGATGTCCTGAACAGCCTCGATCTCCAGCTCGCTTCCGTCACCGTCGAGCTCGACCTTGTACTGCAGCTCGACCTCCGTCGGCGCGAGCACCGTGGCAGCAGCAATATCGCTCGCCGCGATCCCGAGCTGGTCGTACTGCGCCTGCAGGCGTCGGTTCTTCGCGAGCGCGATCCGGATCGCTGCATCCCGGTTGATCGGTGCCTTCAGCAGCTGTTCGATCGCAGCAGGTACGCGCTCGTCTCCCCACGTGGCTCCGATACCGAGACGGCGCTCGATCTCGCGATCGACGGGATGGAACACAGCCGTCCGCGAGGGCGCGCAACCCCCGACGAGGACCAACAACAGCAGGAGCAGCTTCATTTCAGTGATGACCTTCGTGACCGGGCGGATGCGGAGCCGGCGGAGCGGGTGCTGGCTTCTCGGGGGCAGGCGCAGGCGCAGGCTTCTCCGCCGGAGGCTTCGGCGCAGTCTGCTTCGGCGGACTCTGCTTCGGCGCAGCCTTCTTCGGTGGAGTCGCCGGTTTCTCGTTGGTCGGCGCCGTGGTCTCGGCGCCGTGCTGATGAGCTCCGCCGCCAGGTGCGGGCCCGCCTGTACCGGGCCGCGTATCCGCCGCCGGCGCGCCTCCATGATCGTGCGTGCCGTGGTCGTGGGACGCACCCGCGCCGGACCGTGCCGGCTTCTCGATCTGCGCGACACCCGCCCGCAGCGCTGACGGCGGTCCCGCCAGTCGGCCGAGCTCCGCCTCTGGATTCGCCGGGTGATCAGCTGCCAGAGGCATCGCGCGGGGAGCACAGCCCACCGCGAAGAGCGCAGCGAACAGGAGCGGCCGCATCAGTGCTTCCCCATCTCGCAGCTGCCGCTCGAGAAGTGCTGAGCGTGCATACGCAGCTCGCCCTGAAGCGTGACGACGTCGGGGCCGCTCGCGGTGAACGCGATCTTGGCTCCGCTTTCGACGTCCGACGCTGCAGCCTTCGAGTGCACGCCGATCATACCGCCGGCATGACCGGCATGCTTCCCGCCACCGCCCATGTCGTGACCCGCGTGGGCGCCACCGCCACCCATGTCGTGACCGGCGTGCCCGCCCTCGGCTGCGGTGCCATCGGGGAGTGGTCCCATCGCACCGTGGTGATCGTTATGCATCTGCGCCATCGTCGCGACGCGCTTGCGAAGCTCGATGACGTCGGACGTGGTCACGAAGACCAGCGCAGCGCCCGTGTTCGTATCCTCGACGGAAACGGACGTGCCGGGGACCGTCACCGGGCACGAGGGATCCGCGGCGGTCGTCACCTTGGGCTGCTGCGGCGACGCGGACTGCGAGGAACCGCCGCATGCGCCAACCGCGGCAAGTGTGATTGCCAGGCTGAATGGACGGAGAGACTTCATGAGGGACATGGGAGATCCAGGGAACGAGGTTGCGTAGGGATACCAGGGGGCACGCTGCGGACCAACGTGGATGCGGCGCATCCATGCGGGGGAGCCTCAGGGTGTGACCAGGTCGGTTACAGGTGCTCAGATCGATGCACGGCGCAGGCGGAGTGCGTTGCCGATCACCGAGACGGAGCTGAGGCTCATGGCGAGAGCCGCGATCATCGGGCTCAGTAGCCAGCCGGTGAAGGGATACAGGACGCCTGCGGCCAGCGGGATACCGGCCGCGTTGTAGACGAAGGCGAAGAAGAGGTTCTGCTTGATGTTCCGCATCGTCGCGCGGCTGAGCGTGACGGCCCGCGCGATCGACCGGAGGTCACCCTTCACCAGGGTCACGCCTGCGCTCTCGATGGCGATGTCCGTGCCGGTCCCCATCGCGATGCCGACGTCCGCCTTCGCGAGCGCCGGTGCATCGTTGATCCCATCACCGGCCATCGCGACGACGTGACCTTCACGCTGTGCGTCCTCGACAACCCGGACCTTGTCGGCGGGCATCACGTCGGCGATCACCTGGTCGATGCCGAGCTTCCGTGCGACGGCCTCGGCGGTACGCCGGTTGTCGCCCGTGACCATCACGACGCGCAGGCCCGCTTCGCGGAGTGCACGCAGGGCGTCGTGCGTCGATGCCTTGATCGGATCCGACACCGCGACGATCCCCGCGGCGCGACCATCGATCGCGACGAACATGGCTGTCTTGCCGTCGGCACGAAGTGCGTCCGCCCGATCACTCAGCGTCGACAGGTCGATGCCGGCGTCTGCGATGAGCGCGCGGTTGCCGAGGAGCACGACCTTGCCGTCGACCGTGCCGATCACGCCTTTGCCCGTCACCGACTCGAATTGGGTCGACGCGGGGATCGTGATCTTCCTCGCCTCGGCCCCGTTGACGATGGCCTGCGCCAGCGGGTGCTCGCTGCCGCGCTCCACTGCGGCCGCAGCCCGAAGCACCGCGAGCTCGTCACCATCGACCGCGAAGACATCCGTGACCGCAGGACGACCTTCGGTCAAGGTGCCCGTCTTGTCGACGAACAGCGTGTCCACCTTCTCGAGTCGCTCGACCGCCTGCGCATCGCGGAACAGCACGCCGATCTGCGCTCCACGGCCGACCGCGACCATGATCGAGATCGGGGTGGCGAGGCCGAGGGCACACGGACACGCGATGATCACCACGGCGATCGCATTGATCAGTCCGTGCGCGAGGCGCGGGTCGGGTCCGAACACCGCCCACACCGCGAAGCTGACGAGCGCGATCGCGATGACGATCGGCACGAACCAGCCTGCCACGTGATCCGCGAGCTTCTGGATCGGCGCGCGACTTCGCTGCGCCTGCGCCACCAGCTCGACGATGCGCGCGAGTAGCGTCTCGGAGCCGACCGCCTCGGCGCGCATCACGAATGAACCGGTGCCGTTGATGGTCGCACCGACCACGCGGTCTCCGACGTTCTTCGAGACCGGCATCGGCTCACCCGTCAACATCGACTCGTCGACGTTGCTGGAGCCTTCCTCGATCACGCCGTCCACGGGCACCTTGTCGCCCGGGCGAACCCGCAGCCGGTCGCCGAGGTGAACATGCGAGAGCTCCACGTCGACCTCGCGACCGTCTGGCTCGATGCGCCGCGCTTGCTTCGCAGCCAGACCGAGCAGCTGCTGTAGTGCCGCGCCGGTGCGTCCACGAGCGCGGAGCTCGAGAACCTGGCCGAGCAGCACGAGCGCGACGATGACCGCAGCTGCCTCGAAGTAGAGGCCGACCTCGCCGCCGTGACCGCGGAACGCAGCGGGAAAGATCGTCGGTGCGAGCGTCGCCACGATGCTGAAGCCGAAGGCCACGAGCACGCCGAGCCCGATCAGCGTCCACATGTTCGGGCTGCGGTTCTTCAACGACTGGAAGAACCGGACGTAGAACGGCCACGCGGCCCACGTACAGACGGGTGCGGCGAGCGCGAGCTCGACGTACGCGCGCGTGCGACCCGTGAGTCCGATGTCGAGACCCACCATGGATCCCATCGTCAAGATCAACAGCGGCACGGCGAGTGCTGCAGAGATCCAGAACCGCACGGTCATGGAGCGAAGCTCGGAATCGTCTGCGGGTTCAGCCGTCGGGCGCACCGGTTCGAGCGACATCCCGCAGATCGGGCAGCTCCCCGGGCGATCCGATCGGACCTCCGGATGCATCGGGCACGTGTACTCGGCCGCCGCTCCTGGTGACGGCTTGGAACCCAGCTCCACCGTAACCGGCTGGGTCACAGCGTGCGCCGACGCATGGTCGTGCACGTGGTGCCCGTGGTGGCCGTGGTGGCCGTGGTGGCCGTGGTGGTCGGGGTGGTTCGGCTGCATCGGGTCCTCCAGTGGCAAGCGCCGAGCCATTTCAGCGCTTCCACCCGTACGACGCACTGGACCGCGGCGCATTACAGCCCGCCGTCCTGTCGCTGGTCGCGGTCTTGGTCTTGATCGCATTCGCCCGCTGAGATAGAGCCAGCGTCGATGCGTTTCACACTCGTATGCCTCGTTGTTTCGGCCCTCGGCTGTGGCGACGACGGCGTCGACCAACCGCCGCCGCGAGAGGTGATGCTCGAGGCGGTCGTCGGAGCAGACGGCCTGTCCGCTGACGTCCCGTTCGAGATTCCAGAAGGCACACGCTCGGTCACGATCGTCGTCGAGGGAGCGAAGGACAGCCTGTACGCCCTCGGCGCATTCGCGATGGGCGATGGTGCGGAGCTCGTGAACTTGCCGGCAGGCGCACCTGGGCCCGCGATGCAGGCAACGTACGAGCAGGAGCAGATCGGTCAGCTCGCCGGCGACCTGTACCAGTCGATCCGCCTCGGCACGTTCACGCACGTCTATCCGTACCGACCGGGACAGATCGTGGTCGAAGGCAACGCGTACCTGCGCGTCGCCTCGAACCGTCCAGGCCCGGTCAAGATCCGCATCCTCATGCCGGAAGACGACGGTGCGAACGCACTGCCGCTCAACATCTACATCGTCTCCGACACGCTCGCCGATCCAGATACGCCGGCGTTTCGCAGCGAGGTCACGCGCCTGCTCGCGCAAGCGAACGTGAACGTGACGTTCAACCTCGTCGAGCGCATTCCCGGCACGGCGCTCGAACGCATCACCGACTTCTCGGAACCGCAGGAGGCACCGACGAGCATGTCGGCGATGCTGCCGGGCCTCGTCGCGGATCGGATGACGACGGGCCTCGACATCTTCTTCGTCGAGGCACTGCCCTCCGGGGTCGGCGGTCTCGCGCTCGGAACTCCGGGTCCGCCGATCCGCGGTACCTACTACTTCGGCGTCGTGGTTCGAGGTGGGCTCCCTGCGGTGGAGCTCGCGCGCATCACCGCTCACGAGGCGGGACACTTCCTCGGGCTCCAGCACGTGCAGAACCGCGGCATCTCGGGCCGGATCTATCCCGATCCCCTCGACGATACGACACCCGGCGTCGACAACCTGATGGAAGGCGGCAGCCTGCTGACACCGCATCAGGCCTTCGCGCTGTCGCGCAGCGCCCTTCTCGAAGTCAGGCCGTGAATCGGGGCGACACCGAACGCGATCAGACGCAGGGACTTCTCCGGGATTACACCTCGCGCGGCTTCGACGCGTAGCCTGCTTCGTCGAGCGCCGCGATCAGCTGATCGATCGGCGCCTGCGTCGCGTCGTGCTTCACGACGACCACGCCGTCCCGCAGCTTGACCTCGACGGCACCCACGCCATCGAGCTCGGTGAGTGCCGAGCTGACGTGGCGGATGCAGGAGGGGCAGGTCATGCCCTGGACTTCGAGGACCGTGCTTCGTTCGTTGCTCATCTGCGTACTCCTTGCGATGGCCAGTTCGGCCGTTCGATCCTCCGACGCAACTGCGCGGATCTCATTACGGATCCACCATCTGGGCAGGTGTAATGCCCGGCTGTCCCGTGCGTCGTTGGAATGCATGAAGAGCTGCTGCAATCCGCCAGGAACCCTGGTTCAGGCCGCTGTGACGTCCTTGATCAAGGAGATGTTCGAGACATTCGAGGCACGGCGACGCGCCAAGCGGCAAAGCTGCCAGTGCAAGCCCTGTCGTTGCAAGGCGTCTGCCCCCGAGGTGACGCCGTGACACCGGCGGTGGAAGCCATCAAGGTCGCGGACTTCGCCGTGCAGGGCATGACGTGCGCGGCCTGCGTGCGCCGCATCGAGAAGGCGGTGCGCGCGGTTCCCGGCGTGCAGGAAGCCACCGTCAACCTGGTGACGCAGCGGGCCTCGATCCGGTTCGATCCCGCGGCGACGAATGCCGGGGCACTCGCAGGAGCGGTCGAGAAGGCGGGATACTCCGTCGTCGAGGAGCCCACGGCGGCGACGTCCGTTGCCGCAAGTGCGCCGTCAAGAGCAGACCTCCTCGCGGAGGCCGAGGAGCGCGAGCAGCGCTCGATCCGTCGCGACTTCCTCCTGTCCGCGGTGTTCACCGTTCCGTTGCTCGTCATCGCGATGAGTCACGGGACGATTCCGGGCACGGAAGGAACGCTCGGCCGCTGGCTCCAGTTCGCGCTTGCGACACCGGTCGTGCTCGGGCCCGGCCGGCGCTTCCTGCGCCTCGCATGGATGGCACTTCGTCACCGCACCGCGGACATGAACACGCTCGTCTCGATCGGTGTCCTCGCCGCCTGGGGCTACTCGATCGTCGCGCTCGCGATCCCGCGTGTGTTCCCGCATGCCGAGCACGGCGTCGTGCCGCACCTCTACTTCGAGGCTGCGGCTGCCGTGGTCTCGTTCGTTCTTCTCGGCAGGTTCCTCGAGACCCGCGCGCGACGGAGGCTCTCCGATGCGGTCCGCGGTCTCGTGGCGCTGGTCCCGAAGACGGCGCGCCGTGTCGGCGAGGATGAAATCGAAAAGGATGTACCCGTCGAGTCACTGATTGTTGGCGACCTCGTGCTCGTGCGTCCCGGCGAACGCATTCCGATGGACGGCGAGGTCGTACGCGGCACGTCGGCCGTCGACGAGTCGATGCTGACCGGAGAGAGCCTCCCCGTGGACAAGCGCGAAGGCGTGCTCGTGTTCGGAGGCACTCTGAACCAGAGCGGCGCGCTCACCTTCCGCGTCACGCGGGTCGGATCTGACACGGCGCTCGCACGGATCGTCGAGGCCGTCGAACAGGCGCAGGGGTCGCGCGCTCCGATCGCGCGCCTCGCCGACATCGTGAGCGCGTACTTCGTCCCGATCGTCCTCGGCCTCGCCACGGTCACCCTGATCGTCTGGTACGCCGCTTCACCTGCCACGGGCATCGCGGTCGCCGTCGAGCGCTTCGTGGCCGTGCTGGTCCTCGCATGCCCGTGTGCACTCGGCCTCGCTACTCCGGCTGCGGTTGCGGTGGGCACCGGCCGTGGCGCGGAGCTCGGCATCCTCGTCAAGGGCGGGGCCGTGCTCGAGGCCGCGAGCCGTATCGATACGGTGCTGCTCGACAAGACGGGCACGGTCACCGAAGGCAAGCCCACGCTGACCGACGTGATCGATACCTCGGGGCGTGGCGAGCTCGCGATGCTCGCGCTGGTGGGCGCCGTCGAGCGCCAGAGCGAACATCCCGTCGCGCAAGCGATCGTCCAGGGTGCGGTCGCGCGCGGGGCGCAGCTTCCTGACGCAGCGAACTTCGTGATGGAGGCCGGCGCTGGTGTCGCGGGAACGGTCGACGGCACGAGCGTGCGGATCGGGACGAGCGCGTGGCTCGTCGCCGCGGGCATCGCGACGTCAACTCTCGATGCGGCAGCCGACGAGCTCGCAGCCCGAGGCCGGACTCCCTCATTCGTCGCGATCGGCGGCGAGCTGGCCGGTATCGTCGCGATCGCCGACCGACCCACTGCGGAGGCTCGGATCGCGATCGCCGAGCTGAAGGCCATGGGCATCGATGTCGCGATGGTCACCGGCGATCGCACCGGCACAGCACGGGCAGTCGCAGCGGAGCTCGGCATCGATCGCGTGTTCGCGGAGGTGCGGCCCGAAGACAAGGCCCGCATCGTCACCGAGGAGCGCGCGAAGGGACGGACGGTCGCCATGGTCGGCGATGGCATCAACGACGCCCCCGCCCTCGCCCGTGCACATGTGGGCATCGCGATCGGCACCGGCACGGACATCGCGGTCGCAGCCGCGGACATCGCGCTGCTGCGCGGTGGCATCAGCTCGCTGCCAACGGCATTGAAGCTGTCGCGCAGCACGCTGCGGACGATCCGGCAGAATCTGTTCTGGGCCTTCATCTACAACGTCATCGGCATTCCGATCGCCGCGGGTGCGCTCTACCCGTTCACCGGGTGGCTGCTGTCGCCGGTGATCGCGGGCGCAGCGATGTCTCTGTCCTCGGTCTCGGTCCTCGCCAACTCGCTGCGCTTGCGCCGATTCGGTCGTAGGCCATGACCGGATCACCGGAGCGCGGTTGCCGAGGAGATTCCTACGCGGCTAGACGCGCGCCAGTGCGATCTTCAGCTCGCCACGCGTTGCCGAGCTTCCCTGCTTCAGTCGGACGATCCGAGCGGGATCATCAGAGTCGCACGCCGTGCACCCATCATTCGGTGGGAGGAAGGGGTCACTCTCGAAGTAGATCTGGGTCGTCAGCGTGCGAAACGAGGGATGCGAGACCGTGAAGTGGATGTGCGCCGGCCGCCACGAGCCCGCACCGAGCCTGTAGTTGCCGGGCCGGATCGTGTCGAGCTGCCAGGTGCCATCGCCCGCGGTCGCTAGCTTCCCTCGCAAGCGGAAGGGCTCGCCCGCATTCGGTTCGTAGTAGGCGCCGTCCTTGTCTGCCTGCCACACGTCGAGCAGGACGCCCGAGAGCGGAGCGCAGTCCTCTCCGACGACGACGCCCTCTAGCCGCAGGCGTTCCCCCGGCTCGGTCGCTGCCGCGATCGTCATGCGCGACGGCGCGCCTGCGCGGTAGTACGGCCCGAGCACGTCGCTCGACGTCGGAGCGCACGCGGCCGTGGGGCCGTCCATCGCGGGCTCGACCGCCTCGCCCTGCTCGCTGCAGCCTCCCAGCAACGACCATCCCGCAAAGCCGGCCGCGGTGCGTCCGATCCAGCGCAGCAGTTGGCGACGCTCGAGGGTGTGAATGCGCTCGTTCATGCGCTGCACATTCGAACGAACGACCTGGTCAGGAAAGCTATACTTCCTGACGGCGATACCAAGGATAACTTGATGCTCCCAGCTCTGCGACGAAACCTATGGAACTGGCTTCCGGCGTTCCTCGAGATCGCGGAGGCCGGCAGCGTCGTCGCCGCCGCACGCGCGCTCGGCCTGACGCCCGCAGCAGTGTCGCGAACGCTTGGTCTCCTGGAAGACGGGCTTGGCGCACCGGTGTTCAATCGCGTAGGCAAGAGTCTCGTGCTCAACGCGGCCGGCGCCGCGCTTCGCGATGCGGTGCGCGATGCGACGCGCACGGTCGATCTCGGCTTGTCGGAGACGCTCGGCGATCCGTTTCACGCCCCACTTCGTGCTGCGTCACTCGGCGTGCTCACCGATCTGGTGATTCCGGCAATGCTCGAGCTCAAGCGTGCGCACGACGAGCTGGTCCCCGAGCACTTCAACATCGGGCCTCCGGACACCAACAACTTGCTGGTGCGCGGCAGGCTCGAGCTCGCGTTTTACTACGAGGAAGTCACCGCCGAATCCGTCATCATCGAGCGACTCGGCCGGCTCGGCGCGTCTGTCTACTGCGGACGCGGCCATCCATTGTTCGAACGCCGCAAGGTCACTCGTGCCGACGTTCTCGACGCACCGTTCTCGGTGCCGAGCGTCGGCGAATCCGGCCGCGTGCGGGATGGCTGGCCGAGCGAGATCCCTCGCAAGGTCGGAATGCGCATCGAGATGCTGCGCTCGAACCTCGTTGTCTCGTTGTCCGGAACGTTGCTGACGGTGCTGCCTGACATCACGGCGGCGCCATACGTCGCGAGCGGGCAGTTGCGAAAACTACCGGTGGTTCCCCTGCCCCCGATCGACGTCTTTGTCGCGCGGCATCACGCTACCATCGGGCGGCGTCCTGCCGAGCTCTTGATCGAGTCGGTCAGACGCCAGGTCGTGGACGCGACCACACGTGCGAACGAACCCGGACGCCGTAACGCTCGAGCCCCGGCGCGATCACGGAGGTCCAGGTCTCGCTGACGAGGACGTCGACGCGTGCGCGGGGCAGAACGCCGAGACCAGCGAGCTCATCATCCCCCGCCATCGGTGCGATGTCCTCGGCGATCGCCTCGGCCGTGATCGCCGGCAAGTAGCGAGCGAGCCAGCCGACGTCCCGCTCGCGCGCCTCTGCCGCAAGAACAGACCAGCCGATGCGTGCGTGCTCGATCTCGTCCTTGACGATCTCCTCGACGGTCGCCCGCACGAGCCCATGTGTCGCTTTCTCGCGCAGCTCGAGCAAGAGCGCGCAGCTCAGGCTTTCGGTCACGCAACCGAGCGCCACGGCGGCGTAGAGCATTCGGTCGCGAGGTGAGAGCTCTGCGGGCCCGAGGATGACATGGCGGCACTGCTCCGATGGCAGCGGCACACTGGACAGTGCGTCGACGAGCTCGCAGCAACGCAGCGCATGACGTCGTTCGTCGGCGGCAGCATCTACCGCGCGGTTTGCCGCATCGAGATGACCCGACTTCGCAAGATCCTCGGCGAGGCCTCCGAACAACGCAGCAGCCTCGTGCTCGATGCGTTCGCGATGACGCCAGACGCGCGCGGCACGCTCTGCCAGCTTCACGGACAGGTCGTGCTCCAGCAGCACTCGAACCCCTCCAGAACGTGGGGCGACTCGGTCGAGCGATCGCAGCACGTCTGGGTGTTGCAGAAGCAGGGTGCAACTGCCCCGCCGTCGATCGTGGAAGTCGACGCCCCGTCCGAGCCGCTCACAGCTGCATCGACACGCGGATCGTTCGGGTCTCCGCGACGCTCGTCGCGGTCATCCTGCGAGTCACATGCGGCCACTGCCGGTGCACCACCCATGACGACGAGCACGTGAAACAGTCGGTCGAGCTTCATGGCGCAACGCTAGGCTGCTCGTCGCCACGACGAAAGCAAGATTCCCTTGGCGCACCGTCAAGCTTTCTCGAACATCCGAGCCTCGACAGTGCGATGTCACCACCCGACGCCGGCCTCGATCGACACGAATGACTGCACGCTGGACTTCGTGGTGGCGAGCGCGGCGGCATGCGCGAAGTAGGCGACACCGCCCGTCGCTGTGACCACGAAGTCGAGCCCCTTGTACATCGGCAGCAGCCACTGCGCGGACAGCGCGCCCTCCGGCCCCGACGTGGATGCTCGATCGGCACCTGTTCCGCCGAACACGAAGCCCGGACTGTCCAACCCGACCTGCAGCTCCGCGAACCCGAGCCCACCACGCGCGTGCAGCGTGCCCTTCCAGAGCGAGCGCTCCATGAACGAGTAGTTGACCCGGTAGTGCGACATCTCCTCGCCCGGATCGTTGTGCCAGACCTGATTACCCGTCCCGCACGCCTCGATGCCGAACCCGAGCGCGATGTGGATGTCGGCGCAGACCGTCGCGCGGCCGTCCTTGTTGCTCGAGTCGAACCCGAGGCGAAGGTTGAAGCGGTTCACGATCGGAGCGTGGTCGGAGGTCGCTCCACGGCTCCCGTC
>JACCRC010000304.1 GCA_013813765.1 Deltaproteobacteria bacterium | reverse complement strand
CTCTGGACGTGCATGTGACGTGGCGAGGGTGACGCCAGCGGCGGCTGCGTCGGAGAGGCGGGCTGCGACGAGCGCGCGATACGCGCCGCGACGCTGATGCGAGGCGAGCACGACCCCGCTCTGCAGGTAGATCGAGCGATCGAACCACACGGCGGCCGCCGCGCCGACGCCGACGCCATCGATCCGCGCGAGGTAGAGCCGGTGGCGGCTGGTAGGCGAGCTCAGCGCGATGGCGTGCGCGGGCGCGAGCTGCTCGGGATCCGCCGACCAGCCGCGCGCGATGACGCTCGTGAACTCGGGGAGCGTGCTCGCGTCGACGCGCTCGACCTCGACGCCGGGCACCGATGCCATCCCGTCCGTTGCTCGCGCGAGTGCTGCGACGTGGTGCACCGCGAGGCCGCGGCGCACGAGGCGCTCGCCTAGATCCGCAGGCTTCGAGCCGGGACCCACCGACCAGCGCCACTTCACCCCGAGCGCCTGGTACTCGGCGATCACGGCGTCGATCACCGCATCCGCTTCGTCGTCGGAGAGCTCGGCATGCGAGATGTCGTTGTTGCCGCCGCGGGTGAACGACGGCGTGATGATCTGCGTCCAGCCCGGTCGCTCGATCACGCGCAGGTCGGGCGTCTGGATGAACGCGCGGCGGGGCGAAACCAGTACCTCCTCACGGATCTGTTCCTCGGTCAGCACCAGGCCCGCATGATAGCGTGCGGCGTGCGATTCGATTCCGAGACGGTCCTCCAGTTGCGCCGCGGGATCATGAAGCGGGGGCAGGTGCTCTCCACGCTGCTCAGCGAGGTGCTCGCGGGCAAGACGCCCGCTGCGGTCGCCCAGCTCCCAGGGACGCCCGGCATGAGGCCCGAGGAGAAGCTGCGGATGGCGCTCGATCAGGTCGAGGCTCGCCGCAAGCTGATCGACGCCGACGACGACAAGTTCGGGCGGTGCGACATCTGCGGCGAAGACCTCGGACTACCGGCCCTCGGCGAACTCCCGTGGGCCGACCGCTGCGCCGCGCACGCCGCGCAGTAGATCGACTATCGTCGGGGCATGCTCGGCAAGGTCGCAGCGCTCCTGATCATCCTCGCGGCCGTGATCGCGTTCTTCGCGCTCGACTTCATGGATCCAGAGCCGAGTCGAACGTGCCCGAGCTGCGGGACGAAGACGCTCGAGGTGGCGCAGACCTCCCTCGGCAGCTCGACGATCCTCAAGTGCACCACCTGCAGCACGGAGGTGATCGTCCGTGACTAGGGTCGCCGGAAAGATCGCGATCATCACCGGTGCTGCGTCGGGCATCGGGCGAGGATGCGCACGCACGCTCGCGCGTGAAGGAGCGACCGTCGTGATCGCAGATCGCGATGCGGAGGGTGGTGCTAAGGTCGCCGCCGAGCTCGGCGCACCGCATCGATTCGAGCTGCTCGACGTCACGGACGAGGCAGCGTGGGCACGCGTCGTCGAGGCCACGGTCACCGCGTTCGGCCGGCTCGACATCCTCGTCAACAGCGCGGGCATCGCGGTCTGGGGCGACGTCGAGAGCCTGACGCTCGCGCAGTGGCGGCACCAGCACGCGGTGAACAGCGACGGTACGTTCCTCGGCTGCCGCGCGGCACTCGGGGCGATGAAGAAGACCGGCGGCGGATCGATCATCAACCTGTCGTCGGTCGCGGGGTTGATCGGCGTTCCAGACGCGGCGGCGTACTGCTCGAGCAAGGGCGCGGTGCGCCTGTTGACCAAGTCGGTCGCGCTGCACGCCGCACGCGCCGGCTACAACGTGCGCTGCAACTCGGTGCACCCGTCGTTCATCGACACACCGATGGTCTCCGCCGTTGTCAACGCTGCTCCGGATCAAGCGAAGACCCGAGCCGCGTTCGAGCGCGCCGCACCGCTGCGCCGCCTCGGTGAGGTCGACGATGTCGCCAACCTCGTGCTCTATCTCGCGAGCGACGAGTCGAAGTTCGTCACCGGCACCGAGCTGGTGGTCGACGGCGGCCTCACAGCGATGTAACGTCGCTCGATGATCGATCCCGCGCGGTTCCGCGAAGCAATCCGAACCATTCACGCCGGAAAGCTCTCCGAGGCCGACGCCGAGACGATCGTCGCGATCATGCAGATGGCCGTCGACGCCGACGGCCGCGAGGATCCCGACGAGATCCAGACGTTCTTCGCGATGGGCAAGGCGCTTTACGAGCTCGCTGGCATCGACGACTCGCCGACGCCCACGTTCGCGGGTGACGAGGAGGACGACGATCGTTTGCGCAGCCTGGCGGGCAAGCTCGGCACGTCCACCGCGAAGGACCTCGCGTACGCGGTCACGTTCGTGATGGCCGTCTCGGACATCGACCTCGCGCCCGAAGAAGGCGCGCTCGTCGAGAAGCTGCAGGAAGCGCTCGCGATCACCGAGGATCGCGCGAGCGAGCTCGCCTCGACGATCAGCAGCGCGATCACGCCGCCCGCCTGATCAGTTCTCGTACGCGGAGCCAGCTTGCCGTCGACGAGGTGGTCCGGAAGGATGCGGCGGTTGTCGACGGTGGACGACACCGCGACGATTGTCGGAACCGACACGACGAGGTTGACCGGAGCCGGCGCCGTCGTCTCGGCCTCCGCACCACTCCACAGCATCGGGACCACGAGCACGGCGAGCGCGGTTCGCATGCGAGCGAGCATAGCGCGACGTGGTTTCATGCGATCGTCAACCCTGCATGGGGAGGTGGCTCGCAATGCTGGTGCTCGCGGCGTGCGGGTCCCGCGGTGGTGAGTCACCACCACCACCACCACCGCCACCGGTACCGGTGACCAACGATGCACCCGCGCCGCCCATTACCGCGCCGCCGCCGTTCGAGGTGGCGTCTCCCGCCGACAAGCTCGTCGCGGTGGGCCGCGGCGATCGCCACACGTGCGTGGTGCGCGCCAGCGGTGCGGTCGATTGCTGGGGCCAGCACCGCGCGAAGGCTGCTCCGGATCCCACCGTGCGCCGCGTGCAGGGAATCGACGACGCGGTCGGCATCACGCAGAACGCGCACTGCTTCCTCCGCCGCACCGGGGATGTCGCGTGCCTCGCCCCGGATGCGCTGACTGCGGTGCCCCTCGCCGGAATCACGGACGCGCGCATCGGTGATCCGCTCGCGCGTTGCTACATCGACAGCAAGGGCGGGCTGACCTGCCTCGACCATGACCACAAGGCGTGGAAGGTGCCGAACGTGACCGATGCCGTCGCGATCGGATCCAGCGAGTACGTGACGTGCATCGTCCGCAAGGCCGGCACCGTCGCGTGCGGTTCGGCCAGCAGCCGCTCACCGCTCCGAACGTTGCAGGGCGTCGATCAGGTTACCGCGATCGCCCTGGTCGGCGGCTTCGAGAATCGCGCGTGTGCGGTGACGCGGGGCCGCGTGCGCTGCTTCCTCGTCGACGCGTATCCCGAACCGAACGAACCCTACCGGGCGGAGTTCATCCACGAGGGGCGCTCGTTCGACCTCCCCGAGCCGGAGCCGTTCATCGGCGCGACGCAGCTCGTGATGTGGAGCACCGGCCGCGAGGGGAAGCTCTTCCTCGAGGCGGTGGTCGGCGGCAAGGTGGTGCGCACCGACTTCTCGGAGCTGACGGTGCTGCCCGTGCTGACCGACGCAGCGATCCACGGGCGTGAGTGTGCGATCCGCGCGCAGGGCTCGGTCGCGTGCTGGGGGACGAATGCCGGCGGCGCGCTCGCGCAGCCGACCACCCTGTCGTTGTTCGACGTGCCGCCATCGCCGGTCGTCGGGCTCGCGGGCGTGGTCGACATCGCGCTCGGTACGTCGAAGAGCTTCGCGATCACGGCCGATGGGCGCGTGTGGTGGTGGGGACACAGTCGCTTCCGCGATGGCCGCGCCGTTCCGACCGTGCTGCCGCTCGGCCTCGGACCCGAGAAGCTCGTGCAGGTGATCGCGACCGTGAAGGATCACGTCTGCATGCGCAGCTCGGCGGGCGAGGTGTGGTGCCAGACCGCGGCGACCGACAACCGGATCGAGCAGCTCGACACCGACGGTGTTCGCGACATGGCGCCAGACGGCGTTGGCCTGCTCGCATACCGCGGGGATGGGACCGCGGAGGTCCACGCGATCGCGACGACGGCGTTTCACGACGCGCCGATGACGATCACGCAGCTGACGGATCCGGAGGCGGTGCAGTACGCGAACCTCGGCGACGAAAGCTGCGTCCGCCGCCGCGACGGCACGGTGCTGTGCCCCGGCGCGATCAAGGATCTCACCGCAGCGACCGAGCTCGTGGCCGGGCGCGATCACGCGTGTGCGGTGCAGCGCGGCCGTGTGTGGTGCTGGTTCGGCGCGTACTCCGAGCAACCGATGGTCATCTCCGAGGTGCCGGGACTGCGCGAGGTCACGGACCTGGCCTCGTCGGCGGATCATCTGTGCGCGGTTCACGACGGCGGTCGTGTGAGCTGCTGGCGGTTCCAGGTCGAGAAGGGCGACGGCGAGCATTCGAGGCGCACGTGGCTTCCTCCGCAACAGGTGATCGCGAGCGGTGCCGTCGACGTCGAGCTCGGGCTCGCGTACGCCGAACAGTACACGGAGTCGTTCGCGCTGCATGGGCCGCAGCAGGCGGGGCAGTACGGCTGCGTGCGGATGGCCGACCGCACGATCCGCTGCTGGGGCTCGAACCTGTTCGGCGAGCTCGGCGACGGATCATTCGACACCGCCGAGGCTCCGATCGGAGTGAAGCTGTGAGGCTCGTGGTCGCGCTCGCGCTGATCGCCGCCTGCGGAAGCTCGTCGGAGAAACAGGAGCCCCAAGCGGATCGTCCCGCACCTGACGCGCGCGCGTCCGCGATTGCTCCTCCGGTCTTGCCGTTCGAGGTTCCGCCGCCGAGCGACAAGATCCTCGGCCTCGGCCGCACGCGCGTGTATACGTGCGTCGTGCGCGCGAGCGGCGCGGTCGATTGCTGGGGACAGCTCGGCGTCGGGCGTCCCGAACCGAAGCCGCGCCGGATCCCGGGCGTCGCCGACGCGATCGCGATCAACAACAACGCCTCGTGCGTATTGCGCAAGACCGGGCAGGTGGCGTGCTTCGCGCGTGATCGCATCGAGCTGCTCACGATCCCGAAGCTCGAGGATGTCGTCGCGCTCGGCACCGGCAGCGGGTTCTGCTTCGTGCATCGCGACGGCGGCGTGTCGTGCACCGACCACGGGTACGACTCCGCCACGCGCGTGGCCGGGATGACCGACCTGGTCGCCGTGTCGAGCGGCAACCAGTACTGCGGGACGAAGCGCGATGGTCAGGTCGTGTGTACCGGCTGGAAGGCGCCGGCACCGGCCCCACTGAAGGGTCTCGGGCCGGTGCGCGCGTTCAGCTTCGTCAATGCCGGCGTGTCCAACGGCGCGTGCGCGATCCTAGAGACCGGCGCGCTGAGGTGCTTCGCCGTCGCGCGCGATGACGACGACGTACTGGCTGCCACGAACGTCGACGCGTACGGTCAAGCCGTCGAGGGCTGGGACGCGCAGCTCATCACGGCGCCCGCCGCGATCTCGCTGGCCGAGGAGCCTGACTTCTCGACCGGTCACTCGTTCGAGCTCGAGGTGATCAGCGGCGGCAAGGTCGTGAGGTGGGACCGTGATGGCACGCGCGTGATTCCCGATCTCACCGATGCGGTGCAGCTCGCGTACGGTTGCGCGCTCCGGGCGCAGGGCTCGGTGGTGTGCTGGGGCTCCAACGCGGGAGGTGGCGCCGGGCAGCCTACGACGATCGGGCGCATGCGCCGTCCACCAAAGACCGTCGTCGGCGCTGCGAACGTCGCCGCGCTCGCGCTCGGTGGCAGTGATAGCTGGGCCCGCACGATCGATCACCACGTCCTCCACTGGGGCAGTCACGCCGAAGGCTGGGCGACCGAGGTGCCGGTGCCTGCGGGTGTCGGAGCGATCCGATCGGTCGCCGCTTCGACCTACGGCTCGGCCTGCTTGCTCGCCGACGGTGGCGCGGTTTGGTGCTGGACTCCGCACGCACCGGCGTTCGCGCGCCGTGTCGAGCGCGGAGTGCTCTCGATCGCCGCCGCGGATCGGTGGCTGTTCGCGCTGAACAGCGACATGTCGATCACCACGCACGAGCTCGACCGGCCGTTCAGCGAGCGGCATCGCTCCGAGCCAGAGGTGTTGCCGCCGGCACTGCCCGACACCACGGCGATCTACGCGGGCGGATATCGGCGCTGCGTGATGATGAAGCAAGGGGAGGTCGCCTGCGAATCCAAGGGCTGGACCCGCGCGCCTCGAGTCACCGGCGCGACGGATATCGCTCCGGGCTACAAGAGCTGCGCGCTGCGAGCAGGCTCCCTGACGTGCTGGACCTACGACCTCGACACCACCACGGTGAGATCCGCCGAGCCGCCGAAGGCGAACGACATCACCGCGATCGCGTCGGGTGGCCATCAGCTGTGTGCGGTGCGCGCGCGTGGCCGAGTGACCTGCTACCACGGCGCGGGCTTCGACCCGCTCGACGTGCTCGCCAGTGGAGCCGTCGACGTCGAGGTCGGCGCGCTCGGTCTCGAGGAGCACCGCAACCTCGATCGAGACGGCGGCCCGTATGCCTGCGCCGTGATGGCCGATCGGTCGGTGACGTGCTGGGGCACGAACGTCGGTGGCGCGCTCGGCGATGGATCGGTGCGTCACTCCGCGCGCCCGCTCGGTGTGCAGGGGCTGGATTAGCGCTCGCAGCGGAACGCGGTGCCGTCGTGATCGATGACAAACGTCGCTCCGTTCGCGATCAGCGGGATCTGCGTGCCGAGCAGATCCATCAGCCACAGCCGCATCAGTCCGCCGTGCGACACGACGAGCGCCGGGCCTTCCTCGCGCGCTGCGATCCGTACGAGCGCGCGGCGCATCCGGCGCACGGCCTCGTCGATCGGCTCGCCGCCGGGCGGAGCGGAGGTCCTCGACAGCCACGCCTGCCATGCGTCGGGGTGCTGCGCCGCGCACTCGTCGCGCGTCAGCCCCTCGAACACGCCAAACCGTCGCTCGCGGAGCTCGGGCTCCGTACGCGGCTGCGGCAGTCCGAGGATGGACGCCACGATCGAGCCGGTCTCCTGGGCGCGGCCCAGGTCGCTGGTCCAGACGGTGCGCACGCCCGTGCCGGTGAGCGTGGCCGCGAGGGCCCGGGCCTGATCGCGGCCGATCTCGTCCAGCGGGATGTCCGTGTGGCCCTGGAGCTTGCCGAGCGCGTTCCAGGACGTCTGCCCGTGGCGCGCGAGCATCATCCTTCGCATCGCGATCCAGTATCATGCCGGCAGTCTCCGAGATGCTGAAGCCGGACCTCCAGATCGGCCGCTACCGCGTGCTTCATGCACTCGGCCGCGGAAAGCCCGACGGGCTATGGGCCGTCGTCGACAACGAAGGCCGTCACTGGGCGATGCGCTCGCCGATCGCCGACCTCGACGACAGTGGCACCGCGATCACCGACCGGTTCCTCCCCGACGCGATGGCGCTGAAGTCGCTCGTTCACATGAACCTCGTGCCCCTGTTCGAGGTGTTCGTGAACCAGCAGGGCTACCTGTGCCTGGTCATGGAGCGCATCGTCGGGCGGAACCTGCGCGCCGCGATCGAAGCCGGCAACGTCGGACCGCGCGCCGCGATGATCATCGCGCGTCAGATCCTCGAGGGCTGCAGCACCGCGCATGCCGCCGGGCGCGTCCACGTGTCGATGCAGCCCAGCAAGATCCTCCTGTTCCCGATGCAGGGCTGGGAGCTCGTGAAGGTCGCCGAGTTCGGCCTCGCCACGCTGCGCGAGGAAGCCGTCCTCGAGTTCGGCAACGACGCGCTCACCGGCGCATCGAAAAAACCAGCCGCCGCATACATGGCACCGGAGCAGGTGCGCGGGCGCTCCGTCGACGCGCGCACGGATCTCTACGCGGTCGGCACGATGGTGTTCGAGATGCTCACCGGCCGCGTGCCGTATCTCGACTCCGATCCGCAGAACGTGATGCAGCAACACGTCTCGGGCCGGATCCCCGTCCTCGAGGACGTCACTCCGGGTGCGCGCTGGCTGACGCCGCCGGTCAAGGACCTCGTGAATCGAGCGCTCGCCAAGGATCGCGAGGAGCGGTTTCAGAACGCGAGCCAGATGATCCAGGCGGTCGAGGCCGCGTTCGGATCGCTGCAGCACCTGCCGCCCGAGTAGCCGTGCGAGTCCTCGCGTACGTGTATCCGGGCTGGCACCCGATCCCCGAGCGCGACGAATCCTTCTATGCGGGCTTCACGGAGTGGGACCTCGTCTACGACTGCAAGCCGCGCTTCGAGGGACACGTGCAGCCGAGGCTTCCGCTGTGGGGCAGCTACGATGATCGCGATCCGATTCCCGTCGGGCGCCGCGTGACCTTGTGCAAGGAGCACGGCATCGACGGGCTCGTGTATGGCTTCTTCTGGTGCCGCGGCAAGCGCGTGTTTCAGGACGCGCTCGATCTCGGATACCTCGGCTCGCCCGAAGGCGCCGCGTTTCCGTTCGCGGTGATGTGGGCCAACCGGATGCCGCGGCGCGTGCTGCCCGTTCAGCGCACCGACACGCCGGTGATCGAGACGGATCGGCTCGTGCCGTCGGATGTCGACGACTTCGTCGAGCTGATGCGCTACCTCGCCGAGCGCTACTTCGCGCGCGGCAACTACCTCCGCGTCGCGGGCCGCGCGTACTTCTCGATCTTCGACTCCACGTTCCTGATCAAGGAGCTCGGTGTCGAGGGCACGCGCGAGGCGATCACGCGAGCACGCGCGATGCTGCGGTCCGGCGGCTTCCCCGACGTCTACCTCGCCGCGATCGAGCCGAACGAGGAGATGATCGGTCAGGTGAAGACGCTCGGCTTCGACGCGGTCACGAACTACGTGCTGCTGCCGGAGTGGAAGGGCGAGTTTCTGCAGGACTACGACGAGCGCGTCGCGATCCGCGCGGAGCAGTGGCCGCAGATCGCCGAGCGCGCGGGACTGCCCTATCACCCCGCGGTCACGCCGGGCTGGGATGCGTCGCCGCGCGGCGCGGACTTCGGACCGGCGCGCCCCGACAAGTATCCGTGGTCGCCGGTGGTGACCGGCGAGCATCCCGACAAGTTTCGCGCGGCAGTGGCGCGTGCGGTCGCCTACGCGTGCAGCACGGGCCGGCCCGCCGACGAGCAGCTCGTGCTGGTGTCGTCGCTGAACGAGTGGAGCGAGGGGCACTACCTCGAGCCCGACACGCGGTTCGGTCTCGGATGGATCGAGGCCGTGCGCGACGGCCGCCGCCTGTGAGAGGCTGGCGCCGTGACCCGCACCGCCTTCATCCTGTCCCTCGCGTTCGCCACCGGCTGCGGCGGCGCGGCCATGCACGAGGTCTCGCTGATCAACAAGTCGCCGCGACCGATCACCGAGGTCTACGTGTACCCGACCGGCTCGTCGAATCAGGGGGCATCGAAGGGCACGCTGGCCCCCGAGGGCACGATGAAGCTCAAGGTGAAGGCCGGCAATGTCGACGTGCTCGCGGTCAGCGCGAAGGTGAAGATCGACGACACACAGTCCGAGACGCGGAGGGCCAGCCAGACGCTCGAGCTCAAGGCGCCGGTGTCGCTGGTGTTTCACGACTCGAACCAGACTCCTCCGGGCTTAGATAAGCACGGCACGATCGGCGTGTCGTTTCAGGTGATTCCCGAGGCGGAACCCCCGGCTCAGCCCGAGGAAGCCGGCGCGCCGCCGATCGGGCAATAGCCATGTTCCGATGAGCATCGCGGTGGGCGTCGGGCTAAACTGAACGCGATGGAGCGGGGATTCATCGGTCTCAACATCGCTGTCCTGGCGGTGTCGGAGGCGGAGTCGATCGAGGTTGACCGACCGAGTCAGCTCGCGATCGAGCAGCTGAGCAGCGCGGGACACAAGCTCGTCCAGAAGACCACGGTCGGTGACACCGCCCAGCTGATCCGCGCGAAGTTGCTCGAGCACGTCGCGGACTCCGAGGTCGACGTCGTGGTCGTGATCGTGTCGATGAAGTCCGATGCGGCGGGCATCGCGCTCGATCCGCTGATCACGCGCCCGCTCGATGGCTTCTCGGATCTGCTGCGGATGATCGCGTACCAGGAGCTCGGCTCGGCCGCGATGCTGATCGATGCCGAGGCCGCGCAGTGCAAGTCGACGTACGTGTTCCTCGTTCCCGGCACGCCGGCGGTCGTGAAGCTCGCGCTCCACAAGCTGCTCCTGCCTCAGCTCGACTACCGCACGATGCCGCGTAACCTCGTGATGGGGATCCCGCGCGTCGGTCACTCCGACGACGGGGTCGTGCAGCCGGTCGCGGCGGTCGTCGAGCGCGGCACGGCGCCGATGCCCGCGCCGTGGATCACCCCGCGCACGCCCGGTGACGCGGCCGTGCCGCCGGCGCTACCGCCGCGCCCGACGGCACAGCAGCCAACGGTGACGGCGCGCACCTCGATGTCGATCTCGATCGCGCAGCCCCTGCCGCTCGCGAAGGCGAGCGTGAACGACATCGTGGAGAAGGCCTCGGTCAGCGTGAGCCAGCGGATGCCCGTGAGCTTCGAGACGCGCGAGATCACGAACGTCGGCGCGCCGCCGCCACCGCCTCCGCTGCGTGGCAAGGTGAACTCGACGCTGCCGACCCCGCTGATCCACAAGCCGCCGGCGAAGCTGATCCCGCTCGCCGCGCTGTTGCCGATGCCTCCGGAGCCGAACGTCGAGGTCGCGCCGCCGCCAGCGCCCGAGCCAGAAGCTCCGAAGGACGCTCCGAAGATCGTCGTCGACAAGGAGCTGTCAGAGCGGAATGTGCCGTCGCGCAAGCTGGACGAGCTCGACGAGAAGATCGCCGCCAGGATCGCAGCCGCTGCATGCGAGCAGGTCGAGGACGAGGATCGGCCGCGTCGCTACGCGCTGCCACCCGAGGGCCGGCGCAAGAAGGCACCGTGGGGACTGCTCGCGCTCGTCGCGGTGCTGTTCATCGGTGCGACCAGTGCGCTCGTCTTCCTGATGGTCAACCGCGATGATCGCCAGGCGCGTGTCACCCCGGATGCCGCGGTGCCGCCTCAGGAGGTCGTCGCGCAGAAGGATCCGGCGCCTCCGCCCGAGCCGGTACAGCCGCCGCCCGAGGTGGGGAAACCGACGAGCGAGATCGATATGTCCGCGCCGGATCCGAACGCGCCGCCGCCCGTGACGAACCCACCGGTCATCGCCAGTGGTCAGCCACGGACGCCGCGCACGCCACGCACGCCGCGCGATCCGGTGACGACGCCAGTGCGCGACCCCGCGGACGTGCTCGCGACGGCGCCTGTCGTGAAGAACGAGGACGGTTGCGACGAGGTGTCGTGCATTCTCGACAAGCACAGGCAGCCTTGCTGCGCGCGGTTCAGGCCGCCGGAGAAGGATCCGGAGCCGGTTCCCGACAAGCCGCTGTCGGGCCTGCCGGAGAAGCTCGACAAGCTGATGGTCCAGGAAGGCATGGTGGGCGTGAAGCCCGCCGTGATCGCGTGCGGCGAGCGCTCGGAGGCGAAGGGCACCGTGAAGATCCAGGTCAAGGTGTCTGGATCGGGCAAGGTCATCAGCGCTGCGCCAATCGCGACGCCCGATGACGCGCTCGGTGCATGCGTGGCCTCGGCGGTGAAGCTCGCAAAGTTTCCCGAGACCGACGACGGCGGCTCGTTCGCGTATCCGTTCGTCTTCTGATCTACGGGTTCATCAGCGTGCGCATGTCCTCGACCATGCGGGCCTTGATGTCGGCGATCACGCCGCCGCGTAGCCGCAGCTTCGTGGCCTTGAACGCGGAGCGCGCGAGGCCGGCGAGCCGTGTTGCCTCCTCCTTCGCGCGATCGAGGAGCTGGTCCGCGGGCACGATGCTGTCGAGATACCCGGCGGTCACCGCCGTCTCCGGCGTGTAGATCTGCGCCATCAGCGTGGCGCGCGTCAGCTCCGTGGGCGTGAGGCGCGCGCGCGCGAACTCCATGGCGAGCACGGGGACCGGGAGTCCGATCGCGACCTCGTTGAGGCCGATCTTGAACGCGCCCTGCGCGCCGATCCGCGTGTCGCCGGTGAGCACGACCAGCGCACCGCCTGCGAGCGCGTGCCCGCTGGCGGCGATCACGAGCGGGAGCGTCGCACCGAACAGGCGGAGCAGCAGCTCGGAGCCGCGCCCGAGCAACGCCTTTGCCTGCTCGGGGCCGCTCATCATCACGCGCAGGTCAAAGCCCGCGCAGAACCTGTCGGCCCGGCCGGTCAGCACGACCGCGCTCGCTTCCTCCTCGGCGCGGGTGAGCGCAGCGAGCAGGCCGTCGATCATCTCGACGGAGAGTGCGTTCGCCTTGCCGTCGTCCATGCGGATGACGGCGACCTTCTGATCGAGGGTGTAGCTGAGGACGTCGGTGGTCACGACGCGACCTTACCCGATCGGACGGTCTACAATGTGCCGACCCGTGGCCGTACACGAAACTGTCGATGGCTCCAAAGGCAACGCGCGCCTGGAGGTTCGCGAGGCCGCGGACACGCGCGAGGTCGCGCTGACAACGTCCGCGCTCTCGATTGGCCGTGCACCGGAGTGCGAGATCGTGCTCGGCGCTGCGTGGGTCGCTGCTCGTCACGCGCGGCTCGCGCTGGTCGCCGGTGCGCACCACGTGATCGCGGAGCGCGGAGCGCGAGTGATGCTGGGCGGTCACGAGGTCGTCGATGCGGTGCTGCACGACGGGGATGTCGTCGCGCTGCGCGATCCGGGAACCGGCGCCGAGATCACGATGGTCTACCGCAACCCGCAGGCGAGCCGGATCGCGCCGGTGCACCACTTCGCGACGCCGCCGGGGACCCCGCTGCTCACGATCGGGCGCACCTCCGCGGACATCGTGCTCGATCAGGCGCTGGTCTCGCGGCACCACGCCGACCTCCTCTGGGAGGACGGCCATCACGTGCTGCGTGACATGCACTCGGCGAACGGCACGTTCGTGAACGGCGTGCGGGTCGAAGGCTCGCGGAAGCTCGCGCCGCACGACGTGGTGCAGATCGGCACGTTCCGCCTGACCTATGACGGCGACAGCCTCGATTCGTACGATCAGCGCGGCGCGATTCGCCTCGATGCCACGGCGATCGAGCGGAAGATCGGTGACAAGCAGCTGCTCGCACCGACGACGCTGTCGATCGAGCCGTGCGAGTTCGTCGCGATCGTCGGCGGCAGCGGTGCCGGCAAGTCCACGCTGATGACCGCATTGTGCGGCTTCAACCGCGCGAGCGCCGGTCGCGTGACGATCAACGGCGATGACCTGTACGCAGGCTATGACGCGTACCGCTCGGTGATCGGTTACGTGCCGCAGGACGACATCCTCCACCACACGCTCACCGTCGAGCGCGCGCTGCACCACGCGGCGAAGCTGCGGCTGCCCGCGGATACCACGCCGGGTGAGATCGACGTGCGGATCGCGACGGTGCTCGACCAGGTCGAGATGACCGATCACTCGAAGAAGCGGATCGATCAGCTCTCTGGCGGCCAGCGCAAGCGCGTGTCGATCGCGTGCGAGCTGCTCGCCGATCCGCTGCTGCTGTTTCTCGACGAGCCGACCTCCGGCCTCGATCCCGGTCTCGAGCGAAAGCTGATGATCACGCTGCGCAAGCTCGCCGACAGCGGGCGCACGATCGTGCTGATCACGCACGCGACCGCGAACATCCGGATGTGCGATCACATCGCGTTCCTCGCCGAGGGCAAGCTCGTGTACTTCGGGCCACCGCAGCAGGCCCTGCAGCTGTTCGGTGCCGCGGACTTCCCGGACCTCTACGAGGAGGTCGAGGAGCCCGGCAAGCCCGACGAGTGGACCGCGCGGTACGGGGCGTCGCTCCAGCACCAGAAGTATGTCGTCGAACGGCCCGCCCGCGCGCCCGCGATGCCGAGCGTGGAGCAGCGTGCAGAGAACGAGCGGCGCTCGAAGACGTTCGCGCAGTCGCGGCTGCGGCAGCTCGGCATCCTGACGCGGCGCTATCTCGAGCTGATGTTCGCGGACAGAAAGAACCTCGC
Source organism: Deltaproteobacteria bacterium (assembly GCA_013813765.1). Classification (GTDB taxonomy): domain Bacteria; phylum Myxococcota_A; class Polyangia; order Haliangiales; family Haliangiaceae; genus JABFXX01. The sequence continues at coordinate 8,795 of JACCRC010000304.1, read as the reverse complement.
GCTGCTGCTGCTGCAGGCGCCGATCATCGGCGTGCTGCTCGTGCTGGTGTCGCGCGGCGACGGCCTCACGTCCGGACGGATCGAGGCGAAGAAGCTGATCTTCATGCTCGCGACAACGGGCGTGTGGTTTGGCGTGATCAACTCGGCGCGCGAGATCTGCAAGGAGGCGAACGTGTTGCGGCGCGAGCGGCTCGCGGGCCTGCACGCCGGTCCCTACGTGCTGTCGAAGCTGATCGTGCTCACGCTGCTCGTGATGGTGCAGGCGGCGCTCTTGATCGGCGTGGTCGCGATCTCGACGAAGCTGCCCGCGTCGGGCGTGATGATGCCCGCGAGCTTCGAGATCTACCTGACGATCGTCGCCGCCGGTGTCGCCGGCATCTCGCTCGGGCTCTGCGTGTCCGCGATCGCGAGCTCGCCCGACAAGGCGACCAGCCTGATTCCGATCGTGCTCGTGCCGCAGGTGCTGTTCGCGGGGATCATGTTCGGCCTCAAGGGCCCGACGGCGATGATCTCGAACCTCGTCTCGGCGCGCGCCGCGGTCGATGCGATGAGCTCGATCGTCGACATCAACAACCTCTCGGCGCCGATGTTCATGGCCGTCGAGCCACAGTACGCGCACTCGTCATCGGTGCTCCTCGCGGCGTGGGGCATGCTGCTCGCGCAGGCGGTTGGCTACTCGGTCGTCGCGTGGCTCACGCTGCGGCGGCGGCGCTGAAGCCGATGAGCCGCATCATCCGGACGCGCAGCGACTCGGGAGGCAGCGCGTCCTCGATCTCCGCGAGCTGCTCGCCCGAGCGCTCGAACCACGAGTCCTCGAGGGCGTCGGCGAGGAGGTCGTCCTCCGCGTCCGCGGTCAACTCGTAGACCAGCTCCATCTCCACCTCGAGATCCGTTTCCATCGAATCCCCTGAATCGCCTGTTCGGGGATCCGGGTCAACATCCGGTGGGTAAGCTGCGGGGTAGCCACTCGTCCCAGCTCGCGAACAACCGTGTGCTGGCGTCGGAGAGGCGCACGACAGCCATCGTTCCGTCGGGCAGGAGCACCAGCAGCTCGTCGGTGGACCGCCGCCCCACCAGCACCTCGAGCTCCTTCTGGTGCAGCGGGTGCCCCGGCGCGATGCGCGCGTGCAGCCGCTCGAGCACCTTCTTCTGATCCTCCCAGCCGAGCGCGTCCCAGCCGGTCAGCTCGACGGTCGCGTCCTGTGCCACGCCCCACCGGAGCCACGGGCGGTCGTCGATACGCTTCACCTTCGGCTCGACCGGCGGCGTGCCCGACAGCGCGTGCGCGACGAAGTGATCGGGCAATCGCACCGCGTGCTTCTCCACGTAGTGCGGCAGTCCCTCGGGCCATGCGAACACGCCGTCGGTGTAGTCGCGGTGACCCATGTCCTGCTCGCCACACGCGAAGCGGCAGTGCGACTTGCCGCGATACGTCTCGAGGGTCAGGCCCGCGCGCAGGTACGCCACGACGGCCTTGCGCTGCACCGGCTCCCATGTCGCGACGAGCTTCTGCGGGCGCGGATAACCGCTCGGCGCACGATCGTTGAACCAGTAGCCGACTGCCTCGAGCATCAGTTCACTTCTCGAGCGTGCATCGGCGCAGTTTACTCCTTCACGGATGCTTCTAGAGCGACAGCACGTATTGCTCGAGGTCCTTGCGCTGCGGCTCGGTGAGCGACAGGTTCAGCGCCTGGTTGTAGTGCTCGACGACATTCAGCATCGTCTTGGCGCTGCCGTCGTGAAAGTACGGAGGATGCTGCCACGCGCCGCGCAGTGGAGTGGTCCGATACATGCCGGTCGCGCTGCGGCGAGCTTCGTGGGGAGACATCCCGGTCTCTGAGGCCGCGTGTAGCTTCGGTGCGTCGGTCAAGCTCGAGCCGGCGTGACACGAGCTACAGCGAGCCTGACCGTCGAACAGGATCTTTCCGCGCGCGGCAGCCACTGCATCGAAGCTGCCGGCGGGTGGCGCAGGCGGTTGCAACGAGAACTGATAGTCGCGAAGCGCAGGCAACATCGGCGTGACGCGATCCGGCTCGTGGCGGATCTCGATTCCGAGGCGCTCGTCGACAAAGTTTCCGTGCCCACCCATCTGCGTCACCGCCACGTATGCGTTCCAGTACGAGATTGGACCCTCGCCGGTGTACGTCTCGAGCGCGACGTCACGCAGGCCGTACGCAGGCGGCAACAGCACCGGATGACTCTCGGTGTCCTGATTGAACCGCGCATCGTAGCGTCCAGGTCCCCAGCTCATGAGCGCCGCCTTCGCGGCCGCGTTGTCGACGCCGAGCTTCGCGGTCATCCCCGGCAGCCCGGGCGTGAGTGACATGATCGCGCCGGGGTTCAGGTCGCGGTTCGGCCACCCGTCGAGGCGGTTGCCGACACCCGGCAGGACCGAGTTGTCCACGGTCGAGTGGCAGAGTGCACACGTGATACCGATGCGCGTTATCTGGCCGTCGACGACGGTGCCGCGCACACCGACGACGGCGTTCAGCTCGATCAGCGCGACCGTGGTGGCCGGCGAATCCAGGTCCGCGGTCGCGAGCACCTCCGCCGGGACGGCAGTCGCATCGACTTTCAGACCGACGGACAGCGCGGCCTTCGGCGAGAGCGTCTGGACCAGCTCGTGAAGCTTCAGCGTGTCGGTCCACAGCTGCTCGTCGCCGAACGTGTCGTGCCGGAAGATGCACTGACCGTCATTCGCTGCGCAGGGAGACCGGTCTCCCGGTGAGGCCTTGTCATCACCGCAACCCATCGCAACCGCCGATACGCCTAAGAGAATCCAACTCGTGTTCGTGAATCGCATGCGAGGCTCCTTTCCGCATCCGACTCGTCCCGGCAGCGAAACGTGACACACCATATTGTCTGTAACGAAATCTGCCGCCGACCCCTCCATTGGTCATGACCGCTCAGCACGCCATCCCGCCTCTCGCTCCCGAACCATCGGATGCCGAGGTGATCGCCGAGGTCCTGGCCGGCGACCGCAGCCGCTACGCCGTGCTCGTGCGGCGTCACAATCAGCGCGTGTTTCGAGCGTGTCGCGCCGTGCTGCGCAACGATCAGGAGGCCGAGGACGCCGTGCAGGTCGCGTGGCTCAACGCATTCCGTGCGCTCGCGAGCTTCCGCGCCGACGCGTCGTTCCGTACGTGGGTCACGAGGATCGCTGTCAACGAGGCGACCTCTCGGTTACGCCAGCAGCGACGGCTCTCCGCCGTTGCCCTGGAGCAGCCGAGGATGAACGAGAGCGACAGCCCGGAGCGGACGCTCTACACCAAGGAGCTCGCGCACATGCTCGAGCGCGAGATCGATGCGCTGCCCGAAGGCCTGCGCTCGGTGCTGGTGCTGCGAGACGTGATCGAGCTCGACACCGCCGAGACCGCGGGCTGTCTCGGTATCGAGGACGACAACGTGCGCGTGCGGCTTCACCGCGCGCGTCAAGCGCTGGCCGCCCGGCTGACGACGTCCGTGGACGAGGCGTTCGGTGCCGCGATGCCCGAGCTCTGGCGGTTCGATGGTGAGCGCTGCGCCCGCATGCTCGAACGGGTGATGCAGCAGATCTCGCAGCGCTGAGGAGCTAGTCGGGAGGAACGCGCTTGAGCGCCTTCTTCAGGAGCTGGAGCAGATCCTTCGAGGTCTCGCGGCAGATGATCAGCGCCGCTGCGACGTACGCGATCGCACCGGCGACGATCATCGACGCGAGGAGCACGGCCGGGTGATCCCAGCCGATCGCGAGCAGCGCGCGATGCACACCGAACGTGACGGCGGCCATGATCGCGCAGCACACGACGGGCTGGAAGAACCCGACGAGCAGGCGGCGTGGGGACGGACCCTCGCGCATCACCATCATCACGCCGGCGATCGCGGTGATCCCGAACGCGACGCCGACGGCACCGGCAGCGACGCGCAAACCGAACGAGTGGAGCGCGATGATGCTACCGACCAGCAGCACGACCTTCCCGATCTCGAGGAGCATGAGGCGGTTCGTCTTCGACTCCGCCTCCATGTACGCCGACAGCACCCAGGTGATCGGTCGGAACACCGAGAGACACGCGAGCACGGCGAGCAGCGGCGCGACGAGCTGCCATTCATTCGCCGGCAGGATGAGATCGATCAGCGGATACGCGACGAGCCCGAGCCCCACGGCGAGCGGGAAGATGATCAGCGAGAGCAACGCGGTCGAACGTTCGAGTGCCCGCGCGCGCCGTTCCTGAGGGAGCTCCGCCATCGAGGGCATGAGCACGAGCGCGATCTGCTCGCCGATCTGGATCGCCGGGATGTCGGCGAGGTTGTAAGCCATGTTGTAGGCGCCGGTCGGGCCAGGGCCGAAGAAGTGGCTGATCGCGAGGTTGTCCCAGTAACGCGCGCCGCCGTGCGCAATGCCCTGGATGCCGAGCGGGACGCCGAACTTCAGCATGTCCTTGAACCGCGACCACTTGAGCTTGGTCGGAGCGAGCCAGCTCTTGAAGCCGGATGCGTGGACGAGGATCCCGACCTGCACGCACGACTGGACGATGTTCGCGATGATGATCGACCAGCCACCGTAGCCGCGCCACGCGAGCGTCAGCGCGACCACCGTGTACGAGAGCTCGCCGAGGATCGCGGCGATCCCGGCAGCGCGGAAGTTCAGGGTGCGCGACAGCACGCGCTCGGGAATCGCGCCGAGCCGGCGGATGAAGAGCGCGAGGCACATGGGGGCGACGTACGCGGCTGCGTGCGGCGCGTCGAAGAACGGTGTGAGCCGCCCGCCGAACAGAGCGCAGAGACCGAGCGAGACCACGCCGGTGACGAAGTACGCGACGGTCGCGTGGTACGTCACCTCCTGCGCGTCGGCGCCGCGGCCCTTGACCACCGCGTACTGGCCCCAGCCCCAGATCGTGAGCCAGTTCGCCGTGAGCGCGATGATCGCGGCGTCGGACACCTCGCCGATCTGATGCGGGTGAAGGAACCGGGTCATCACGAGCGTGCCGATCACGCCGATCGCGCGCCCGCCCATGCTCGAGACGATCGTCCAGAGCGCGCCGCGCGCAGCCTTGTGCGCCAGGGACATCTAGCTCTTACCGAGTCGCTTCTGTGCCCGCTCGATCAACGCGTAGCCGAGGTACTTCGCGCGATCGACGAGCTGTGACGTGCCGACAGGCCGCGGCTTGAGACCAAATCTTCGTAACCGATCGTTGACCTCGTAGACCGCGCTCCGGCGATCGCCTTCCGGCGTGCGGAACGTGATCGAGAACGAGACCGAGGCAGCGGGGCCGTTGAGCACGTAGTGCGGAGCATTGACGGGCACGTGCACGCCGTCGCCGGGCTTCAGCTCGAACGTCTGCGACCGAGCGGCGAGCGACTGATCGAACACGAGGTTTCTGTGCTCGCCGCGGTAGAACCGCTCGATCGCTTCCTCGCCGAGCACCGCCGGATCGAAGATCGTCATCTTCTTCGAGCCGCGGATCTGGAGCAGGAAGTTGTACTCGTGGTCGATGTGGTACGGCGTGACCGAGCCGGGCGACGAGATGAAGATGAAGGCGCGGCGCGTGCGCATGCCGGGTGCGAGCGGCTCGATGAGATCGAGGCAGTCGTCGAGGGCCTGCTTGTACGTCGCGTCGACCTCGACGCGCTTCAGCACCATCCACGACTTCGCCTCGTTGATGCGCTGGATGGTCTCTTCGACGGAGAGGCCCGTGCGCGGGGTCTTCGTGGGATCCTGCGTCAGCGGCAGATCGCCGGCGTTGTACTCGACCTGTTCGGCGGGCAGCTTGCGTGCCAGCTCGACGAGCCGCTCGAGCGAGAACGCCGGGTGGTCGACGAGGTCGTGGCGGATCTGAAACGGACGCTGGTTGAAGTCGGCCTTGAAGCGGCCGGGCTCGAGCTCGCGAAGGGGCATGTCAGGGCTTCGTGGGTTTGAGTCGTTTGACGGCGGTGCGCGCGAGGCGGGCGAGGGGGAAAGCGGCGACGGCGAGCGCACCGGAGGAGCGGCCCGTCGAGGTGACGAGCGTCTCGATTCCCGCGCGGTCGCGCCACAGGTGGTTGATCATCGGATGCTCGGCGGCGGCGCCAGAGTCGACCCAGGCGGGTGCGCCGGGCTCGTGGAGGCGGCGCACCGCGGCGCAGTCGTGACGAACGAGCGGCGTGCCGAGGTACTGGTACCCGTGCTTCCACGTGCTCAGCGTGGGAAGCGGCAGGCCCTTGTAGCGACGGTGCACGAGCGGGAACAGTCCGACGAGGAATCGCGGCTGTCTCGGCAGCGGGTTCGACGCCCAGACCAGCACGACCTCGACGTCCTTCGCATCGGGCAGGAGACGCAGCGCCGCGAGCAACGCATACGGCTCGTAGAACGGATTTGGGTCGGCGGCGTTTGCGACGAGCTCTTCCCACGCGGCGGTGTGTGCGGCGAGCCGTTCCGGCGTGCGTTCGACCGTGACCGTGAGCGCGCGCTGCGACATCGGCACCATGGCGGGCGCGACGACAGGAGACGGCACGCTCTGCACTGACCTCGAGCGTATCCGATCCGCGGTCGCTAGCCGTGCTCGCGAAGTACGGACTCGACCATCTGTCGCGCGATCGGGTGGTACCCCGCGCGCAGGCGCTCGTACGTAGTTTGCGCACGTGCGCGAGTCGTCGGCTCCTTCGCGAGCGCGGTGTACAGCGGCCGCAGATACTTCATGCGGCCGACGCTGGCGAGCACCTCGTCGACGCGCGTCTGCACGGCGTGGTAACCGGACTGAAGACACAACGTGAGCCACGCGACGAGCACGTCGTGGTTCGTGCTCTGCGTCAGCCGGAACCGCGCATCCAGTGTCTGCAACAGCTCTGCGCTCGCGGGGCGCGCGATCGTCTCGAGGTAGAGGTTCCACTCCGTGGCGTCCCACGTGGACGCGAGCTCGACCGGCGCGGGCCCACCGCGCAGCTCCTCGATCGCATCGAGTCGCGCGGACCGCGGAGCCACGGCGGCGGCGGGCACGCCCTCGCCGTCGATCCACGTCCGCGCATCGACCTTCGCCAGCGCACCGGGCAGGCCGCGCTCGATGTGGGCCTCGAAGTCCTCGGTCGTGATCGCGCCGAACCGGAAGTCGCGCAGGTAGGTCTTGAGCCACGCCTCGAAGGCCGGGCGGCCGACGGCTGCCTCGATCGCGCACAGGAAGAAGTAGCCCTTCTCGTACGGTACGAGCGAGTACGCGTCGTCGGGATCGATGCCCTGCATCGGTACGCGCAGGCGCGTCATCTCGGGACGGTCCTTGAACCGCGCGACCGATTCGTCGAGCTCGCGGCGGCCGAGCGCCGCGGAGAGCGACGCCATCTCGCTACCGTCGAGCGCCTCGATGATCCGGCGCTCCGCGTACATCGTGAAGCCCTCGTTGAGCCAGAAGTGCTCGGCGTTCGCGTTGGTGACGAGGTTGCCGGTCCACGAGTGCGCGAGCTCGTGTGCGATCACGCTGACGAGAGAGCGATCGCCGGTGATCACGGTCGGTGTGATGAACGTGATGCGCGGGTTCTCCATGCCGCCGTAGGGAAACGAGGGCGGCATCGTGAGGATGTCGAAGCGCTCCCAGTCGTACGGTCCGAACAGATTCTCGGCGGCGTGGATCATCGCCTCGACGCCGGCGTACTCGTACGCGGCGGCATCGACCTGCGCGGGCTCGGCCCAGGCGCGGCAGCGCGCGGAGATGTCCTTGCTCTTCAGATCGCCGACTGCGAACGCGAGCAGGTATGGCGGAATCGGCTGCGGCATCTCCCAGCGGGAGACCGCGATGGCGCCGTCGACCGTGCGGCCGCGGTCGGCAGCGGCCATCACCGCCGTCAGCGTCTGCGGGAACGACAGCTCCGCGGTGTAGCGGATGCGCAGGCGCGGCGTGTCCTGCAGCGGGATGATCGAGCGCGCGTGGCACGCCTGGCACTGGGAGAACAGGTACGGCAGCTTGCCGCCCATCGTCTGCGCCGGATCGAGCCACTGCAGCGCGGATGCATCGGGCGAGGTCTTGTAGCGGAGCTTGATCGACTTCGTGCGTGCGGGGAGCTCGATCGCGAGCCGCGCGCCGAGGTGTGGCTCGGTCGGGTGCAGCGTGAATGGCAGCGGCTTGCCGTCGTGATCGGAGACGCTCTCGATCGCGAGGTCGCGCGTGTCGAGATCGAGCGCGCCGCCGCCCGGCTCGCGGAATGTCAGGACGGCTTCGCAGTGGAGAACCTTCGCCGCGAAGTCGATCCGCGCTGTCCACGCGACGGACTCGGTGGCGACCTGGGTGTCATCGTTGTACGAGTGCGGATCACGGCGTGCCATGTCGCCGTCATACCCGATCTCACCGCGGTGCACCGCCGGGAGTGAGGCCGCTCGGCACCGACGCGGGGATCGACGCGTCGAACGGTGCGTCGCCGAGCGCGCGCAGGAACGCTTCGACGTCGGGGGCCTCCTGCGGCGTTGGTGTGCGCACCCCGCGGAGATCCGGATCGACCGGGTTGGTCGTGGCCTGTCGATAGAACTGAAACACCTGCGGGATCGTCGCGAACACGCCGCCGTGCATGTAGGGCGCCGTCCGCGTGACGTTGCGCAGCGTCGGGGTGCGGAACCGATTTGCACCGTCGCCGGCGTCGTGCGACGTCGAGCCCGGCGGATCCGGAACGCGCAGCACGTGCAGCTCGAAGTCGGAGAACATCGGGCCCGAGTGGCAGTTCGCGCAGCCGATCTGCGTGAACAGGCGCAGCCCGCGCTCCGCCTGCGGAGAGAGCGCTGTGCGATCGCCCGACACGAAGCGATCGTACGAGGTCTGCGGGCTCGTCAGCGTGCGCTCGAACGCGGCGATCGAGCGCAGGAT
>JACCRC010000250.1 GCA_013813765.1 Deltaproteobacteria bacterium | reverse complement strand
CGGCAGAGGAAGTTGACCTTGATCTGCATCGGGTAGCCGAGCCAACCGACGATGTCGATGTTGTCCCAGCCTTCCTTGTTGTCGCCGCGCGGCGGGTAGTAGTTGATGCGCACGACGTGGCTGATGTCCCCGTAGAGATCGGGATACAGCTCGGGCTGCAGGATGTGGTCGATCACGCCGAGCTTGGAGACTTCCTTGCTCTTGAACGACTCGGGATCATCGAGCACCTCGCCATCGCGATTGCCGAGGATGTTGGTCGAGTACCAGCCCTTCAGGCCGAGCATGCGCGCCTTGAACATCGGCGCGAGGACCGTCTTCAGGAGCGTCTGGCCGGTCTTGAAGTCCTTGCCGGTGACGGGCAGGCCCTGCTTGCGCGCGAGCTCCATCAGCGCCGTGGTGTCGAGCGACAGGTTCGGCGCGCCGTTCGCGTACGGCACGCCCATCTTCAGGCATGCGTACGCGTAGATCTGCGACGGCGCGATGTCGTCGCTCGACGCCTCGAGACCGGCCTCGAACTTCGCGAGCGAGCTGTGGACGTCGCTCGGCGTGCGGTAGACCTCGGTCGAGCCGCACCACACGGCGATCAGTCGATCGCAGCCGTTCGTGGCCTTGAACGTCTTGATGTCCTCCATCAGCTGCTGCGCGAGGTGCATCTTCGACGTGCCCTTCTTCACGTTGGGCCCGTTGAGCTTCTTGACGTACGCCTGCTCGAACACGGCGGTCATCGGCTTGATGGCCTCGAGCTCGGCCTTGATCGGCTCGAGGTGCTCGTGCTTGTCGAGCACGCCGGCCTTGAGCGCGGCCTGGTAGGTGTTCTCCGGGAAGATGTCCCAGCCGCCGAACACGATGTCGTCGAGGTTCGCGAGCGAGACGTAGTCCTTGATCGCCGGCGACCGGTTGTCGGTGCGCTTGCCGAGGCGGATGTGGCCGAGCTGCGTGAGAGAGCCGATCGGCTTGCCGATGCCCTTCCGGATCGCGAGGACGCCCGCGATGAATGTCGTCGCGACAGCGCCCATGCCCGGCATGAGGATGCCCAGCTTGCCGCTGGCCGGCTTGACGTCGACGCCTTTCTTGAGAGCCATGTTCGATTACTCCGCTGGTGGATGACGAGAACGAGGGACCTTGCACCGAGCATCGTCGGAGTTCAAGCGGCGAAGAAGGGTACAACCGGGTACCGATCAGACCGGTGAATCTTCACCGCATCGCCGGTGGCGGTACCGGCGCTGAGTCCCGAGATCCTGCTGTCCTTGCTATACGTTGGGGATGCGGGTCTTCGTCGACTACGCCGGGGCGCAAGAGGTCGCCTCGATGCGGGTCGGAGGAATGACCGTCGTGGAGCGCGTCGTGCGCGACGCTGCAAAGCGCGGAGTGACCGACGCTGTGATCCGCGCCGCGCCCGAGGGGTTTCCCGATCTGTCCTCCGCACCGATCGCGATCGACCGCATCGACACGACCGCAGGGGCTCCCGATCTGCCACGACTCGACGGGCGCACGATCGCCGGCGTCGAGATCTCCGACGAGGATTCGCGCCGTCGCGCCTCGCGCGCGCTGCTGCAGTCGCTGCGTCGCCCGCACGACGGGCTCGGTGACCGCCACGTGATCCGACCGATCTCGTTGCGACTCACCGGTGCGCTCGCGGCGATCGGCGTGACGCCGAATGCCGTCACCGCTCTGAACATCCTCGTCGGGATCGCCGCGTGCGTTGCCGCATTCGGAACGCACCTGATCGCGGCTGGCGTGCTGATCTCGCGGATCGATTCGAGACCCGCGGCACCATGCGCGGGACGCTGCGTGCGTTCGGCCGCCGCGACTTCTACCTGCTCGCGTGGGGCACGCTCTGAATCGCCGATGCTCCACAGCTCGCGCTCGCGCTCGGGCTGTGCGTCGGGCTCGCCTATTTCGGGCTCGCCGCAGCGCACGTCGTCGCGGTCACGCTGCGCGCCTAGCCGGCGCGGCGCCGCGGCTCGTGCGCCGCGACGATCGGAGACGGAACCGTCTCGAGAGCGGCCAGCCGCAGGCGGGCGACCTCCTCGCCGAGGATGACGAGGAAGCGATCGAGGGTCGAGTCGGCCAGGTCACCCATGTTGGCGACCTGGAGGTACCGGTCGGCGAGGATGCCCTTGCAGGCGTAGATGATGATCCCGCGCTCCTTCATGGCGTCGTGGAGCGTCTCGTACGCGATGGTGTCTGGCAGGCGCGCCGTGACGATCGAGCTCGACTCCGAGCCGGTGTCCGTGAACGCATGCATCCCGAGCGCAGCGAGGCCCTGGCGCAGGCGGCGGTTGCGCGACTTGTAGAGCTCGAAGCGAGCTGCATGCCCATCGGCGAGGAACTCCGAGCAGGCCGCGTCGAGAGCGAAGTACGTCGACACCGCGGGGGTGAACGGCGTCTGCGCGAGCTCGTGCATGTAGCGACGGTAGCGGCGAAGGTCGAGGTAGTAGCTGCGGGGGCGGAGCTTCTCGATGCGCTCCCAAACATGGGGAGCGACGCAGACGAACGAGGCACCGCTGACCGCGTGCAGACACTTGTTCGCGCTGCCGTAGCAGATGTCGATGTTGTCGCGAACGACGTCGAGATCCTCGGCACCGAGGGAGCTGACCGCGTCGACGACGAGCAGCGCACCGTGCGCCTTGCACATCGCACCGATCTCGCGGACCGGGTTGAGCAGGCCGACCGAGGTCTCGTGGTGAATCATCGCGACGACGGCGATGCCAGGGTGCTCGGCGAGCACACGCGCGACGTCGGCCGGGTCGATCGGCTCGCCCCAGTCGTAGCGGAGGTGGATCACGTCCATCTCGTGGACAGCGGCGACCTCGACGAGCCGCGCGCCGAACGCGCCGTTGTCGAGGATCAGCACCTTCTTGTCGGGCGGGACGCTCGAGACGAGGCACGCCTCCATCGCCGACGTACCGCTGCCGGTGATCGCGACGACGGTGTGTTGCGACGAACCGCGGAAGATGCGGCGCAGCTTGCCGGTCATCGAGACCATCAGCTCCGAGAACGTCGAGTCGCGGTGGCAGACGTCGTGGTGAACGAGCGCGCTCTTGACCGTGGCCGTGGTGTTGACCGGGCCGGGGTTCAGCAGTGTGTAGTGCGTGTGGCGCTTGCTATCGAGCAGCGCGGCGACCTTGTCGTCGATGTCGATCGGGCGGCGCGCGCCCCAGGTCCAGGTCGTGGTCAGCGCGACGACGTTGCCCTGCGTGACGAGATCGTAGAGGCCGTCCTCGAACGTAGGGTTCGGCAGGTCGACGAGCTTCGCGAGGATCGACCGGGTGACCAGCGCGTGGCCGGTGAACACGCCGTTCGCGTCCTCGAGGTCCTGGCCGAGGTCCTGGACCGTCATGAGGTCGGTGTCGTCCTC
>JACCRC010000345.1 GCA_013813765.1 Deltaproteobacteria bacterium | reverse complement strand
GGTTGCCGGCACGCGCGTCGGCAGCACCCTCGGTCGCGTCGGCGGCGCGATCGCCGGTGCCGGCACGGCGATCTACGACACCTGGAACCAGTGAGATCAGCGGGCGTGGTAATCCACGCTCATGCGCATCGACCGTGTCTACACGAAGGGCGGAGACAAGGGCGAGACGTCGCTGATCGGCGGCGCTCGCGTCTCGAAAGCGGATCCGCGACTCGAGTGCTACGGCACGGTCGACGAGATCAACGCGACCCTCGGGCTCGTACGCACGGCGCTCGAGAGCTCCGCTGCGGGACCGCACCTGATCCCGATCATCCATCGTGTACAGAACGAGCTGTTCAATCTCGGAGCCGAGCTCGCCGCACCCGAACCGGAGCGCCGCGCGAAGCTTCCACGGATCGAGCAGCGTCACGTCGACGGCCTCGAGCGCGACATCGACGCGGTCAACGATGACCTTCCTCCGCTGACCTCGTTCGTGTTGCCCGGCGGCGGCGCTGCCTCGGCCGCGTTTCATCTCTCCCGCACCGTGACCCGGCGCTGCGAGCGGATCGTCGTCGAGCTCGGTCAGGCCGAGGACCTCGGCGGCGAGCTGCCGGTGATGTACTTGAACCGGCTCTCGGATGCGCTGTTCGTCTGGGGGCGCTGGTGCGCACTCAAGGACGGACGGCCCGAGCCGCTGTGGGATTCCAAGGCCACCTAGCTGAGGGTTACTGCACGACCGAGGACATCAGGCGATCCATCGCCTTCTTGTACGCCGCGTTGTCCTTGCAGCGATCGTAGTTCTCGGCGATCGAGTCCATACACTTCGTGAGGAAGCTGTCGTCGGACTCCGAGAGGTCCTTCTCGTTCGACACGTCGGCGAACGGCTTCGCCACGTCGCGCGTGAGACCGGCGAGCGTGTCACAGGTCGCCTTCGTGTCCGCGGCGGTGAGGAACTTCACGCACTGCTCGCGGGTCGCCTTCACCGCCTCGTCGTGCGACTTCTTGCAGGCGGAGCCCCCGAGCACCAGACCGACCATCACGACGAGCGCCATTCGCATGCCGCGGGTCATACCCTAGCGGCCGAGCCGGCGCAGCTCATCTCTTCCGATCCAGTACGCGATGCCGAGCATGGGCAGGCAGAGGAGGTCCGTGAGGTCGAGGTAGACCTCCGCCGGACGCACCACGGAGATCACGGCGATGAACCACCCTGCCGCCGTCGCGCTGAGCTTGATCGCCGCGAACACCGCGCCGGTCGCGAGGACGGCGAGGACCAGGCGGCGGTGCGTCAGGTACGGATCCTTTGCCCGGAATAGCCGGAGCACCAGCCCGATCGCCGCCGTCAGCACCACGGGAGCGGCGATCAACCCACCGAGGTCGCTGAGCTTGCCGGTCAGCGCGCTTGGCCCCAGGCGGGGCTTCAGGATCCAGTCGTTGACAACCATCACGGCCAGACCCAGCAATGCGACCGGGTGCATCGCCTCGCCGATCGGTAATCCACCGGCGCGCAGCGCACGGCGCAGCCGCTCGTAAGTTCCCGCCAACACGTATACTCTGCCCGTCGTGTCCGAGTCCGGCAAGCAGTCAGAGAGCCAGCAACAGCTCGCCGCCGCAGAGGCGCAAGCGAAGGAACGTTTCGAGAAGGCGATGACCGAGCTCCGCGAAGGAGCGTATCGGTTCTCGTCTCGCGCCCGTGGTCAGTCGGAGCTGATCATCGAGGAGCTGATCGATCCCGACGGCGATACCGTGCATTCGCTCGCGGAGGTCGAGGGCGATGTCGGCGCGCTCGCACTCGGGCAGTCGCTCGAGCTGATCACGTTCGACACGTGGTTGTTCGGTCAGATCGGCGACAAGGACGAGCTCGATCTCAAGAACGAGGACCACTGGGAAGTGTGGTTCACGTTCGGTGCGTGGATCGCCGAGACGATGCGCCGTCGCCACGGCGGTCACTGGTTGATGATGGGCGACGACCCGCACACCTGGCGGATCGGGTTCTCGAAGATCTTCCTCGAGATCGCGCCGTTCGTGTTCGCCGAGCAGCTGCTCCGCATGGGCTCCGGTGCCACGAAGAAGATGGTCACGGAGATCGAGCGCATCCGTCAGCTCCACGAGGATCAGGAGGACGACAACGGCCGCGCGCTCGACAAGTTCGTCGCGCAGCACTACATCCGCCTCCACACCGTGCCGCTGGGCCAGTGGATGTCGATGGACTTCGCGCGCCTCGCGAAGCTATGGAACGAGGAGCCGACGGCCAAGCTGATCGAAGCGATCAAGGAGTCCGGCCCGCGCCTCGGTCCGCAGAACATGCAGATCGTCGAGCAGGTGGTCGCCGCGATCTCGCGCGCGAATCAGGAGCAGCCGATCGCGAAGCAGACGACCGACCGCGGTCTGTTCGAGGCGATCGCACAGATCGTCGCGCTGCGCCGGGCCACCGCGCCCGTCGCGATCGACATCCTCGAGCGCGTCGTGATGCCGGCCATGCACGTCGGCCTGCCCGAGAAGTTCCCGCCGCTCGACGAGGATGACCTCGGCAACCTCCGCAAGGGGATCGAGCTCTTCGCGTTCTTCGTCGAGGTCGTGCCGCACAAGTTCCAGGCCGACGACGAGGGCTTCCTCGGCACGATTCCGCACGAGCAGCTCACCACGCCGTACGCGGATCGCAACGTCCTCGAGATCGGCAAGGGTGACTGGGTCGTCGTCAACCCGACGCACTTCATCCCGATGCTGAACGAGTACGACCCGGAGAAGCTGCTCGAGAAGTACGACGAGTTCGTCGCGTATCTGAAGACGATCCCCGACGCACCGAACCGCCGCGACGATGGCCGCATGCTCGCCGAGACCGCAATCCGCGCGCTCGTCGATCTGAAGCAGACGGTCGGCGTTGCCGCGCAGAGCAACGATGCGCTGCTGTTCCGCCTGCTGCCGCCGCCGGGCTGACCGCACTTTCGGCCACTTACGGCGTGCGACGATCGCCCAGCCGATACGTCCGGACCAGGGTGACCCAATTGCTTGAAACGGGGCCGCGCGCGCGGTTGTCTCACCGCCGATGATCCGCCGCCACGTCCTCGCCGCGCTCGCCGCCGGGATCGCCGCTGGCGATGACGACGCCGCGCGTGCAGCGCTGAAGAAGATCGATCTGGTGCTGCGCAGGCCTGCGCGCAAGAAGCTCGAGCGCGCGCTGATCGATGCAGCGCTCGCGACCAACGAGCTCGGCGGCGCGGTGGATCCCGAGGCCGCGCGCCACGTGCAGCGTGTCGCCGCGCTCCAGCTCGCGAAGGCAGAGCCCGAGGATGTGTGCGACCGCGAGCGCGTGATCGCCGCGTACAACGCGCTGCCGAAGGTGAAGGCGGGCGGCATCCCCGCGGCGACGATCGCGCTCTGCATGATGCTGAGCGCGGTTTCGGTTGCAGCGACGTTCTACGTGCTCACCCTGCCCGGCCCCGCGAAGCGCGCGTATGCCCGCGAGCTGCCCCCGCCCGCCGCTGGCGCGTTCAAGGATGGCGGCACGCCGCTCGAGGATCCCGAGCTCGTGAAGCTGTTTGTCGAGGATCTGACCACGCTGATCATCGAGTCCGATCGCGATCGCCAGAGCGGCGGCATGGATCGCGATCGCAAGGCGCACAGCATCACACTGATCTCCGCGCCCGCGATCCAGAAGCGCGGGCCGGCGGTGGTGAAGGCATGGGCCGAGATGCTCGGCATGCTCGACAAGTGGGTCTCCGTGCCGGCGTCGAGCGAGGGCTTCAAGGACATCGTCCGCGAGTTCCGTCACAAGGTGCGCGCGGTGAGCGATCAGCTCGCTGCCGCCGGAGTGGGCTACTACCTCGAAGGCGACGTCTACACGCAGGGCGACGCCGCGCACGCGCTGGTCTACTCGTATCGCGTCGAGGAGGTCGTGTTCCTCAAGGCCGGCGGTCAGCCACGCCGCGTGCTGAACCTGCGCCGCATCGACAACCTCAACATCTCCAAGACCGTGCTCGGCTATCAGTCGCAGGACCTCGGAGATCCGGTGCTGCTGCTCGATCAGATCGAGGACCACGTCGCGAGTCACGTGCTGCCGGTGCTCGCGCCGGGCGCGCCGTGGGTGATCGCCGACGAGGAATACCAGGCCAAGGAAGGCGTCGCGCTCGCGGCCGCCGCCGGTGAAGCGGTGCGCGCCGAGCTGCTCGCCCAGCTCGGCAAGGATGGACCGGCCGCGCAGAAGATCGCAGCGTTGCTCGCGGAGCGCACGA
Source organism: Deltaproteobacteria bacterium (assembly GCA_013813765.1). Taxonomy (GTDB): domain Bacteria; phylum Myxococcota_A; class Polyangia; order Haliangiales; family Haliangiaceae; genus JABFXX01. The sequence goes on along the minus strand of JACCRC010000345.1, from coordinate 10,359 downwards.
AGATCGTCGACGACTGGCGCGAGATCCTCGAGGCCCGCGGCTGGAGGCTCGCGCGCACGGACAGCCTGTTCCTTCCCGAGAACATGCTGGAGCAGCTCGAGAGCGACGTACCGGGCTCGGAGCGCCGGCGCGTCGCGGCCATCGAGGAGGAGCTCGCGCAACTCGAGGCACCCCGGATCTCGTCGCTCGCGCAGCAGCTGCTCCAGGCCACCGTGCGCCGGCACGAGGCGCAGCACGGTCTCGACGACGATCGTCCCGAGCCGCTGCGTTATCCGCCGCTGCTCGAGGATCACCTCGGCGACGAGCTCGACGATGATGGCGAGCCGCGCCGCCGTGTCGAGAGTGCACGCGCCGAGCTGTCCGCGTACATCAGCCAGCTCGCGAACGATCCGACGACACCGCAGCTGTCGCTGTGGAACGTGGCGAGGTTCGCGTTCGACGACAACTCCGTCGGCAGCTCCGAGTCGTATGCCGGCGTGCTGATCATCGAAGGCCTCGCGCGTCACCTCGGCATGCAGAGCCCCGGTCCGGTGATCCACGATCGACGCATCGATCGCGAGCGGCTCACCGCCCTCGCGAGCCCGATGACGAAGCTGCCCGGCGACAAGCTCCGTGCCGCGGCCGTCGCGCTGTGGAAGGAGCTCTACGCCGAGGACATGGTGCCGATCGTCGATCGCTAGAGGCGATGCTACGATCGCGGGATGCAATTCTTTGCGAGAGCAGTCATCACGGGATTCGGGCTGAGCCTCGGCGCTGCGATCTACAAGAAGGTCGCGAAGCAGCTCGGCTTCGACGAGCCGGACCCGGCGAGCCACAAGGTCACCCAGCAGGACGGCGCCACGGATCCCGAGCTCCAAGAGAAGTCGCGCTACGCCTGACGGGTACGACCTGGCCCCACAAACTTTCGTCCGAATTCCCGGGCCAGTACGCGGATTTTGCGCAACACTCGTCGGAGGTGATGGAGTCCGCCAACCTGGCACCCGGCCTCTTGCTGGCGATGCCGCAGCTGGCAGACCCAAACTTCTCGAGGGCCGTCGTCCTCATGATCGAGCACAGCGACCAGGGCTCGTTCGGCCTCGTGATCAACCATCCGAGTCCGATCAAGGCGAGCGAGCTCCTCGACAGTCTCGAGATGCACTGGCGCGGCGAGGACTCCGCGGTCGTATGGGCCGGGGGTCCGGTCAGCCCGAGCACCGGCTGGGTGCTGCACGAGCCGGTAGGCGTCGCGCAGCCCGGTCAGGGCACGATCGCGATCACCTCGAGCATCTCGCTCTCGACCTCGCCGGATCGGCTGCGCGCGATCGCGAACCAGCCGCCGCGGAACATTCGACTGCTCCTTGGCTACTCCGGCTGGGGCCCAGGCCAGCTCGCGCAGGAGATGTCGCGTGGCGCATGGCTGCACACCGATGCAACGCCGGGCCTCGTGTTCGAGACGCCGCCCGACGAGCTCTGGGAGACCGCGATGCGCTCGCTCGGGATCAATCCGCGCGATCTGTTCGTCGGTCGCGGCGTCAACTGAAGAGCGGCCGCATCGCCGCCGGGTCGTTCGTCATGATGCCATCGGCGCCGAGATCGAGCAGCCGCTTCGCTTCGGCCGGATCGTCGACGACCCAGTAGTCGACGCGCAGCCCGAGGCTGTGGCACTTCGCGAGGAACGTCGGCCGATCGAAGCGCAGCGGTCCCTGCACGACCGGAATCTGCGCCGCGGTGCCGGTGGATGGCAACGAGCGCCACATGACCGCCGGCAGCGAGACGAGCGACGCGACCTCGAGCTGCGAGAGCGCGGTCTCGCCCTTGTAGCCGGCTCGACGCACCGCGACCGCGATACCGGTCTGGAAGCTCGCGATCGTCACGCGCTCGGTCGCTTGCTTCGCATCGACCGCCGCGATCATCGCGGGCACCGCGCCCCGGTTGTTCTTGATGTCGACGTTGATCCGCACGTTCGGGAACGCATCGAGCACGTCCTCGAAACGCGGCACGGTCAGACCTTTGCCCGCATATGGCCGCGTTCCGTCGGGCGCGACGAAGCCCCAGCCGACATCCAGGCGCTGCGCATCGGCGAGATCGATCTCCGCCCACTTCGCTGGGGTCGCCGCCATCCGCTTCGCGTCCGGATCGTGCGCGACGATCAGATGACCATCGCGCGTGAGGTGGACGTCCATCTCGAGCGCGTCGACACCGCATTCGATGGCTCGCTCGAAGGCCGGCAGCGTGTTCTCGGGTCGCTCAGCAGAGGCCCCGCGGTGCGCGTAGAGCCTGCGCGCGTGCATCACTTGTCTTCTTCGAGCTCCAGCGCCGCCGCCGGCATCGGAGGCGGGCGCGGATCCGTGACGTTGACCACCTCGACCGAGTACTTGATGTCCTTGTCGGCGAGCGGATGGATCAGGCGGACCTCGACCTCGTCGGCGCCGACCTTCTCGACCTTCATGATCACGTTGAGGTCGTTGATGCCCTTCGCGGCGAGCTTCTCGCCGACCTTCAGGTCGAGCTCCTTCGGGAAGTCGGTGCGCTTCATCTTCTTGAGCGGGTGCATCGCGGGGTTACCGAATGCGTCGTTCGCCTTCAGCACGCCTTCGCGCTTCGCGCCCTTCTCGAGGCCCTCGAGGACTTTCTCCAGACCGGCCAGCATCACGCCCGAGCCCTGGATGAACTCGACTTGGTTCTTCTCGAGCTGCTGGCCACCTGCAACGGACAGGTCGACCTTGAGCGTGACTCGGCGTCCCTTCTCGATCTTCACGGAGTCAGGCTACACGTGAGGTGTCCGCGACATCAACGCCCCGAACCTGTGAACCACCGTGAACCAGCTGTCTCGGATCCCGACAGTCTTCACGGGTTTGCGAGAACTTGCCTGCTGGCACGAAAGCAGCAGAACATCTCGGCTTCGCCTCATGCTTCGCCTGTCGTTGCTCATTGCCACCGTCCTCGGTGCCACCGCTTGCCAGTCTGCTCGTACCCCCGAGCTCACGGTGCTCGGCGTTCGCGAGGCCGCTCGTCACGAGGTCGTGTTCCTCCAGGTCACGAACCCGGCGAGCCGCACGATGCGCCTCACGAAGCTCGAGTACACGTTCGCATCGCAGGGCGAGCGCGTCTCCAGTGGCGAGGTCTCGCTCTCGCGTGATGTCCCCGCGGGAGCGGCGGTCGTTGTCGAGGTGCCGCTCGATGTCGATCACGATGGTCCGATGATGCTGCGAGGAAAACTGATCGCGGAGCTCGACCAGATCGTGCGGACCTTCACGGTCTCCGCGCAGGTCGATTCGCGCTGAGCACACGGGACACTTCAGGACACCCCATGCACCTGCATGTCGGGTAGATCGCTCGGCGATCTCCGACCACAATGGGCGGCATGCGGAACATCTTCCTGGCAGCCCTCGTCGCGACAGCGGCCGTATCGCTCCCCGCCGACGCAGGTAAGCCCAAGCAGGTCCGGTACGTCGGCATCCATCCCGTCCCGAAGTCGGAGGGCGGCGGCTTCTGTTACATCGAAGCCCCGCACGTCCACATCTTCGCGGCCAACAAGCTCGAGTACCGCGACCACCGCGGTCACAACCACTTCGTCGGCGACCCCGTCGCCTACGGCTACGACGGCCCGAAGCACGCGTATCGCGGCCACCACCCGATCCACGTGCACGCGGTCGTCGGCGACGAGGATAACGACGTCGAGTTCTGCTACCTCGACGGCCCCCACTATCACTACTTCGAGGCGCCCGAGAGCCCCGAGTTCAAGGTCGTCGGTGACGCGTACTTCTACGTCGGCGAGCCGGGCCCCGTGTACGTCGAGGCTCGCCCCGCGATGATCAAGGTCAACGCGATCTACACGCCGCTCGTCTACACGCGGCCCGTCATCGAGGTGGAGCCGCCGGAGGGCTGGATCGGAGTCCGGTTCGGTGTCGCTCCCGTGGTCGTCGCTCCCGTGGCGGCGGTGGAAGTTCGCGGTCCTGCGGTACGCGTCGTGGCGCCGAGCGTGCGCATCGTCGTGCCGCCGCCGCCGAGCATTCGCGTCGATGTCGGCATCGGTGTCGGCTTCAGCGGCAGCGGCAAGGTGAAGTACAAGGGCAAGAAGGGCAAGCGGAGGGGCTGGTGATGCGCGCCGCGCTGCTGCTCGTAGTGCTCGCCGCGTGCGACAAGGGCGACTCCGCGAACACCTCTCCGTTCGGCGAGGGCGCAGCGAACGCCGCGGGCCCGCGCGACGCGATCGTCGAGGCGTGGAAGAAAGGCGGGCTCACGCCCTCCCCGCTCACGCCCGCGCAGGTCGCGGTCGGCAAGGACTGCCAGAGCGGGACTGTCGGAGCCGTCGACGTCCTTCTGTGCACGTATCCGACACCCGCCGACGCGAAGGCCGCCGAAGATGCCGGCCTCGGCTGGGTCGGCGACGCGACCGGTGCCTCGCAGGCCTCCGGTGCGGTGCTCGTCGTCGTGGCGGATCGCCGGAAGTCCGATCCGAGCGGCCGCACCATCAACCAGATGATGAAGCTGGCCCCTAGATGATAGGGTCCGCGCGATGTCCACGCCTTGGTCCGCGCTAGCCGCCGAGTCCCTCGCAGACCCGCGCTCCATGATCTCGCGCGACGCCGCGCGCTCCGTCCTCCACGCTCCCGCCGACGAGCTGCTCGCGCTGCTCGACGCCGCGTTCACGGTGCGCCGCGCGCACTGGGGCCGCCGCGTGTCGCTGCACGTGCTCGACAACGCGAAGGTCGGCGCCTGCCCCGAGGACTGTGGCTTCTGCTCGCAATCCTCGAAGTACGCGTCGCCCTCTGGCGAAGCGCCGATGAAGTCGGTCGATGACCTCGTCGAGGGCGCCCGCCGCGCGCACGCCGCACGCGCGAAGCGGTACTGCATGGTCACCGCGACGCGCGGTCCGTCGCAGCGCGACCTCGACACGATCTGCGCCGCTGCCGAGCGCATCAAGTCCGAGCTCGATATCGAGCTGTGCGCGTCGCTCGGCCTCCTCACCGCGGCCAAGGCCCAGCGCCTCGCGGCCTCGGGCGTCGATCGCTTCAACCACAACCTCGAGACCTCCGAGCGCCACTACGCCCAGATCGTGTCGACGCACACGTGGGCCGATCGCGTCGAGACCGTGAAGCACGCGAAGGACGCCGGCATGGACACCTGCTGCGGCGGCATCGTCGGCCTCGGCGAGTCCGAGGAGGACCTGCTCGACCTCGCGTTCGCGCTCCGCGCGCTCGACGTCGACTCCGTGCCGGTGAACTTTCTCGACGCCCGCCCCGGCACGCCGCTCGCTGGCTATCCGCTCGTCGAGCCCGGCTACGCGCTGCGCGCCCTCTGCATGTTCCGCTTCGTTCACCCGCGCACGGATCTCCGCGTCGCGGGCGGCCGCGAGATCACGCTCCGCGCGCTGCAGTCGTTCGCGCTGTATCCCGCGAACTCGATCTTCACGCAGGGCTACCTCACCACTGGCGGCGCGACGCCCTCGGCCGATCACCAGATGATCAAGGACGCCGGCTTCGAGCTCGAGCTCGCGTCCGGCGAATCGATCCCCGCCGACCCCGAGGCCGTCGCTCACCTCGCTGGCCCGACGCGGCGCCCGTCGCTGCCGCTCGCGCGCTCGTGACCTATCGCACCGTCGACATGGCGTGCCCCGAGTGCGGCACGAAGCTGCAGCAATACGAGGGCCGCGACAAGTGGCGCTGCACGTCGTGCAACGGCGCGCTCGTCGGCGTCTCGGAGATGGAGCTCGACTCGGCGACGCCGCCGCCGGCGACGTCCCCGGCAAGGCTCTGCCCGAAGTGCCAGCAGGACATGATCCCGTTCGAGCTCGCCGACCTCACGCTCGACCGCTGCCCTCACTGCGTGGTGATCTGGTTCGATCGCGGCGAGCTCGGCCGCCTGCGCACCGCGCTCGCCGAGCCCGTCGAGGAGTGGGCCGTCCGGTGGGCGAGCTTCACGCGCTTCGCGCTCTGAGCTAGCGCGAGCGGTCGCGCAACAAAGGGGGTCCGACCCCCTTTTCTCGACCCCCTTTTCTGCGCGTGTTGTGCAGAAAAGGGGGTCCGACCCCCTTTTTTTGCGCGGTGCTAGCATTCGCCCGTGAAGGCCGCGCTCTTTGGAGCGATCACCGTCGCTGCGTGCTGGCGCTCGGAAGGACCGGGCGCCCAGAGCGCTCCACCTCCGTCGGGCCGCGCACCAGTGAAGACAAGTACCCATCCACCCGGTCCTCGAGAGACTGATCTGCTCGATCCGGTCCTGCTCGCTCGCTTGCTCCGCGCGGACCCGAGGCGCGCCCTCTCGGATCTCGGCCCGATCGTCGACGTCGATCTCGATCGCGGCACGATCGACACGCTGTGCGACTCGGCAGCACTCCGCGCACAGGAAGAGCTGCACGTGATTCTTGCCGATCCTACGCGGCAGCCTCCCAGCTGCCGCGTGAGCGGCACGACAATGACCTGCTACCAGCTCGGCGCACCTCCGATGGTGATCATCAACTTCACCACCGCCGTACCGGTCCATCCGATCACCATCATGCACGGCGCGCCCGGCACACACTCCGCCACCGTCTCGGTCATGAAACTGAAGACCGCGCTCCAGAACGCGCGCTGTCCCTGACCACCCCGACGCAGCGGGAGCGCCGGACAAGCGTTGTGCAAAAAAGGGGGTCCGACCCCACTTCTTGCGCACCACGTGCAGAAAAGGGGGTCCGACCCCAGTTTCGCGCTGCGAGCTACGGCGCGGCCGAGCCCGAGCCTTCGGGCCGCGACACGCGCGGCTGCATGCGCGGGAATTCTTCGTCGGCCGAACCACTACCCGCCGGCACGCGCGACTTCGGACGCGCGAATTCGTCATCGGGCGGCGGTGCCGGCTCTCCGGGCTTCGCTGCGGGCGGATCGTTCGCCGTTGCCGCGACCTTCGCGTTGCTCGCGTTGGGACCGCCGGACAGGACGACGTAGCCGAGCGGCACCGCGATGCCGGCGCTGATCAACACCGCGCCGCGCCACTTGAGGCCGAGGCGGCCCTTGATCATGAAGATGCCGCTGATCGCGAGGTAGAGCAGCATCACCGCGTAGATGTCGGCGACGATCGTCCACGCACGCTTGCCGCGGTTGTAGTGCAGCCAGTTCGCGACGCGCAGGAAGAAGCGAGGCTGGCGCGCCTGCACGGTGATCTGACCGGTGTCTCCGATCGCGGTGACCTGCGTGCCGTCGGAGTAGCCGAGACGGATCTCGTCGCCGGCGCGGAACACGTCGTCGGGCGTGCCGGTGCCGGCCGCGTCGGTCACGAGCTTGACGGCGGTTGCGTCCGGCGAGTCCGCGGGAATCGGCGCGATCTGGATCGACCGCTCCGATGCGGTGAAGTTCGGATCCCAGTCGGCGATGTGATTGATGGCGATGCCGGAGAGCGCGTAGATCAGCGTGAAGCCGACCGCGAGGTATCCGAAGTCGCGGTGCAGCGACCGCAACCAACCACGCCAGCGTTTCTTGATGTGCGCGCCGAGGCCGCCCGCAGGCTCCTCAGCCATAGCGCTCCTCTTTCCACGGGTCCGCGTGGTTGTGGTAGCCGCGGACCTCCCAGTAGCCGGGACGGTCTTCCTTCGAGAAGCGCACGCCCGTGATCCACTTCGCGCTCTTCCAGAAGTAGAGGTCGGGGATCAGGCCACGCACCGGCGCGCCGTGAGAGAGCGAGAACGGCTTGCCGTTCAGGCGGTACGTGATCAGCGAGGTGTCGCCGGTCGCTTCCTTCAGCGGCACGTTCGCGGTGTAGCCGTGCGCGGCCTCGAAGATGACGTGCTTCACGCCGTCCTTCATTCCCGCCTTCTCGGCGAGCATCGCGACCTGCACGCCCTTCCAGAGGCCACCGATCAGCGACCACCCGGTGACGCAGTGGACGTCGGCTTCCTTCGTCACCTGAGGCAGCTGCAGCAGCTGCGTGTAGTCGAGCTCGAACGGCGTCTTCACGTGGCCGTGGACCTTGAGCTTGAACGTGCGCACGTCACCGTCGCCTTCCTCGCCGCCCATGGGACGCAGCTTCTCGAGCGCGCGCTGGCCGGGCGGCAGTCGCGCGCGACCATCCGCGCGCTTCTCCGCGCGCGCCTGCTTCGTGAGGTCATCGGCGGCGATCCGCAGCAGCGTGCCGCCGAGCGCCATGAACGCGGTGCCGGCTGCCGCGGACTTGATGAACTGACGCCGGTCCCAGGCTTTCTTCAGCTCGGGATAGCGGTCGAGGTCGGGCTTGCCGGGGTTATCGCTCACGTGGCCTCCACCCACTGTACGAGGGACCAGGCCCGGTAGTTACTCGCGCCGGGAAGCCGTGTCCCAGCGCGCAGTTACGCGTGGCCGAAGACCGGAACGAGCGTGCCGCTGGTCAGCGTGTTCTCCGGAGAGACGAGGAACGCGATGGTCTCGGCGATCTCCGCGGGCTTCGGCCAGCTCTCGTGGTTGGCCTTCGGCATCGACGCGCGGTTCGCCGGCGTGTCGATCGTCGATGGCAGCACCGCGTTGACGAGGATGCGCTCGCCGAGCAGCTCGACGGCGAGCGTCTGCGTGAGCGACGCGACGCCGGCCTTCGCGGCGACGTAGGCGGCCATTCCGCCGACGGGCGCGATCACGGGGCGCGAGCCGACATTGACGATGCGGCCACCGACGCCGCCCTTGCGCATCGACTTCACCGCCTCGCGACACGCGAGGAAACAGGTCGCGGTGTTGATCCGCCACTGCGCCTCGAAGTCGGCAAGAGAGGTCTCGGTCAGCGGCGACATCGCGAAGCCACCGACGAGGTGGATCGACGCCCAGATCGGCGGCAGCGCGCTGTAGAACGCGGCCGTCGATGCCTCGTCGTCGAGCCGCACGTCGGGCCGATCGGCCACGTGCACGACCGCGCCGCGCGCGGCCAGCACCTCGACGACGCCCTTGCCGAGCGCGCCGTGGCCACCGGTGATGACGACGTGGCGATCCTTGAAGCTCAGAGGATGATCCCGCCGCAGGCGGCCTGGAACTTCGCGAGCACGTCGGAGAGCGCCATCGTGAGGTTGCCCGCGCAGATCGACGAGAACACCGCCTGCTGCGAGCCGTTCTGGTTCGTCATCTGGACGAACTGCTTCAGACGCGTCGCCTCGGCCGCCTTGCCGAAGCTCGACATGCACGCGGTCTCGCCGGCGATCACGCCCGCGGCCCACCGCGAGCGGTGACCCTTCAGCGTGTCGAAGAACTGGATGAGGTCATCCGGATCGAAGTCGACCATCGGACCCGAGTTGGGATTCGAGCCGTCGATCGTGAACATGCTCTGGCTCGACGAGCTGTCATCCTCGTCGGTCAGCATCACGACGCCGAGCAACGCGTCGTCGCGCAGGAAGCCGGCGTTCTTGCCATCCGCGACGCGCTCGCCGAGCGCGTGCTTCGCCATCAGCAGCGGCATCTCGTACGAGGAGCCACCGGTACCGACGTTCGCGCGACAGCCGAGCGTGGTGCCGAGGTTCGGCGTGCTGACGTCGAGGTAGTTCTGCGCGACACCGCAGTTCTTCGCGAACGCGCCGTCGGGTCCGTTCTCGGTCATCGGCGGCAACGTCTGCCCGCCGAACGAGATCGTATACGTGACGGGCTTGCCAGTCGTGGTGACGGCGATGCGGAAGTCGATGTGCTCGCCGTCCGCGTTGACGTAGTTCTCGAGCACGCTCGCGAACATTGGAAAGTTCGTCGCGAGGTTTCCCTGCTCCTCCGACATCGAGCCGGAGTCGTCGACGACGAACACGAGATCCATCTTGGTGCAGCGCCGTGGCTCCCCCGAACCACTTCCACTGCCGCTCCCACTACCGGACCCATCTCCGTCACCATCGCCATCACCGTTTCCCTCGCGCCCCTCGACGCCGCAGGCAACCAGTGACAGGACCGAACACGCCAGAACACCAGCGGTAATCAGCTTCATAACTCTCCCCTCAGAAAGTTGAACGGACCATACACAGGCACAGTTTCGATCAAAAGCACTTTGTGAAAACCGGGTCGCTTTGCACAATCCGCGCATGGGCGCCCAGTGGAAAGCCGCCGGTAAAGCTGCGAATGCAGCGGCCCGCAGCAAGATCATGAGCAAGCTGACGAAGGACATCATCATGGCCGCGAAGGCCGGAGCGGACCCCAACGGGAACGCCCGGCTGCGCGCCGCGATCGAATCCGCGAAGAAGCAATCGCTACCGCGCGACAACATCGAGCGCGCGATCAAGAAGGGCGCGGGTCTACTCGACGAGACCATCACGTACGAGTCCGTGACCTACGAAGGCTACGCGCCGCACCGTGTACCGGTAATCGTCGAGTGCCTCACAGATAACCGCAACCGCACGACGACGAGCGTGCGCGTGCTGTTTCGCAAGGGCCAGCTCGGCAACTCCGGCTCCGTGAGCTGGGACTTCCAGCACGTCGGGCT
>JACCRC010000239.1 GCA_013813765.1 Deltaproteobacteria bacterium | reverse complement strand
GGATCCGCGCCTCCTTGATCTTGCTCTTCGCGCGAACGAGACGCTGCGCCATCGTCGGCGGTGCGGTCAGGAATGCGCGTGCGATCTCTTCGGTCGTCAGGCCACCGAGCGTGCGCAGCGTCAGCGCGATCTGCGCCTCGGGCGCGAGCGCCGGGTGGCAGCACGTGAAGATCAGGCGCAGGCGATCGTCGGGCACCGCGACGAGATCGCTCGTCACGGCGGTCTCGGTCGGATCCTCCGCGGCGACGATCTGGCGCAGCTTGATCCGGCGCCGGATCGTGTCGACCGCCTTGTTTCGCGCGGCGAGCACGAGCCACCCACGCGGCTCTTCAGGCATGCCGTCACGCCACGCCTCGACCGCCGCGGCGAACGCATCTTGCACCGCCTCCTCGGCGAGCTCGAAGTCACCGTTGGTGACGCGGATCGTGCTGGCGAGGACGCGGGCCCGCTCTGCGCGGAACAGCGCCTCGATCGCATGACCAGCCACGCACGGAGCTTACGCCGGGGGCGTCTTCAGGATCGGCCGGATCTCGATCGACCCGATCCGCGCGCTCGGGATCCGCGCGGCGATCGCGGTGGCCTCGTCGAGATCCTTCGCCTCGATCAGGTAGTAACCGCCGAGCTGCTCGCGCGTCTCGGCGAACGGGCCGTCAGTGGTCGTGGTCTTGCCGTTTCGCACGCGAACCGTCGTCGCGGTCGACACCGGCTGCAGCGCTTCGCCGCCGATGAGGTGGCCCGACTTCTTGATGTCGGCCGTGAACTGCATGTACTCGCCGAACATCTGGCCGGACTCGGCCTCCGGCATGTCGGCCCAGATCTTCTCGTTGTCGTAGATGAGACAGAGGTATTGCATGACCCATGGTCGAACGAGACGGGCCTCGATCGACAGCGATCTGAAAAAAAAGGCTAACTCTTCGTGATCGTGAAGCCGGTGAGGCAGCGGTACTGCTTGCCCTTGTACTCGCTGATCACGAACTCGACGGCCACCTGGTACTCGGCGCGGAACGCCGCGAACAGGAGCTGCACGCTGGTGTCGGAGAGCTCGCGGCCCTTGCACTGCAGCCCGCCCCACCGGTAGTTCGTGGTGGCCTTGTCCGCATCGAGCCACACCGCGCCGTGGAACAGCTTGTAGCTGGCGTCACCGGGCTCGAGGATCATGAGCTGCGCGACGCCGGTCGTCGGACCGGTGTCGGCGTGCGCGACGGGATGCACGGCGAGCGCAGCAGCTAGCAACACGGGGAGGCTTCGCATACCTCCCGATGATATCAGCGCCGGCGCTTCCTCAGGATCAACCCGAGGCCAAACAAACCGATCAGGAACGGCGGCGCGCCGGTGCCGGCGGAGCAGCCGAGGCAGTTGCCCTCCTCGGCGCCCTTCGGCCAGCACACGCCCCTGCCGGCCGACTGCTCGAGGCACTCGAACGAGGCATCCGGGCAACCGTCGCTGACTCCGGGCACGCAGCTCTGCGTGCAGATCGTCTTCTCGTCCGTGCCCGCGCACGTGCCGGTCAGGCAGTACTGCTCGAACGTGCACTCGTCACCGAGCTCGCCGACCGGCGCGTCCCACAGGCAGCGACCGGTAGGATCGCAGCGCTGGCCGTCGGCGCAGGTCTCTGCCGAGACACACGGCGCGCCCTTGGTGACGGTGATCATCGGCGCCGTCGTGGTGGTGCCGATGTCGTCCTTTGCCTTGACGACCACATCGATGATGCCGTCGGGCACGTCGGCCGGGAAGGGGAGCGAGTACGAGCTGTCGGGCTGACCGTCGCGGCCGTACGCAGCGCCCTTCGCGGTCGCCCACTTGTAGCCGTTGAGCCAGAGCTCGACCGACGAGATCCCACGCTGTGCGCCAGCGATCGCGATGACGGCGTAGCCATTCGGAACGGTCGCGCCGTTCGCGGGCTGCGTGACCATCACCGTCGGCGGCCTCGTGATCGGCGTGCCCGGACCGAACGTCGAGAGCAGCGAGAGGTGCGCGTTCTGCGTGGCGCCGCAGTCGCATGGGCGCGCCGAGAACTCGCCGCAGGTCGCCGAGTCGTTGCGGAAGAACTTCTGGCCACCACAGTCGCTGCGGTAGGTCAGCGGATCGTTGCACGCGGACCGGCCGTCGCCGAACGCGAACGAGTGATCGAGGCCGTACGTGTGCGCGGTCTCCTGCGCGATCGTCCAGCACAGGTGGTTGATGCGGGCGCGGCCGCTGCCGCCGTGCCGGTTAGCGAACGTGTACGTGATGCGGTTGTCGACCGGCGCGCAGCTCACGCCCGGCGAGACGCCGAGGATCGACGACGACAGGCCGAGCTGGGTCGCCGCGCCCGCGACGACATCGGTGTGATAGGAGGTCGCGTTTACCGGCTTGACGTCGGTCACCACCGCGTTGAACGGCGAGTAGACCTCCTTCACGCACTTTACGACCTCGGCCCACTCCGCGTCCGCGGCTGCGCCGATCTCACCTGCCGAGTTCTCGAACTCGTCGAGGCGGTACTCGCTCATCGCGTTCGAAGGGATCGACGAGCGCAGCGTCTTCGCGTCGTCGACACCGGACGGATAGATCGTGCAGCCGCCCTTGCAGCGCTCGAGGTAGATGATGTTCGACACCGTGCCGGCCTGCTCCGGCTGCGTCCCGTCATCCGGCGGCGGTGGCAGAAACACGCGCTCGCCCTGCCCGATCGGGAGGCGGTGCGGGAGCTCGGCGGAAGCCACGCTCGGCACGAGCGCGACCAGGAGGAGCGCGAGGCGCATCAGCGACCACGCCGACGCGGACGGAGGACGACGAAGATTCCGAACAGCAGCGCGCCGAACGCACCGGGCATCCAGCCGTTGGAGTCGCGATTGACGCTGCAGCAGCCGCCGTCTTCGCCGCCGAAGAAGCACACGCCCTTGCCGGGCGACTGCATCACGCAGTCGAGGTTCTCGGGGCAGCTATCGTTGACGCCCGGGATGCACTCCTGCGTGCAGATCTGCTCGTCGGCCGTGCCTGCGCACATCAGGCTCTTGCAGAACTGGCCGTAGGTGCACTCGTCGCCGATCTCGCCCGACGGCGGATCCCAGAAGCAGCGGCCGCCTTCACACTTCTGGCCCTTCGCGCAGGAGTCGACGCTAGGGTCGCATGCCGCGCCCTTGGTCACGGTGACCTTCGCGGAGTCGGTGAAGCCACCGAGGTCGTCGTACGCGCGAACCTGCACGTCGATGATGCTGTTCGGAACGTTCTGCGGGACCGTGATCGTGTACGGCGACGGATTCGCCTGACCGTTCGCGCCGAAGCCGGCGCCCTTCGCCTCGGCCCACTTGAAGCCGTTGAGGAAGAGCTCCACGCGGGAGACGCCGCGCTTGCTGCCGGCCTGCGCCGCGACGACCGCGCCGAGCGTGGTGTTCGGCAGCGGCAGCGTGACGTTGACGGTCGGGTTGCCGGTGGTCGGCGTGCCCGGGCCGAACACGGACTGGATCTTGAGGTGAGAGTTCTGCGTGCCGCCGCACTTGCACGGGCGCGCCTCGAACTCGCCACAGGTGGCGACCTCGTTGCGATAGAAGCGCTGGCCGCCGCAGTCCGAGCGATACGTCATCGGATCGCGGCACGACGAGCTGCCGTCCTGGAACGCGAACTCGTGATCCAGACCGAACGCGTGCGCGCTCTCCTGAGCTGCCGTCCAGCACAGGTTGAACACGCGCTGCGGGTCCTGCTTGCTGTGGTGGTTCGCGAACGAGAACGAGATGACGTTGTCCTGCGGGCTGCAGTCGCCGGCGAGCGGTGCGATGCCGAGGATGTCGTTGCCGAGGCCGATGTCGCCGGGGTTACCCGCGAGCAGCGCGAGGTGAAACGAGACGCCGGTGGTCGGCTTCACGTCGGTCACCATCACGTTGAAGGGCGAGTAGACCTCCTTCATACAGGTGAGGACCGCGTTCCACTCCGCGTCGGCTGCGGTACCGGTCAGGCCCGCAGCGTTCTGGTACTCCTGGACCATGTGCGCGCCCGGCTGCGTGGGGATCGTGGACTGGTTCTGGCGCGCGTCGTTCGTCGAGCCCTTGTTGATCATGCAGCCGCCCTTGCAGCGCTCGAGATAGATGATCGGCGAGAGCGCGTGCGGGGTGGGCGTCGTGAACGCTTCCACCGGGGTCTCCACGTACACGCGGCGCCCGGTCTGAGCGGGGCCCTGACCGGGGGTCGAGGGCGTGGAGGAGGTCTGCTCCGCCGCCGCTGTGGTCGCCATCACACAGAGGAAACCGAGCGCCAGCCACATCGAGGTACGGGACATAGGGGTGCGAGATACTACAGGTTCGGGAAATCCGTCAGCAGGATTCGTCACGCTTCCCGAAGGTCTGAGCTGACTTCCGATCTCATCGGAGATCGAGGGTGCTGCCCGCGGTCTTGCGCTGTCCTACCACCCTCGGTGAGACGTTCTTCTCCCCCCCCGAATACCGAACAGCTACCTCCAGATCGAGCAGATCGGGGCCCGGCGGGAACGGGACCCGCTCGATCGCTGACTCGACGCACCACCGCAGCGACGGCGACTCGACACCGGTCGCCACCGCGGAGTGTGCGACCCCGTCCGAGCCGACCACCAGGCGCACCATGATGTTCGCGTCGGTGTGGAGCTTGCCCTCGTTGTCGCGGCGCTCCGACCACTCCTTGAAGCAGCCGTCGAGGCTGAAGTCGGCCTGCGTGAAGGCGTTCATCACGAGCAGCGCCTGCGACGGCGCCTTCTTCGCCACCGGTGGCCGCAGCTGCGTCACGACCTGCGGCGGAACCGTCGCGTCCTCCAGCTTCTTCACGAGGGCTTTGATCTGCTCGTCCTTCTCCGCGAGCTCGTTCTTGAGCTTTTTCACCTCGATGGCCGGGCCCTCGGCCAGCTTCTTCAGCAGATCGTTGCGCTCGCGATTCAACCGTTTGATCTCGTCCTTCAGCTCGTTGATCGTGATCACCAGATCCTGCGTGACCCCGGGTACAGGCTCCGGCGCTGTCGGAGACGGCGGATCCTTCCGCATCGCGAACACCACCGCACCGGCGAGCAGGATCACCATGGTGCTCGCGGCGAACGCGGCGACCCGCGGCGTGAACCTCGGAGCCGGCGGGATCAGCTCGCTCATCAGCTGGGCCATCATCGGGAAGCGCTTCGAGCGATCGCGCTCGAGCCCGCGCATGATCGCGCGTCCGATCGACGCGGGCACCTTCGTGCTGTCGGGCGGCGGGATCGCCGGCGTGCTCTTGTCGAGCATCGCGACGCTGGTGTTGCCGACGAGCGGATGGGTGCCGTAGAGCGCCTCGTAGAGCGCGACGCAGAAGCTGAACTGATCCGCGCGCGCGTCGATGTCGG
>JACCRC010000236.1 GCA_013813765.1 Deltaproteobacteria bacterium | reverse complement strand
CCGCTCGAGGCGCACCTCCAGCTCACGAACCGCTGCACCGCGGGCTGCAGCGGCTGCTACACGGGCGCGTCGGCCGAGGGCGGGCCCAACGAGTGGGGGCTCGCGGAGTGGACGCGCGCGATCGATGCGCTCGCCGATGCGGGCGTCTTCCATGTCGCGCTCGGTGGCGGCGAGAGCGCGGTGCTGCCGTGGCTCGGCACGCTCGCGGAGCACGCGCGCCGCCGCGGTATCGTGCCGAACCTGACGACGTCGGGTCTCGACGGTCTGGATCGGCTGCTGCCGATCGCGCACCTGTTCGGACAGATCAACGTGTCGATCGATGGCCTCGGCGATGCGTACGCGGCGGTGCGTGGCTTCGACGGCTTCGGGCGCGCGGATGCCGCGGTGAAGGCGTTGCGCGCGATCAAGCGCGAGATCGGGATCAACGTCGTCGTCACACGCCACAACTTCGCCGAGCTCGACGCGATCTTCGCGTACGCGGCGGAACGGCGGCTCTCCGAGGTCGAGCTGCTGCGGTTCAAGCCGTCGGGACGCGGCGCGCGCACGTACGAGCAGCAGCGCTGCAGCGACGCGCAGCACCGCGCGTTCCTCCCGGCCGTCCTCGAGTCCGCGAAGCGCCACGCGCTGCGGGTCAAGGTCGACTGCTCGTACACGCCGATGCTCGCGCACCACCGCCCCGATCGCGCGCTGCTCGCCGAGCTCGCCGTCTACGGCTGCACGGGCGGCGACTTCCTCATCGGGGCCAAGGCCGGCGGTCAGCTCACAGCCTGCAGCTTCGCGTCCCCCCCGCCGCCCACGGCGAGCGGCGAGCGGCCACGCGTCGATGGACTGGTGGCGTACTGGGATGCTCCGGATGCGTTCGGTGCGTTTCGGCGGTGGCGCGACGCGGCCGAGCCGTGCGCGAGCTGCAGCTATCACGCGCTGTGCCGCGGGGGCTGCAAGGTGGTGTCGGCGCATGTCACCGGGGAGCTGTCGTCGCCGGATCCCGAGTGCCCGCGGGTGGTCGACCACGCGGCTCGGCCGAAGCCACGTCATCACCTGCCCGTGATATAGACGGCGCAGTTATGAAGACGGTCATGATCATCAGCGACGCGACCGGCGAGACCGCCGAGCGCATGGTTCGCGCGGCCACGCTGCAGTTCAGCGAGCCGGTCCAGATCCGACTGTTCTCGCGGGTCCGACTCGAGAGCGAGCTCGAGCAGATCCTCGAGAAAGCGGCGGAGCAGCGTGCGCTGGTCGTGTTCACGGTGGTCAACACCGAGGAGCGCGCCCTCATCAGCCAGCTGGTCGAGCGCTACAACATCGAGACGGTGGATCTGATCGGTGCGCTGATCGCGAAGCTCGCGGTGTTCCTCGGGTCCGCTCCCGCCGGCGTGCCGGGCCTGCTGCACTCGATCAACGACGACTACTTCCGCCGCATCGAGGCGGTCGAGTTCGCCGTGAAGAACGACGACGGCGCCGAGCCGCGCAACCTGCCGAAGGCGGACCTCGTCCTCGTCGGGATCTCGCGCACCTCGAAGACGCCGCTGTCCACGTACCTCGCACAGCGCGGCATCAAGGTCGCGAACGTGCCGATCGTCCTCGGGGTCGATCCGCCGGAGGAGCTGAGCCAGGTCGACGACCGCAAGGTGTTCGGCGTGATCGTGCAGCCCGACATGCTGATGCGGATCCGCCAGGCGCGCCTGTCGCACCTCGGCATGCCGAACGACTCGAGCTACGGCCAGCGCGCTCACATCGAGACCGAGATCGCGTACTCGCGGGAGATCTTCCGCAAGCACCCGAACTGGCCGGTCATCGACGTCACGAACCGCGCGATCGAAGAGACGGCTGCCGACATCCTGCGGATCTATCAGGAACGCGGTCTCCAGCCGACGTGACGTAACCGCCATGGCGTAACCGCCACGGCGTAACCGCCACGCTTGCGAGAACGCCGAGCACGCGTTCGCTGCCGCAACCGCCGAGCACGCGGAGCGATTCCGTGCCCCGGATCAGCGCCAAGCACGCCAAGGAGCCAAGCACGCCAAGTCGGAGAAACTTTCTTTCGCTTCGCGAAGAGAAACTTCCCTGACCGGGCACATCGGTGACGCCGGGCGGGCGACGGCCGGGATGTTCGGGGACGAGGGCGAGTGGCAAGTACGGAAAGGGTCGAGTACGGCGAGCCAGAGTTTGTTTCGCGAAGCGAAAAAAGTCTCTGGGCTTGGCGTGCTTGGCTCCTTGGCGTGCTTGGCGCTAGTTCTGGGGCACGGACGTGCTCCGCGTGCTCGCCGGCGAGCGAACGCGTGCTTGGCAGTGCGAGCGGGCCGCGCTTTGCGGTTACCGCGGCGCGCGTGGCGGTTGCACACGGCTTGGCGGTTAGCGCGGGGCGCGGCCCCAGCCGGTGATCGCGAGCCGCGTCGGCGTCGCGTTCACGTCGACCTGCTCGAAGCCCGCCGCGCGTAGCCCGCGCTTCAGCGAGGCCGTCGAGAACCGCGTTGGATGGATATCCTTGCGCGAGAATCCGGAGCGGCGCGCGATGAGCTCGAGCACTGTCGACTCGATCGCCGGCAGCCACGGCTCGCCGTAGTTCGGTGTCGACAGCCACACCCGACCGCTCGGCACGAGCGCGCGCCGCAGACCGGCGAGCCACGCGGGCCACGCGAGCACGTGCTCGACGACCTCCTTCGCGTAGATCGCCGCGAACCGCCGCGACGCGCCGAGCGATTGATCGATCGGCACCTCGGGAGGCACCACCGTGCCGCCGGTGATCCGCACGTCACCACGCTCGAGCACGGCGGCGACCGCGCGATCATCGATGTCGGCGACGTGGAAGGACAGGCCACTCGGCGCGGCGTCGATCTCGTGGAGCAGTCCGCAACCGACGACGAGCACTTCACCGGTCGGCTGCTCGGCCGCGACCTGGCGCAGGAACTTCTCGAGATCCCGCTCGAGCGGCGTGTGATAGAGCGTCCACGGGAACTGGCGCGCCCGCGCGTGGTTCGCGAAGTAGTCGACGCTGTCCGTACTCATCGCGGTAGGTCGGTTGCTTCGGCGATGATCATGTACTCGTACGCCGTCGGAGAATCCGCCGCGACGAGCGGAGCGGAGACCGCCCAGCGCACGAGCCGCGCGAACGGCGCGAGCATTGCGTTCGGCACGTGGCGCAGGAGCCGCGACGGATACTTCCCGGTGACCTGCTTGATCAAGAACTCGGCGAAGCTCGGCGGCAGGAACAGCCGATAGAGGAACTCCGAGCGCGCGGAGCCCATCCCGTAGATCGCGCGCACGTTCCACCCGTGCTGCTGGAGCAGACGCATCCAGACCTTCGAGTCGTAGAGGTGCCAGTGCTGGAAGAACCCGTTCAGCGCGCCGGAGACGCTCATCGCCACGCGCGGCGCGTGCTTCAAGAGCCACGACTGCAGGCGACCCTGGTACGCCCAGCGCGGCGTCGGCACGAACATCACGAGGCGCGCGCCATGCGCGGCAGCCTTGCGGAGATTCGCGAGCGCAGCGTCGATATCCGGTACGTGCTCGAGCGAGCAGTTGCCGATGATCTGCTCGAACTTCGTCTCGGGGAACGGCTGCTCCTTCGAGACGTCGGTGACCTCGGCCTTGATGCGCGTGCGCGCCTGCGCGATCTCGCGCACCGAGATGTCGATCCCGTAGACCTCGCGATCTTCGTGATCGCGCAGCGTCCACCAGAACCCGTCGCCACAGCCGACATCGAGCACGGGGCCCGCGCCGGTGGAGACCGTCTCGACTGCGACGAGCCGATGGATCTCCCGAAGCGTCAGCGATAGCGGAGCGTGGCGAAGGTATTCATACGCCCAGCGCTCGATCTGCTCGTCAGACGGCGCCCGAACGTCGTCGGGCGGCGTGGTCACGGGGATCTCGGTCTCCATATCGCGTACCAGGCTGGGCACGGCCCGAGGCATAGCACGAGCGCCCGGGGTAGATTCCCTGCGTTTCATGGACGGCCGTCTGACCCGCGCGATCTTCGTGACGACGCTCGCGGTCTATCTGCTATTCAGCGGGCGCGAACCGCCGTGGGGCGACGCGAACGTCCAGTACATGGCCGCGGAGAGCATGGCCCGTCGCGGCGCGCTCGACATTCCGAAGCCGTGGCCCGACGACCAGTCGAAGGACGCCGAGGGCAAGTGGTACTCGACGTATCCGCTCGTCACCTCGCTCATCCAGATCCCCGGGCTGGGCGTCCTCGCCGCAGCGAAGGCGATGTCGCCCACGTCGGGCGGCCTCGCGAAGCCCCTCACCTCGCACCTCGCGTGCTCGCTGTTCGGCGCATGGGCGGCGGTGCTGTTCTTCAAGCTGTGCCGGCAGCAGCGCCTGTCGCGCCGCGCCGCGAGCCTCGCGACCGCGATCGTCGCGTTCACGACGATCAACTTCGTCTACGCGCACTACTCGTACTCCGAGATCGCACAGACCGCCGCGTTCACCGGCTTCGTGCTGCACCTGTTGATGTTCGACGAGGATCCGTCGAACAAGAACGCGCGCAGCGTCGGCTTCTTCGCGGGCCTATTGTTCAGCCTCAAGTACGTCTACCCGCCGGGCATCCTCGGCGGGCTCGGAATCCTCCTCTGGCGCAAGCGGAAGCTCGGCAAGCAGCTCCTGCCGCTCACGCTTCACTGCGCGGCGATCGCGGCGCCGTTCGTGATCTCCGCGATGGTCTACAACTACGTTTGCTTCGGCTCGCCGTTCACCACGGGCTACTCGGAGTACTTCTCGCAGCACTGGGGCGAAAACCCGATGTCGCGCCTCTGGGCGATGTTCCTGTCGCCGGGCAAGAGCATCTTCCTCTACTCGCCGCCGCTGCTGCTCGGCATCATCGCGCTGCCGCGGATGTGGCGCGAGCACCGGAGCGCGTGCGTGATCGCGCTCGCCGCGATCGTCCCCGTGCTGCTCGCGTACAGCCGCTACAAGCTGAACGGCGACTGGTCGTGGGGCTACCGGTTCTGCGTGTTCATGACGCCGGTCCTCGCGCTGCCGGTCGCGGTGCTGCTCGACGCGTGGATGAAGGAACCACCGCGCCGCTACCGACGGATCATGCTCGCGCTCGCGATCGCGGCGGGGCTCTCCGTCCAGGTCCTCGGTGCGGCGTTCTACTGGGATCACTTCGTGCGGATCAGCCAGGACGTGCGCATCGGGTGGCTGGGCTCACCGAACCGCACCGGCGCGATCATCCCGACGCGCGCGAACGGCCGCTGCGATGGCTGCTTCGAGGACGTGCACCAGCTCGAGTGGCTGCCACCGTTCCAGCCGATCGTCGGCCACTTCTGGCTCCTGCGCTCGGTGATCGCCGGCGATGATGCGGCGACCGCCGAGGCGGCCGCGCCATGGCATCGCTACACGTCGTCGACGTTCAACATCAAGGACGCGTACGACCGAGCGCGCCTCGACTGGTGGGGGATGCTATGGATCAAGGACTTCCCGCACACGCGCGCGATTGGCATAGTGCTGCTGCTCTTGCTGCTCGCGGGTACCGCCTGGGGCATCAGACTGTGGTTGCGCGCGCACCGCGCCCAAATGATTAGTCGAGATACGCCAGACGAGGCTTCGCCACGTTCGCCGTCTGGTGATCCTTTGCCGGCAGAATGAGCACGTAGCTCGACGGCCCGCGCTGCCACAGGATCACGTGCTCCGGGGCCGATCGGCCGAGCAGCGGGAACCAGTCCTCGAGCCGCACCATCGCCATCGGTGCGACGACCTCGGGCACGACCAGATCCAGCTCGACGACGCCGCCGCCGAGATCCTTCGCGAGCCCCTTCGCATACGAGAGATCCGCGAGCGGCCAGCGCGGATAGAGATCGTTGTGCAGCGCGCCGCCGTAGACGATCACCGCACGGTCGTCGTTCACGAGTGCGCGCGCCGTCGAGTGCAGCTTCTCGGTCACGAGCTCGAGCAGGCGCAAGAAGTCGACGCGGCCGGTCGGATCGAGCAGCGAGCCGTGCTCGATGCACGTCATCGGCAAGCCGTGCGTCTCGAGCTTCTTCTTCCGGCTGCGCATCATCAGCGCCTCGATGTCGACACCCGCGGACGGAGGTCGACCGGTCGCGTCGTGCACCTCGCGTCGGACCTGCCGGCCCGCCGCATCGCAATCTTGATCGAGCCAGGTCTCGACGACGAGGTGGCGCGAGCGCGGCACGAGCTGGTCCATGATGTCGTTCGTGAACCGCGACAGCGGCGACTTCGCTCCTGCGGTCGCGCGCGTCTGGTGGTACTCGCCGACGGCGTAGACCTTCGCCGGCCCGGCCTCGTCGAGCACCGTGGCGAGTGCGGCCTGCGCATCCGGGAACTCGCGAAACGTGAGGTCGTCGCACGGGTCGTAGACCGCGTGACACGCGCACAAGATCATGCTCGCTGCCATCGCGATCCCGAGGCGCATGAACCCATGGACAACGGTCGCCTCGATCGGTTTCTCGAATGATCAGGCGCCGCCGCCCGCGACCTCGCCCATCGGGAGGGTCTCGTGGTCGATCGCCGGGATGAAGCCGTACGGGGCATTGAACACCTCGAACATCCCGTGCGTGAGCTTGCGTGCCCGCGGTGCCCGCTTCTCGAACAGCCAGTCGAACAAGCCCTGCGCGTTCAACGAGATGCCGATGTAGCTGTGCTTGCTCTCGCGATACTTCGGGAACCCCTGCGGCGGCTCGGGCTTGTAGCCGTTGGACCCGTAGCCGACCGCGACATCGAGGAACCGCGCCAGCACGCCGTACTTGTGGTCGCGGAGCGCATGGATGCCGCCCAGGTGGAACGCGAGCAAGTAGGTCTGGCCAGTGTAGTCCTCGGCGATGTTGACGTTGCCGCCCGCGAGCTGGTCCACGTAGGCCTGGCTCGGCCAGTACTGGACCCGGTAGTCGATCAGCTCGTCGAGCCGCGGCGAGAGCGACATCGCGACCGAGAGCCCGGCGCCGAGCGTGTTGAACACGAAGTCGCCATAGCTGAACTCGTAATAGAAGCCGTCCTTGATCTCGACGCTGAAGAACAACAGCTCCGCGAGCCCGCTCGCGACCAGCGTCGCCGGCAGCCGATCGAAACCGCCCCACTGCACGAGTAGCTCGGTGCCACCGCGTCCAAACACGTACGTCGCCCACGCGTGGCCGAGCTTGTCGGCGCCGGCCGAATACCGGCGAGACCCGAACCAGCCCTCGCGGTCGTTCCACACCTTCCAGTTGCCGTCGCCGCCCCACCGGAACTCGGCGAGCGGTTTGTGCTGGCGGTACCAGGCGAAGTAGGTCCAGGTGGCGAACCCGGCATAGAGCCCGCCGAGGGTCAGGCTGGCGGCGAGCTTGTTGTTCCGTGGTCCGGCCGGTTCGGACCGGATCGAGAGCGCCGGCGCCGGCGACTGGTCCAACCACGGCGTGTCCCGTGCTGTGGCGCCACGATCATGGGTGAGGACCGGAGGCATCCCTCGAGTGCCTGGATCTGCCACTCCGGACCCTCGCAACACCGCGATGATCAACAGCGGGAACGCGACCCGTCGCACGCTCCGCGAAATCGTGTGGGGGATGGGTGAAAACAAGCGCGGACCCTCAACTTCCTGAGGTTCGGTGACCGGGGTACGTGTCGGGTGGCAACATGCGTCAACCAACTTGAGTTATTGAGCGAATCAGCATAGCTTGCGGTCACTACCCAGGGCTCCTAACGGTTACTCCCTGCCCTGCTCGTCGATAGCTTTTTTTGCCGTGAAACATCGCCTCGACCTACAGCTCGCCTCGCCGCGGAGCCTCGCGTGACCACCCATGCACTTTGGGTGATCTGTCACTGCCTGGCCGTGGTGGTCTTCGTCAACCGCTACATCGCCGGCATGATGCTGAGGCTGGCTCGTCGGAAGACCTGGGACGAGACCCGGGATGACTACGAGCCGACTGTGACGGCAGTCATTCCGATGTTCAACGAGGGTGCGGCGATCAAGGAGACCCTCCAGAGCATCCTCGACTCGGATTACCCGTCCCAGAAGCTCACGATCATCTGCATCGACGACTGCTCGACCGACGACAGCTACGAGCAGGCCCGCGAGATCGCAAAGAAGTCTGGTGGTCGCCTCCGGATCATCCGTAATCGTACGAACCTCGGCAAGCGGCGCTCGATCATCCGGGCGACCCGGGAGTCCGAGGGCGAGATCGTCGTCTCCGTCGACTCCGACGTGGTCGTCGACGCCGATGCCATCCGCCAGCTAATCCGCCGCTTCACCGACGACAAGATCGCCGCGGTCGGTGGCTGGGTCGACGTCCGCAACAAGCAGGAGAACTGGCTCACGCGGATGCAAGTCGTGAAGTACTGGTACTCCTACTACTTCATGAAGAACCTCGAGTGGGGGTTCAAGCGGGTGATGTGCCTCTCCGGGTGCCTCACCGCGTACCGCCGCTCGGTCCTCATCGAGCTCGAGCCCGTGCTCGAGAACCGCGAGGTCCTCGGCGTGCCGATCAAGTACGGCGAGGATCGCTTCCTCACCCGGCAGATCGTGAAGGCCGGCTACCTGACCACGATGACGCTGACGGCCCGCTGCCGCACGTTCGTCCCGACCACGCTGTCCGGGTACTTCTCTCAGCAGCTGCGGTGGCGCCGCTCGAACATCGTCGACTACGCGGGCGGGTCCTCGCACGTGTGGCGGCTGAACCCCATCCTCGCCATCCACTTCTTCTCGCTGTTCATGTTGCTGCTGGTCTATCCGGTGGCGGTTGTTCGCGCGCTGATCGCGTTCAAGTTCTTCCCGGCGCTCGTGCTGCACATCCAGGCGGTCGTCGTCTTCGGATTGATCTACCGCTGGTACGTTCGCAAGCTGCCGAAGGAAGAGCGCGTGGGTGCCCTCGCGTTCATCCCGCTGTCGTTCCTCATGCCGGTCACGTACGCGTTGCTCACGCCCCTCGCCCTGTTCACGCTCGACACGTCGAACTGGGAGACGCGCAACCACGAGGCGACCGACGTCGAGCCGATCAACGCGGCGGGCCTGTCGGTCCCCGAGCCCGTGGTCGAGGTGGTGAGTGCACCCATGATGATCCCGGACGCGATCACCGCGACCGGACGGCTCGCGCGGCAGAATTCCCATGCAGAAATGCCCGCGGCTTAGTGATAAGGACGGCCCATGGAAGCGAAACCGCCCACACGGCCCAAGTTCTGGATGGCACTCCAGCCATCGATCGTGCGGGTCTACAAGGTCGCCGGCCTCGTCGCGCTGACCGCGATCCTCGTCGGGCTGATCAGCTTCCTCGTCGTCAACATCTTCTACTTCTTCGACCACACCTGGGTTCGCCCGGTCGTGCTGTCACCGTCGCACCAGAAGGTCGTCGAGGCGTCGACGCAGCTCGCCGATGCAAAGCTCCGTAACAGCCAGCTCGATACCGAGAAGCTCGAGATCGACGCGTCGCTCGCGGAGATCGAGCGCCTGGTGATCGTCGATGATCGGTTCATCACCGACGTCGGCACCGCAGCCGACAAGCCGGGCTCGGCCGAAGCGTGGCTGCTCCGCCGCGAGGTCGAGAAGGCGAAGCTCGACAGGGAGAACGCGCTCGGCCGCAAGGTGCCGCTCAACCAGCGGCTCGAGAGCCTGAAGCTGCGCAAGGCCGACCAGGACGCCGTCGTGAAGCGCCTCGAGGCGTCACCGTATCTGAAGGCGATCGACCAGAAGATCGTGCTCGCGTTCGTGCCGTACCAGAACCTCCGCAACGTGAAGCTCGGGACCAAGCTCTACGGCTGCTCGTGGGGATTGGTCGCTTGCTCGAACGTGGGCAAGGTTACGGCTGTCCTCGACGGCGAAGTGGACAACGTGCACCCGCACGACGAGAGCATCCAGCGCGGCGTGATGGTCGAGATCGACGTCTCGTCCTCCGCAGCCGGCGAGAGCGTGCTGTTCGCGGGCGGCAAGCCGCTGTTCCTGTTCTGACCCGTCCCCGCGTGGTACCTCGGTACTGTGAGCCCGGAGGAGAGGGAACGTAGCCGGCAGAGCTTCATCGCGGATGCGATCGAAGTCCTGAACCGCTCCCTCGACTACGAGCAGACGCTCGCGTCGCTCGCGTGGGTCGCGGTCCCGACCATCGCGGACTGGTGCGCGGTCGACATCGTCGAAGGCGGCAAGCTGCAGCGCCTCGCGGTCGCGCATGTCGATCCTGCGAAGGTCGAGCTCGCGAAGGAGCTCGAGCGAAAGTGGCCGGTCGACCTCGAGGCGAGCACGGGCGTGCCCGGCATCATCAAGAGCGGGCGGCCGGAGCTGATCTCCGAGATCACCGAACAGATGGTCGAGCAAGGCGTACCGGACCTCGAGCGCCGCACGGCTCTGCTGAAGCTCGGGCTGCGCAGCTACATCGGCGTGCCGATCCGGCGCGGCGACACGACGATCGGCGCGATCACGCTGATCATGGCGGAGTCCGGACGCCGTTATGACTCCGGTGATCTCGCGCTGGCGGTGACGCTCGCCGATCGCGCGTCGTCGGCGATCGCGAACGCACACGTGTTTCGCCAGGTAGAGGTCGAGCGCGACCGGCTCGCACTGCTGATCGCTGCATCGCCGATGGCGATCGCGCTGCTGCGCGGACCCGATCTGGTGTTCGAGATGGTCAACCCGCCCTTCGAGAAGACGTTCGGAGGACGAGCGCTCCGCGGGATGAAGCAGGTCGAGCTCGATCCAACGGGCGACAGCTCGGTCGAGCTGAGGCGCGTGCTCCAGACGGGCAACGCGTTCGAGGCGAAGGAACGTCCGACCACGTGGGACTGGGACCGCACCGGCGTGCCGAGCACCCGCTACTTCGACGTCAAGCTCACACCGATGCGCGACGCGGCTGGCAACGTCGACGGCGTGCTCGTGTTCTCGACCGACGTCACCGACAAGGTGACCGCACGCCAGGCGATCGAGGAGGCGAACCGTGCGAAGGACGAGTTCCTCGCGATGCTCGGGCACGAGCTGCGCAACCCGCTCGCGCCGATCCTCACGGCGCTCGAGCTGATGCAGCTGCGCGCGCCGGAGAGCTGCGAACGCGAGCGCACCGTGATCAGCCGTCAGGTGAAGCACGTGGTGCGACTCGTCGACGATCTGCTGGACGTCTCGCGGATCACCCGCGGCAACATCGAGCTCGACCGCGAGGAGATCGACGTCGCGGACT
>JACCRC010000214.1 GCA_013813765.1 Deltaproteobacteria bacterium | reverse complement strand
CGCGCACGCGAAGGGCGTGATGCGCACGGCGTGGATGCTCGTCGGCATGAGCATCGTCCCGCTGCTGATCCTCGTCGGCGGCGTGACCCCCGCCGTCCGCTCGGTCGTCGACGGCGCACCCATCTCGCAGCTCGCGGCGCTGCGCCACGGCGTCGCCGGGCTCGTGCACGCGGTGATCCCGTGCCTGCTCTCCATGCTCGCGGTCGTGATCGGCTCGCTCGCGCTCGTGATCCCCGGCCTCGTGCTGCTCGTCCTGCTGTCGCTGTCGGGTGCCACGGCCGATCGCGATGGCGACCTGCGCACGCGCCTCGCGCTCGGCGTCAGCGCTGCACGCGCGTCGATGGTCTCGGTGACCGTGATCCTCGTCGTCTCGATCGGCATCATGCTGGTCGCCGTGTACTTCCTGCAGCGTGGCCTCCCTATCCCGCTGCCGAAGAAGCCCGCGCCCGAGCTGCTCCCATCCTTCCGTCTGTTCGCGCGCTACGCGATCATCGGCATCGCGATCGCTGCGCCGCTCCCCGCGATCGCGCTCGCTGCGATCGCGGCGCGAGCACGCCCCTAGCCTTCGTCTGATTCTTCGGCGGCGAGCAGGACCGCAACGTGGAGCTCGATCTCGGCGAAGGGTTCCGCGCGAACATGCTCGCCGGCCTCTGCGCGGAGCGCGACCAGATAGCCCTCTGCCGTGTGACGAAACACCGTGAGCGTGCGATCGACCTGGTCGAGGATCCAGTAGTGCGGCACGCCGCCCTGGTGATTGCGGCGCAGCTTGATCACCGTGTCGGTCGCACGATTCGAGTCGCTGACGATCTCGCAGAGCCAGTCGGGTCGAAGTGTGATCGGGCGATCGCGAGGTGGGCTCTCCGCGCGCTCGCGTCGCCAACCGGCGATATCCGGGCGGTAGCCCCTGCCGTCGAGCAAGATGTCGACCTCCGTCGCGATCCACCAGCCCCCCGGACCGCCGGGACCACCGGGCCGCCGATCGTAGGGTCCAGAGATCGCACCCACGGTGTGTCCCTGCGCGCGTCCGTGCTCGAAGGTCGGTGCCGCCTTCTCGACGAGCTCTCCATCGATCAGCTCGAATCGAGAGCTCTCGGGCAAGGCCAGCCAATCGGCGACCGTCTTTGACCCGGTCCTGTCAGCGATCGACATGACGCATCGAGCGTAGCACGCGTCCCGGCACACCAGCCGCGCGGCTGTTCGCGCGCTCGGCGAGCGGCGCTAGAGCACGCCCCAGCGTTGCAGCGTAGCGCGCACGCCGTCGGCATCCGCGGCCACGCCGACGCGAGGATCATCGACCGGCCGCGCGCGCCGTCCGTACCAGATCGCGCGCCACCCCACGCCGAGCGCGCCGGTGATATCGGCGGACCATGCATCGCCGATGTGGATCACGGATGCATCGGCCGGCGCGGAGATCGCAGCGAGCGCGTGCTCGAAGATCCGCGGGTCCGGCTTCTCGATCCCGAGCCGGCCCGAGTCGATGACCACGTCGAACAGATCCGCTAGGCCAATCTCCGCGAGCAGCTGGGCGAGTCGCCCCTCCGAGTTCGAGACCACGATCAGCGGTGTGGCGCCAGCGCGCAGCTCGCGGGCCAGCTCGACCATCGGTGCGATCGGCCTCCTGAACAGATTCACCGTGGGTTGCTGCTCCCACAGCCACTGGACCATCGGATCGACCTGCGCGGCCGGCACCCCCGCCCCGTGCACCAGCGCGGCCATCAGCTCCCGCCAGGGATGGCCGATGCCCTGGTCGGTCAGCACGTCGTAGTGGGCCCAGGCCGCCGGAGACGCCGCGGCGAGCGCACCAGGTGCGACCTCCAGCCCTCGCTCGCGGAGCCGCAGCGCGAGGAAGTCCAGATCCAGCTCGACCAGGGTCTGGCCGATGTCGAAGCTGAGGATCGTCGTCGGAATGGCCCGTTGTACCTCAGGGGCGCCAACCGGCGGTATACTGGGCCATGGCCGATGGGGCGCCTCCTCCACATACCCCTGTGCCCGGGGTGGTGGTCGTGTGGAGCGGAGCGGTGCCCGTGGTCCAGGCGTTCCGGATCCCGGAGGCCGGTCTGGTGATCGGTCGCGAGCTGCTCGAGACCACGACCGACGACCGGATCAGCCGCCAGCACGCCCGCGTGAGCCACCGGGACAAGCGCTTCGTGGTCACCGACCTCGGAAGTCGTAACGGCACGTACGCCGGCGGTCACGCGCTGATCGATCGCGAGGTCACCGTCACCGCGCCATCGGTGGTCCGCACCGGCCGTACCGTCTCGGTGCTGATGGACGACATCACCCGCTTCGAGGGCGGCGCGATGTCGACGCAGCACGACGCGATCGTCGGCCCGAGCACCGCGCACGTCTGGCGCGAGGTCGAAGAGGTCGCGACCCAGGGGATCAACCTCGTCATCCTCGGCGAGCCCGGCAGCGGCAAGGGCCGCATGGCGCGCGGCTACGCGAAGCTCCGCAACCGGCCCGAGGCCGTGTTCAACCCGACCATCCAGGCCGTCCCGCTCGAGCGCGTGCTCGGCCCGGACATCGAGACGCTGATCCTCGAGCAGGTCGGCAAGCTCGGCGCGCCGAACCTCGCAACGCTGATCAAGGCCCTCGAGACCCGGCCGAACCTCCGCGTCGTGACGACCGCGGTGATGGCGCTCGAGCACCTCGGCATGCCGGCCGAGATCGTGGCAAAGCTGATGGGCCGCCGCATCCACCTGCCGCCGCTGCGCGACCGCCCCGACGAGATGTCGTTCCTCGTCCACGACGCCGTGCGCGGCGCCGAGCCCGCGCTGCAGATCCACTCGACGCTGATCGAGGCCTGCCTCCTTCGCCCGTGGCCCGGCAACTCGCGCGAGCTCGTCTCCGAGGTCAGCCGCACCGCGCACACCGTCGCGGCGCAGGGCAAGAACAACATCCGCGGCGAGGATCTCGATAACGACGCCGGCCACCTGATGGTCGGTGCGCCGACGCTCAACGCAGCGGTGCAGCCCACTGCAGTCGGCAAGGGCCGCAAGAAGCGCACATCCTCGCGGCCCAGCGGCCGCGATAGCGACTAGCGTCGGCCTCATCGGTGCGAGTGCTGTTCCTCGACGTGGATGGCGTCCTCAATCGAACCGGCTATCGTCCCGCCACGTCAGTCGGACTTCGAAGCTGGATCGAGCCCGAGCTCGCGCGTCGACTCTCCGACGTGCTCCGCACGACCGGTGCCGCGATCGTTCTATCGTCGGATTGGCGCCGCGGTCGCGACCTTCAGCAGCTCCGCGACGAGCTGAGCGCCGCAGGCATCGACGGCACGTTGATAGGCGTGACGCCCGTCCTTGGTGGCGCGCGCTGGCAGGAGATCGAAGCGTGGATGATCGCGAACGATGTCAGCGTCGAGACGATGGTCATCGTGGATGACGGTTACGACATGGGCTCACTCGCCGCGCGGTTCGTGCGCGCCAGCCCGCTCAACGGCTTCGACGAGGAAGTCGCCCGCGCGATCATCTCGCTGTTCGAGGGGACCCGGCCATCCTGAGCGGGGGCACGTTGACGTTGTACTTGGATCCTAGTACACCTTGAGGATGGCCCGGACGACGAGCTTCACGCTGGGGAAAGACCTGGAGGAGTTCGTACGCGAGAAGGTGGGCAGTGGTGCCTACTCGTCCGCGAGCGAGGTGATGCGCGAGGCATTGCGGCGCATGGCCGAGGAGGAGCGCAAGGAACAGGCACTTCTCGCTGCGCTCGATGCCGGCGTCGCAAGCCCCCGCGCAAAGCCGGGCGTCTGGGACCGCGTCAACGCGAAGGTCCGGCGTGCGCAGGCGAAGCGCTGACCAGGTTCACTACAGCGAAGAGGCCGAGAACGACCTCTTCGAGATCGGCGTCTACACCTGGTCCGAGTGGGGCGAAGAGCAGTTCGTGAAGTACATCGCGCTGCTACGTGAAACGTGTGAGGACATCATTCCGCACAAGTACCGGCTCGCTCGGTCGGTGCCGAAGCGACCCGAGCTCCTGCGATGGAGGTGCGAGCGACACGTGATCTTCTTCCGCAAGGTGAATGACGGGTTCGAAATCGTCCGTGTCCTTCACGACCGCATGCTGCCTTCGAACCACTTGTGACGAGTAGTCCGTCTCTCGGCGGCAAACGCAGCGGCGCCGTCGCAGTCTGGCGGTAGACGGCCCCGTCGCTCGTCAGTAGTCACCAGCGACCTTACGCACGTCGATTTCTTTCGGCGACGATCTTTACCGCTCTGGCGAAGTGCTGTTTGTCGACGATGCTTGCGTCAACAAGTGCGTCGACAACGAGTTCTGCCAGTCTTCACTGGAAAAGCGATCACCGGGGTCGGTGGTGGAGCCCTGTCTGGTGTTATCGGCCATCGTTCGCCTCGTGGAGTGAACTTGTTTTTCGAGATCCCGAACCCGATCCTCACGTCGCTGGCGTGGGTGGCCCTCCGTCGCGGTCGCGCAAACGCGCGCGGGCCGACGCAACCAACGCGCGGTAGTCGGGGTGGAACTGCGCGACGAGCCGACTCTCCAGCTGGCCGTGGAGCGCCCACAGGGCGAGCTCCTCGGCCGGATCTTCGCACGGGAACGTGCGAGCGTCGTCGTGGCGGGAGAGCCACTCGAACAACACGAGCGCCTGATCGTCGTCGAGCTCCAATGTCATCGCTACCAGCTCAGCTGATGCGCCACCGGACAGAGCGTCCATCCACGAAGGTTCGCTTCCGAGGCGGCACGAGCAATCGCGTGATTCACGAGCGGCGACTGGAATGCCGACGCACCTGAGCCGAAGTACTGGGCAGTACGAACCATGGGATGACTGGGCGTATCGCGCAGCGCCGGGAACCGTCCGCGTGAAACGACCGAATACTTGGTGCGACCACAGCGTCTGCAATGTTCTGCGGGGAGCCCGTCGCAATCGATGTTCACTTCGTCGTTGATGACGAGCTGCACCACCGACGTGAGCTCGGCACCTTTGGTGCTGAGGACAACCCTGTGACTCACTCCAGCCGGTTCGAAGACGTGTCTCCCTACCTCGGGTGTTACGAACAACTCGCCGAAGATCCAATTCAGCTGCATCACTCCCCTGCGCCCCCACCGAGGCTCGCCCTTCATCTGGAACGGCGCCTTTTGTTTTGCCCCGATGCCGCAGCTCTCGCACCACTCCGCGAGGTCATAGGTCGCTGACAGATAGCCGAAGCCATCCTGATCAGGCTGCGGGTAGCCGTGGTGCCACGCACTGACCTCCAACCCACTGCGCCGAATCGACTTCCTTCGCGGTGAACTCTGTACGAGGGAACTTCCGTAACAGCGAGGAAGCTGCCGCCCAGTTCGGGTGCTCTTCGTCCAGGTCGAATGCCACGAGTAGGTCTGCTCCTCCTCCACCAGGTAGAGGGATGTCAGGTAGTCCTGGCCCGATATCCACGCCAAGCTCTGTCAACTGGCGTCGCTGCGCGGAGCTAGGTCGAAGCCCGAATCGATGCAGGATTCTCATAGGCCCGAGCGTCCAAGATTGCCGCATGAAGCGCCTTGGTACGAGGGTCCGACGCGCAATGCGACTGCGGCGAGCCGCACGCATCACGGGCGCCTAGCGGCGGCGGCGGCGCAGGCCGAGCGCGGCGAGTGCGATCACGAGGCCGCTCGAGCCACCGGCGCTGCAACCGCCGTTCTCGCCGGGCTCGTCCATCATCTCGTCCCCCGAGCCCGAGCCTGAGCCCGAGCCCGAGCCCGGATCCACGCGCGTGAGGCGGACGGCATCGAACACGAGCTGCACGGTCTCCGCGCCGGGCTCGCCGGTGTTGTCGGAGAGGTGGAGCCACTGCTCACCGCCGGCGGCGATCTGGACCTCGCCGAGGGGCTGCCAGCCATCGGCGTGCGTCTGGTCGATGATGAAGTCATGGTCGGTGCCGGCGGCGTGCACGGTGTAGCGAGCTTGCGTCGACTGCGCGAACGCCTTGTCGGTGTAGACCTCGAGCTTGTAGGTGCCGCCCTCGGCGAGATCGAGGTTCCAGCGCCCGAAGTTCGCCTCATCGGCGTGATCGGTCGTGTGCGTCCAGAGGAGGTCGCCATCGGAGCCGGCGGTCGACACGTGGCGCATGTACGCGGAGGGACCGCCGGCCATGAAGCAGCCGTCTCCGTCGTCGATGGTGCCGCCGTCGCGAGGTTCAGCGAGAGAACTGCACTGACCGTGCTCAGTGCTCGTGACGATGAGCAACCTGCGCTTCGTTCCCTACATCGTCACTATGGGGAAGCGCGCACCCGTGGATCTCGATCGTCAGGTGCGCGATCGGCAGCGCGGCGAGGACGATGTCCCGGTAGTAGTCCACGTCCCGCGGCGTCGACGTGACGATCGAGACGATGCAGCTGCGGCGACCGGGCCCGAGCTCCCAGACGTGGAGGTCGGCGACGCGGACGTCGTCGATCGCCTCGAGCTTGTGCCGCACGACGTCCTCGTGACGGGGTGACGAGGTGACGTCGAGCAGCTGACCGCTGGCCTGACGGCACAGGCTGATCGCCCACCAGATGATCACGACGCCGCCGACGATGCCGGTCAGCGGATCGAAGTACCAGAGGCCGGCCCACTTGCCGAGCGACAGCGCGATGATCGCGAACACCGACGTCATCGCATCCGCGAGGATGTGGATGTACGCGGCGCGCATGTTGAAGTCGAGCGTGCCGGCCGCGGGCTTCGCCGCGTTCGGCTTCTCGTGGTCGTGATCGTGCTTGTGATCATGACCGTGGTGATCGTGCCCGTGCCCGTGCCCGTGCCCGTAGTGATGATTCTTCGAGAGCAGCAGCGCGGAGACCGCGTTCACCACGAGGCCGATCGACGCGACGATCAGCGCCTCGTCGTAGATCACGTTCTGGCGGTGCATCAGCTTCTCGACGCTCTCGAAGCCCATGTGCAGCGCGACGACGATCAGGAGGATGCCGCTCGTGAAGCCCGCGAGCGCGTAGACCTTGCCGGTTCCAAAGCTGAACGTGTCGTTGCCGGCGCGGGTGCGCGCGTACCAGTACGCGATGACGGTGAGCCCGAGCGCGCCGACATGCGTGCCCATGTGCCAGCCGTCCGCGGTGAGCGCCATCGAGTCGGTCAGCTTGCCGACGATGAGCTCGCCGACCATCATCACGGTCGCGAGCAGGATCACCCAGCGCGTGCGCCGCTCGCCGCCGCGGTTGTGCTCCTCGTCATCGGCGTCCTCGTGATGGACGTGCGCGGACAGCTCATGCGCCTTCATACGAACGGGGGGGTTATAGCCCTATGATCCCGCCGTGCCCAAGCATCCGGTCACGTTGGCGATCAGGGCCCTCCGGGCGGCCAAGGTCTCGTTCGAGCCCCACCTCTACCCCTGGGAGCCGCGCGGCGGGACGGCTGCCTCGGCGGCCGCACTCGGCGTCGACGAGCACGCGGTGGTCAAGACCCTGATCTTCGAGGACGACACGAAGCAGCCGCTCTGCATCCTCATGCACGGCGACCGCGAGGTCTCGACGAAGAACCTCGCCCGCGCGATCGGCGTGAAGACGGTGGCACCGTGCACGCCCGAGGTCGCCGACCGCCACTCGGGCTATCAGGTCGGCGGCACGTCACCGTTCGGCCTGCGGCGGAAGATGCCGGTGTACCTGCAGCAGACCATCGCGGAGCTGCCGCTGATCTACATCAACGGTGGTGCGCGCGGGTTCCTGGTCGCGATCGATCCGAAGGAGGCAGTCCGCGTACTTCAGCCGACGCTCGTCGACGTCACCACCGGCGGTGATGGCTGATGTGGATCCCGAGACCGTCGTGCGTGCCGCGGACCGCGGGACCGACGCTGCGCTCGATCGCCGGACGGATCCGCCGCTTCTCGTGAAGGAAGTCATGCGCGAGGTGCAGGCTCGCTCCATCCGCGAGCGCCGCGTGGAGCTGCGGCAGGATGATGCCCTCCTCCTCGTGGCGAGCGTGGTGAACGAACTGGGTGTGCGCGACCTTGACGATCGCCACGAGCTCGGGTCCCGGCCGCTGCACGACCAGGCGATCGAGCAACAGGTCGAGCGTCTCGTGCTCGTAATTTCCCTCGCGCGAATGCGACGCGAGCTCCTCGCTCGCGTCGCGCATCACCTCGTAGACGACCTTCTCCTCCGCGTGCGCGTGGATCTTGATCGCGCACGCCAGCCGCACCGCGATACGCATGGCATCGCTGGTGCGATGATCATCGTGCGCCACGCGCGCGAGCTCCGAGAACAGCTCCTCCGCCTCGTCATGATCCGCCTTGATGCACTTGATGATGTCCATGGCGCCCTCTGAAGATGAAAACCCGGCCGCGTGCGGCGGCCGGGTTCCTCGTTAGTCGAAGCTAGTTGAGTTGCTCGGTCGTCGCTTACTTGCGCATTTTTTCGGTGCCGATGTCGCGACCCTGTGCCGGGCTGCGCTGCGTGACGCGCTGCTCCTCCTCGTCGCCCTCCTCGTCCTCCTCGTCCTCTACTTCCACTTCCTCGTCGCCAAGGCTCTCCTCGTCCTCGATCTCGGGCTCGAAGCTGCCCTGCTTCTGGCGCTCCTGGCCCAGCTCCTCCTGCTCCTCGTTCATCTTCCCGCCGCGATCACGCTCCACCGGAAGATCCTGATCCTCCTGCTGCGTGTCCTGCTGGCGCTGCTGGCCCGGCTGCTGCTTCTGGCCGTCGCCCTTGTTGCTCTGTTCCTGATTACGGATGGTCGGCATTGGAATCTATCTCCCTTAGTTGAGTTCCTGAGGGAGGTAGGTGCATAGACCACGCCACTACCGAACCGAGATCACACGCTTCCAGCGGGCATTCATCGCAAACACGCCGGAAACAAACGAGCGGCACGCAATCTGCGAGCGTCAGCGCACGAGCCTACGAGTTGCGCTCAAACGCGCTGCATCACTTCTCTTGCTCGTGGCAGTGCAGGCAACCGAACCCGTCCGGGACCTGCTCGGAGTACTCGGGCTCCTGGAGGATCTTCGCCATCGTCGGCTTGATGACCTTGCCCATCCACTCGATGTCCTCCTTCTTGTGCTTGTCCATGCTCGGACCGAACAGCTTCGGAAGCTTGTCGTTGGGCATGTGGAACTTGCCCTCCTTCGCACCTTCGCCGTGGCACGTGACGCAGCCGAACTCGGCGAACTCCTGCGGGTCATGCTCCTTGAAGAGCGGCCCCATCGTCGGCACGACCTTCTCCTTCATGAACTGGATCTTCTGATCGTGGTTCAAGCTGTCGAACGGCACGTCGGGGAGCGGCGCCGCTACGGCAGAGCCGTCACCGCCGCCGGTCGGCGTGGTGGACGAGGAGGACTTCGAGCCGCACGCGGCGGCGAGCAGCACGGCGATCAGGGCGAGCGATTTCATGCCGCGGATATTGTCCGAGCGATCTTCGGAGGGCAAGGCAACGACGGCAACGGACTGTTGCGCCGGTATCAATGAACGCCGAGGTAGGCCTTGCGGATCTTGTCGTCGCGGGCGAGCTCGGCGGCCGGCGCCGAGGTGACCAGGGTGCCGACCTCGAGGACGTGACCGATGTGGGCCACGTTCAGGGCCTGGTGGGCGTTCTGCTCGACCAGCAGGATCGTGGTGCCCTCGGCGGCGATGGTCTTCACGATCTTGAAGATCAGCTGGACGATCTGGGGCGCGAGACCCAGCGACGGCTCGTCGAGCAGCAGCAGCTTTGGCTTCGCGACCAGCGCGCGCGCGATGGCGAGCATCTGCTGCTCGCCGCCCGAGAGCGTGCCTGCGTTCTGATGCAGCCGCTCCTCGATCCGCGGGAACAGCTCGAGCGCGCGCCGGCGGTCCTTCGCGATGCCCTCGGGATCGTTGCGGAGGTACGCGCCCATCTCGAGGTTCTCGTCGACGGTCAGGTTCGCGAAGATGCCGCGGCCCTCGGGTGCGTGCGCGAGGCCGAGCGCGACGATCTCGTGCGCCGGCAGCCCGGTGATCGGCTTGCCGGCGAAGCGCACGGTGCCGGCGGACGGCCGGATGAGACCGGAGATGGCGCGCAGCGTGGTGGTCTTGCCGGCGCCGTTCGCGCCGATCAGCGTGACGACCTGCCCCTGCTCCACGGAGAACGACAGGTTCTTGAGTGCGTGGATGCCGCCGTAGTGAACGTGCAGGCCGTTGACCTCGAGGAGCGCCATCAGTTGCCGTCCTTGACCGCCGCATCGGCATCGTCTTCGGGCACACCGAGGTACGCCTCGATCACCTTCGGGTCCTGCTGGATCTGCGCGGGCTTTCCGGTCGCGATCGTGACGCCGTGATCGAGCACCGTGATGTGGTGGCAGATGTCCATCACGAGGCCCATGTCGTGCTCGATCAAGAGGATCGCGACATCGAAGCGCTCGCGCAGCGACTCGATGAGCGAGCGCATCGCGCGTTTCTCCTGCGTGTTCATGCCGGCGACCGGCTCGTCGAGCAGGAGCACCCTCGGCTCGGTCGCGAGCGCGCGTGCGATCTCGAGCCGGCGCTGATCGCCATACGGCAGGCTCTTCGCCTGCTCGCCCGCGCGGTGGCCGATCCCGAGCACGTCGAGGAGATCCATGGAGCGCTCGACGATCGCCTGCTCCTCGGCGAGGTACAGCGGCGTGCGCAGCAGGCTGCGCCACAGACCGCTGCGGGCACGCACGCCGGCGGCGGTGCGCACGTTATCGAGCACCGACAGCTCGCCAAACAAGCGGATGTTCTGGAACGTGCGCGCGAGGCCGGCCTGGGCGATCGCCGACGGCTTCTTGCCGTTCAGCCGGTTCACGCCCAGCGTGATCTCGCCGGCATCGGGCTGGTACACGCCGGTCAAGAGGTTGAACACCGTCGTCTTGCCCGCGCCGTTCGGGCCGATCAGCCCGCACAGGCCCTGCTGCGGGACCTCGATCGAGAACTTGTCGACGGCCTTGAGGCCGCCGAACGCGAGCGACAGGTTCTTCGCGGCGAGGGCGGCGGTCACCTGCCACCGTCCTTGTCGTCGGAGGCTTCGGCCTTCGGCGAGTCCTCGGCGTTCGCGAGGTCGGCGCCCGCGCGCTCGCTCGACGCCTCGCGCGCGATCGCGGTCGCCGTGGGGAGCTTCTTCGGCCGAAGCTTCTCGAACACCGCGCCGGCGACCATCATCACGGCGAAGATCGCCACCGCGACGAGACCGCCGAGCAGCACGAGCTTGCCGATCGCGCTGAGCGCGGAGATGAAGGAGCGCAGCGCCAGCAAGAACTTGGATGCGTCGTCGTGGATCACCTTGAGGACCCAGCCGAACAGCAGCCACGAGGCGGCTCCGATCGCAGCGCCGATCACCGCCCCCTTGAGGAACCGCAGCCGCGGGCGGAGCTCCCAGATCTCCTGGATCCCGAACAGACCCTGCGGCCGCACGATCATGACGACGATCAGCGCGAGCGCGTAGATCGGCATCCGGTACTCCGCGGAGTCGCGCAGCAGCTCGGGGAGGATCGTGAGCATCGTCGCGGCGTACACGACGCCGGAGATCGATCCCATGCCCGCAATCACGACCATGATCACGAGGTCGATCGACTTCTGGAAGCCGAGCTCCTTCGGATTCAGCGTGGTGCCGACCTCGTGCGCGAACAGCGCGCCGCCGATCCCCGCGAAGAACGCGGCCGTCACGAACGCGACGACCTTCGCGCGCGACGTGTTCACGCCGACGGCCTCTGCCGCCACCTCGTTCTCGCGCACCGCGAGCAGCGCGCGGCCGTGCGTGGAGATCTTCAGGCGGAACGCGACGATCAGAACCAGCGTGACGAAGATGAACGTGAAGAAGATACCCGCGTGGCCGGTCTGGTTGCCGGCGGCATCCTCGAGCCATGGCGTCGGTGACACGTACGTCGGCGTGCCGGTGAAACCGAGCGGTCCGCCGAGGTGCTTCGACGCGGTCAACCAGCCGACCTCGGCCGCGGCCTTCGGATCGAGGACGTCGGAGCTCTGCTGCACGAGCACGCGCACGATCTCGCCAAAGCCGAGCGTGACGATCGCGAGGTAGTCGCCGCGCAGGCGCAGCGAGGGCAAGCCGACGACGAGGCCTGCGAGCGCCGCGACCACGCCGCCGAACACGCACGCGAACAGGAACAGCAGGTCGCCGGGGCCCATGAAGCCGCCGTGGACCTCGACGCCGTACGCGCCGGGCTCGATCCAGCCGAGCTTGATCGACCCGTAGTAGGTGATCAGCGCCGCCGCGTAACCACCGACCATCATGAAGCCCGCGTGGCCGAGCGAGAACTGCCCCGCAAACCCGTTGACGATGTTGAGCGACACCGCGAGCACGATCGCGATCCCGATGTCGAGAAGGAGCTTCGCGTAGAACGGGCCGAGCATCGGCGCGAGCGCTGCCTGCAGGAGCAGCGCGACGATGAACCCGACGACGATCGGCCACACCGAGCGCAGCACCGCACCGAAGACGCTCGGGGTGAGGCCGGCGATGCGGGCGGCGAGCGGGCGCGTCGGGTCGCTCATACCTTCTCCACGGTCGAGCTGCCGAACAGACCGCTCGGCCTGACCAGCAGTACGACGATCAGGATCACGAACACGTAGAAGTCGCGCATGTGGGGCGAGAAATACGCCGCGCCGAACATCTCGACGA
Organism: Deltaproteobacteria bacterium; assembly: GCA_013813765.1. GTDB lineage: Bacteria > Myxococcota_A > Polyangia > Haliangiales > Haliangiaceae > JABFXX01. The sequence continues at coordinate 2,516 of JACCRC010000214.1, read as the reverse complement.
ACGCGATGAGCAGCGCGCCGACCACGGCGCCGCGCACGTTCCCGATGCCGCCGACCACGGCCGCGACGAACGCCTTCAGGCCGAGCAGCACCCAGGTCGCATCGGCGCTCTGCTTGATGCTCCCGTACTTGAGCGCGAAGAACATGCCGCCTGCTGCCGCGAGCGCGGAGCCGATACCGAAGGTGATGGACACGATCCGGTTCGCGTTGATACCCATCAACGACGCGGTCTTCTCGTCGAACGACACCGCGCGCATCGCCCGGCCGAGCTTGGTCCGGTAGATCAGAAACTCGAGGAGGCCGAGGAGCACGATCGTCAGGCTGACGACGACGAGGTCGACCATGCGGATGTGCACGCCGGAGAGCTCGGCGACCGAGCTGTCCTCGAGCACTGGCGGCATGCTCTGCGGCTGCGTGCCGAACACCCACTGCAGCTGCCCGACGTTCTGCAGGAACAGCGACACGCCGATCGCCGTGATCAGCACGTTCAGCCGGGGCGCCTTGCGCAACGGACGGTAGGCGAGCCGCTCGATCATGATGCCGAGCGCCGCGCACAGCGCCATCGCGAGCAGCAGCACGAGGGGCATCGCGAACCACGGCGACCCGGTGGAGGCCCAACCGAACGCGGTCGCGATCGAGAACGAGACCCATGCACCGACGGTGAACACGTCGGAGTGCGCGAAGTTGATGAACCGCAGGACCCCGTAGACCAGCGTGTAGCCGAGCGCGGTGAGCGCGTAGAGGCTACCCAGCGCGATGCTGTTGACGAGGGTCTGAAGGAGCTTGCTCACGTCACTTCGTCGCGGAGCCCGATCCCGATCCTGCCGCTGGCGCGACAGGCGACGGCTCCGGCCAGCCCTTCGGCACGACCGTCGCGACGTAGCGCGGCTTGCCGCCCTTCATCTGGACGACGACGGCCTGCTTCTGCGCATCGCGGTTCGCGTCGAGCGTGATCTTGCCGGTGACGCCGGGGAAGTCCTTCGTGGCTGCGATCGTGGCCGCGAGGTCCTTGCCGCCGAGCGACGGCGACTTCTCCATCGCGACGAAGAGTACGTGCGCCGCGTCGTAGCCGAGCGCCGCGAGACCGTCGGGGGTCTCGCCCCAGCGCTTCTCGAACTTCGCGACGAACTCCTTCACCTCCGGGCGCGCCTCGTCGAACGAGTAGTGGTTCGAGTAGTAGCTGCCCTCGATCGCGGCGCCCCCGATCTCGGCGAGCTTCGAGCTGTCCCAGCCATCACCGCCGAGGAAGGGGACCGTCACGCCGAGCTTGCGCGCCTGGTTCACGATGTTGCCGACGTCGGTGTAGTAGCCCGGGAGGAACACGGCCTGTGCGCCGGAGGTCTTGATCGACTGCAGCTGCGCCGACACGTCCGCATCGCCGGCGGTGTACGCCTGCGACGTGGTGATCGTGCCGCCGAGGCCTTCGAGCTCGCTCTTGAACGTCTCCGCGAGGCCCTTCGAGTACGGCGCCGCCTGATCGAACAGCACGGCGACCTTGTCGAGCTTCTGATCCTTCGCGAACTTCGCGACGACGTAGCCCTGGAACTCGTCGACGAAGCAGACGCGAGACACCATGTCGCGGCCCTCGGTCACCTTCTTGTTGGTCGACGACGGCGAGATCATCGGCACGCCGAACTGCTGCGCGACCTTGCCGCCCGCGAGCGAGCTGCCCGACGCGACCTCGCCGATCAGCGCGACCACGTGATCCTCGCTGATCAGGCGCTGCACGACGTTGCCTGCCTCGCTCGACTTCGACGCGTCATCGAGTGTCTTCAGCTCGATCTGGCGACCCTTGACGCCGCCCGCCGCGTTGCGCTCCTCCATCGCGAGGATGACGCCATGGTCGGTGGACACGCCGAACGTGGCCTCCGAACCGGTGAGGGACGCGTAGTGACCGATGACGATCGTCCCGGTCTGTGGCGCCGCGCCAGTGCCGCCGGAGCCCGCGCTCCCGCTGCCTTTCCCCTTGCCGCCACCGAGCTTGTCGCAACCGCCAACCGCCAGGACGGCGAAGGCCGCGACCATCAGGACCTTGTTCCAAGCATTCAGATTCACGGCACTCTCCTGCGGATGGGGCATGCGATATCCGACGAGGCGACGGGCTGTCAACCTGCGCGGCCCACCCATTGGATCCGGCGATCGGCCGTGTTACCAGGTGGATGGCCTCCCCGCCGCCTCGCGCCCGAATGAACGACACCGCCAGATCGGATGCGACGGGCACGCCCGAGGCCCCTCTCCCGGGCCATGCGCACAAGGCGCCGACCAACCGCAAGGACATGGCCTGGCTGTCGCTCGGTGCGCTCGGTGTCGTCTATGGCGACATCGGTACCTCGCCGCTGTACGCGATGCGCGAGTGTTTCGGCGCGACCAATCCGCATCGCACCGATGCCGCGATCGCGGAGAACGTCCTCGGCGTCCTGTCGCTCGTGTTCTGGTCGCTGCTGATCGTCGTCTGCGTGAAGTACCTCGTGTTCGTCCTGCGCGCCGACAACAAGGGCGAGGGCGGAACGATGTCGC
>JACCRC010000182.1 GCA_013813765.1 Deltaproteobacteria bacterium | reverse complement strand
GGTGTGCGCGGAGTTGCCGCCGAGCTGCGGCCACTCGATGCCGGCGAGCGTGCCGGTCTCTGCCGAACAGACCTCGATGCCGGTCGTGCTCGACAGACGCTCGCCGTCGCTCGTGATGGCATCGAGCGTCAGCGAGTGCTCGCCGGGCGCGAGCGCGGGCAGGGTGCCGCGCCAGCTCCAGCCACCGCCGTACGACAGTGCGATCGGCGTGCCGCAATCGACCCGCGCCGTCACCGTGCCACCGCGCGGATCGATCTCGGTGGCCGCGATGATCGCTCCGCCGCCGGGTGGCTGACACTGCCGGCGCGCGGGCGCGACGCTGCGGATCGACGGCTCGCCGACGGTGGTGCGATGCTCGCTCGTCAGCACGTCGCGATCGATCGTGATGATCCGGTAGCCACCGGGGGTGAAGTCGAGCCCGCCCATCAGCATTGGCTCGTGGTTGAGCTCGATCATGCCACCGTGATCGACGACGCGATTGGTGTGCGTGTGTCCGCTCAGCACGTAGTCGACTCCCAGCTCGCGCAGCTTCGCGACGACGGCCGGGCTGGGCGGCCCGTGCGTCATCGCGACCACGGTCATCTCGGGCGCGACATCACGCAGCTCGTTCGTGAAGAACGCCTTGGTGTCCTCGTCGCGCATCATCATGTTCCACACGACGAAGTGCACGTCGCCGATGTCGAAGCTGTAGTTGTCCGGACCGTAGTGCACGCGCCACGCTTTCCCGCCGTCGTACCAGTCGTGATTTCCGGGCACGGGCACGTACGTGACATCGAGGTTCGCGAGCAGCCGATCCTGCAGCACGAACTGAGCGGGCGTCGTGTTCTGCGTGAGGTCGCCGAGGATCGTGAAGAACGCCGGTGGAGGATCCGCCCGGGTCGCGGCGTACGCGGCAGGCTCGAGGTCACTCCAGAACGGGTGCGCGAACGATGAGTGCGAGTCGGAGGTCGCGACGAACGTGAGCGGACCGGGCGGAGGCGCCCACCGGCGCAGCGCGAAGTCGATTCGTGATTTTCCGTCGAGCTGCGCCCACACGGGCCCGGGGCGAAATCCCGACGGAACGCGCACCCATGCGATGCCGTTCTCGACCTCCAGGGTGACGCGACCGTCCGCATCCGTCGGCACGAACAGCGGCATGCCGCTGTAAGACACGATTGCAGGCACTCCGGGCTCGTCGTTCCCCTGCTTCCCATCACCGTTCACGTCGTCGAACACACGAAACTCGATCGGCCTCGCCTCGGCCACCGAGGCGAAGACACCGACGAGCGCCCAGGGCACGAGCCCCAACCGATTCACGCGGCGATGATTCCACACGCCGCGGGCTTCCGGTACCGTGCGGGCACGCGCACGCAACACGACTAGCACCGGTTCGGCGGGCAGGAGCATCGAAGACCATCATGGAACGCCGTCCCCACGTGGTCATCATCGGCGGTGGCTTCGGCGGACTCGCGGCTGCTCGAGCGCTCGCGAGCGCCTCGGTCACCGTGACGTTGATCGACCGGCGCAACCATCACCTGTTCCAGCCGCTGCTCTATCAGGTGGCCACGGCCGCGCTCAACCCGAGCGACATCGCGTATCCGATCCGCGCGGCGCTCGCGAAGCAGCGCAACACGCGCGTGCTGCTCGCCGAGGCGAAGACGATCGATGTCGCGAAGCGGCGTATCACGCTCGATGACGGCTCACTCGACTACGACTTCCTGGTCCTCGCGACCGGCGCCACGCACTCGTACTTCGGCAAGGACTGGTCGCACCTCGCACCGGGGCTCAAGTCCGTCGAGGATGCACTCGAGATCCGCCGGCGCGTGTTCCTCGCGTACGAGGCGGCCGAGCGCGAGTCCGATCCTGTCGCGCAGCGCGAGTGGCTGACGTTCGTCGTTGTCGGTGCGGGGCCGACCGGCGTCGAGCTCGCCGGTGCGCTCGGCGAGATCGGGCTGCACACGCTCGCTCACGACTTCCGCAGCATCGATCCCACGCAGGTTCGCGTCTTGCTGTACGAGGGCGGTGACCGCGTGCTGTCCGCGTATCCGCCGAAGCTCTCGGAGGCCGCGAGGAAGTCGCTCGAGAAGCGCCACGTCGACGTGAAGCTGAACACGCTCGTGACACGCATCGAGGGCAACTCCGTGACCGTGAAGAGCGGGGATACGACCACCACCGTCGGCACGCGCACCGTGCTGTGGGCCGCGGGCGTCGAGGCCTCGCCGCTCGGCGGTGATCTCGGCGTTCCGCGCGATCGCGCCGGCCGCGTCGAGGTGCTTCCGGATCTCTCGGTGCCGGGTCATCCGGAGATCTTCGTCATCGGCGATCTCGCGAAGATGCACATGGCGAGCGGCGAGCAGGTTCCCGGTGTCGCCCAGGGTGCGCTGCAGGGCGGCAAGCACGTCGGCAAGATCATCACCGCCGAGACGCGCGGCAAGTCCACACCGGCGCAGCGCCGGGCGTTCAAGTACTGGGACAAGGGCAACATGGCGACGATCGGCCGCGCATCCGCGGTGGTCGCGACGAAGCGGTTCGCGCACCACGGCTTCCTCGCGTGGCTCCTCTGGTGGGCGGTCCACATCATGTTCCTCGTCGGGTTCCGGAACCGACTCCTGATGATGTTCCACTGGGGGTGGAGCTGGCTGACGTTCAAGCGCGGCGCGCGGCTCATCACCGGTCAGATCGGCCCGCTGCCCGCGGTGACGACGATCGGCTCCGACGGCAAGGTCGTGCTTCCGGCGGGCGCAGCGACGGTGCTGCTCGACCGCGATCCGCCGAAGTCAGTTGCCGAGTCGCTCGACGTGTGACGTATCGCGGTCGACGGGAACGTCGATCGTGACGTCGCGCTCGACCTTCAGCACCGGATTCGAGAAGTGGATCACGTGCTGGCCCGGTGCGAGCTGGATGGTCTTGATCGTCTGGTACTGCGTGGGATCGCTGTCGACGGTGAAGTAGGCCCATGGCGTCGCATTGATCGTCACGCGCCGGAGCACGACCGGCGGCGGTGTCACCGCAGCGGATCCCGCGGCAGCATCGGGAGCAACGCTCGCATCGATCTTCGCCGGTCGCACGCGCGGTCCCGCATCCGGCGGTGATGATGGTGCTGCATCGATCGGCGCATCGGCGAGAGCGTCGACCGCCGCGTCGATGGCCATCGGCACCGCGCCGGCGTCGATCGGCGGCGTGACGATCGCGATGGGCGCTGCATCCGACACGAGCTCGGCGCTCGAATTCGCGCGCGACATGAGCCACGTCAGGCCGAAGCCACCGGCAGTCGCGAGCACGCACATCAGCACGGCGCCGCGGATCATCGCGCTCATCGGGATCGGGGGCGGCTGCGGTGGAGCAGGGACCTCCACGCGCGGTGCCGGGACCGGCGCTTCCTCGGCCGCGGTCGCGAGCATCGAACGCTCGGTGCCGGTGCCGATGACACCGAGCCCACCATCGTCGAGGAAGCTGACGAGGTGGTTGCCCTCGACCTCGCCACCGTCACCCTCGTCGTCGCGTTCGGTGCCCCACACGGCGTCGAGCCAGGTAGCGAGCTGGCGCGCCGGCGCCTCGGCCTTGTGTGCGGCGCGCTCGGCCACGATGAACGTGTCGAGCTCGGCCAGCATCGCGCTCGCGTCGGGGAACCGGTCGTGGGGCGACGTCGCGGTGGCGCGATCGACGATCGCGACGAGTGCGGGATCGATGCCCGCGCTCCAAGGCACGAGCGTGCCGTCCCTCGCAGCGGCAAGCGTCGCCTCGCGCTCCTCGCCGGGACGCGCGCGCTGGCCGGTGAGGAGCTCGCGCAGCACGAGCCCGACGCCGTAGACATCGGCACGCGCGTCGACGGTCTCTCCCTTCGCCTGCTCGGGCGCCATGTAGGCGGGCGTACCGGTGACGTTCGACGCGGCATCTCCCGCGAGCGCCGCGATGCCGAAGTCCGTCAGCTTCACCTCGCCGGACCACGACAAGAGGATGTTTCGCGGCGTGACGTCGCGATGCACGATGCCGAGCGCTGCGCCTTCGGGACTCTTGCGCCGGTGCGCGTAGTCGAGAGCCTGACAGCACTCGGCGGCGATGAATGCGGCTGCCATCGGCGAGAGCAGCTTCGTCGCGGCGCGGGCGATCGTGGAGCCGAGGTCCTTGCCCTCGATGCGTTCCATGGCGAGGAACACCTGGTCGTCGATCCGGCCGAAATCGAAGACCGGGACGATGTTCTGGTGGGCGAGGCTCATGGAGAGCCGGGCTTCGCGCACGAACAGGTCGAGAAACCGCACGTCGGTCGCCCGCTCGGCGCGGATCCGCTTGACCACCAACCACTTCTCGACGCCCGCGGACTTGCGGCGCGCGAGGTACACCTCCGCCATCCCGCCCCGGGCGAGTGGGCGCAGCAGCTCGTAGCGGCCGAGCGCGCGGCTCATCCGGGTAAGTATAGCGTGCCGCGGGTCACCCTGTTCCCGCCGGTAGGTTGACCCCTGGCCCGAGGAGGCCGAAGATCGTCCTCGGTGCGCGGATTGTCTGCCTTGCTGGTCGCCGCCGCGCTCGTCTCGGCGACCGCGGAAGCGAGGCCGAAGGCGGATCTGGTGATCGCCTGGACCCCGGGCATGCGCCTGACGCCGGTCGAGGCCGCGGCCCGCGATGCCGGCGCTGCCATTCTGGACAAGTCGCCGGCCCCGCGTCTGCACGCCGACACGGCCGCCACCATCAAGCGCGGGATCGCGGCGTTCGATGCGCTGCAGCTCGAGGACGCCGCGCGCCTGTTCACCGACGCGAAGGCCGAGATCGATCGAACGGGTGCCTCCGATCTGTCGGAGACGCAGCTGTCCGACCTGTTCCTCTACCGCGGCCTGCTCGCGACGCAGCGCGATGACGCGACCGCCGCGTGGGACGAGCTCGTCGCCGCGATCACCGTGGCACCGACACGTGTGCTCGATCCGGCGCGCTTCCCACCGCGCGTCGCGAGCGAGCTCGACCGCGTGCGCGCCACGCTTGCCGCTCGGCCGAAGGCCGTGCTGACCGTCGATGTTCCGCAGGGCTGCAAGGCGATGATCGATGGCGTGCCGATCAGTGCGCCGCAGCCGCGCCTCCTCGGGACGCACTGGGTCTCGGTGACGTGCACGACCCACCAGCCGTGGGGTACGCGCGTCGAGCTCGCGGGCGAGATGACGGTGGTCGCGCGGAACACGCCGATCGCGCCACCGACCGCCGACGAGATGCTGATCCAGGCGCGCACCGCGGGTGCGAGCGTGTTCGCCGTCGTCGAGCTCACCGGGCAGCTCGGAGTCGTGCGACTGGTCGGCGCGGATGGCCGCGAGCTCGATCGCCGCACCGTCACCGTGCGCGGGGATCTCGAGCCGGTGGCCGACGCGCTGCGGTTGATGCTCGCACCCGACAACAGGCAGCGCTGGTACCAGTCGAAGTGGGTGTGGGCCGCCGGTGCGGCACTGCTCGCCGCCGCGATCCTCGTGCCGATCACCGCGGCGGCAGCGTCGGACACCACACCGACGACGTTCACGACCAAGCCGGGGGAGCCGCTGCCGTGGTGACGCGCGCGGTGCTCGTCGCGTCGGTGCTCTGTGCATGCAGCGACGAGGTCGTGGTGTCGCCGGTGATCGAGGGGCCCGTCGACGACAACGACGCGTCGGCGTTCCCGGAGCTCGACGAGATCATCATGACGGTCGCGCACGAGGGCAACGAGCGCGATCTGGTGTCCGCGTCGTTCAGCAGGGGCGAGCAGATCGCGATCACCGGCGCACCGTTCGGTGATGACCTCGTGATCCACATGACCGGGTTTCGCGGTGCGAGCAACGTCGCGTACGGGCGCACCTGCGCGTTTCACGTCGACGCGAAGAACGCGCCTCCGACTCCGCACCTGTTCTTCTCTCGCAGCGTGAAGTTCGCGAACCTCGGCGTGACCCCGATCGATCGCCTGCGCGGTGGCGCGGTGTCGTACCTCGGTACCGCGCTCATCCTCGGAGGCGATGCCCACGGCCTCGACGTCTCGACCGTGCAGCGCTACGACCCGCTCTCCGGCGCGCTCGTCAACGTCGGCGAGATCGACGCGCGCAATGGCGCCGTTCACGCCTTGGTCGGCGCGTCGCCGCCACGCGTCGTCGTGATCGGTGGGCAGGTCGGCGGCGTCGGCGCGGCCTACCTCGAGCTCGTCGACCCGACCCGCAGGGTCGAGCGAGTCGACGATCTGCAGGCACCTATCCCGCGCATCGGGCTGACCGCGACGTCACTCACCGACGGCCGCGTGATCGTGGTTGGTGGCAACGTACCGGGCGGCCCGCCTGTTGGCGTGATCTCGGAGCTCGCGCTCGGGACCGGAGTCGACGTGCGGACCCTGCGAGCCGTGCTCGCGCATCCGCGCACCGGCCACACCGCGACTCGCCTCGGCGATGACCTCGGCGCGCCCGTGCTCGTCGCCGGTGGCCTCGATGCGATCGGCCAGCCCGTCTCGATCGCGGAGCTGTTCAAGCCACTCGCCGAGGAGCTCGCGGATCCGCTGAAGTTCGCACCGCGGATGCTGATCCCGCGCTCGCGTCACCAGGCGGTGCGCATGCCCGATGGCAGCGTCTTGATCGTCGGCGGTGTCGATGCGGGTGGCACGCCGATCACCACGCTCGAACGATTCACGCTCGACGCGGGCTTCGTGTCGGCCGGCGACATGCCCGAGACCGCGGGCATCACCGACAGCACGGTCACGCAGCTCGCCGACGGACGGATCCTGATCACCGGCGGGCGCACCACGACGAACACGATCACGAACACCGCGTTCATCGTGCGGCTCGATCCGCTCGACGACTCCGTCGACATCGTGCCGACGGATCGGCTCGCCGTGCCGCGCGCGAACCATCAGGCCGCGCGGCTGTGCGATGGAACGATCTTGATCACCGGTGGGACCGCCGGCCGGGCCGTCGCGGAGCGCTACAACCCGTCGCCCGCCGGCCGCCGGTGAGCTACGAAACGATCGGTCGACGCTCGACGTCGACACGGCGTCGATCACGTTGACCTGTCAGAGGCGCGCCGCCGACGGCAGCAGCGAGCGCCAGGAACAGCGCGCGCCTTGACCAGCATCGCACGATCGATATCTCCGGTGCGGACCGCGGTGCCGAGTGGGTCCTTGGCCGCAGCCTCGAGCTGGGCCGCAGTCACCTCGGGCTTGCCATCCGCGCGGAGCCGCTGGTTGATCGGCCCGAGCAACTCCTTGCTGTCAATTCCAAGAGATGAAAGCGTGTTGCCATCGACCGCCCCGGCCTCGTGGGGGTGCTGCGGGCGAGATGCCGGCGCTACAGGCGCGGTCGCCACGCGACGCCTACCAGCGGCCGGAATTCCTGCGTGCCGTGGATGATGCCATCCATCAATGGCTGGCCGTCGCGCTCGTCGTAGTAGCGAATTCGCCATTCGAGTCGAAGCACGACTGCAAGGCAAGGTCTGACCTGGATCGTCCCGCCGATCGCAGCAAGCCAGCGCACGGATCGTTGCGGTGAGAATGCACCGTCGGTCCCGCCATCGGCGGCGGGAAGATCGTCGCGGCCGGAGTCCCAGCGACGAGCGAAGAGCGCATAGCCAAGATCGACGAACAGATTGCGCCATTGTCCTCGGACGGCGACCCCGGTCCAGATCTCTGAGTACGAACCGCCGATCGCCGGATCGATCGTGGCGCGGCCATCGGAATCGAATCCCTCGAGCTCACCGGCGCGCCGAACGCCGACATCGAGCTCGGCGAACGCGCCGACCGCGAGATGGCGATGAACGTCGTACGAGGCGGCGAGCGCGAGGGTGAATGCGGTTTGATCGACCAGGCGTTCGCCGCGCGGCGTCCCGACGCGTGGTTTGGCCTGCTGCTGGATGTTTGAAAAGCCGAGCGAGCTGTCCAGTCGGAGTGGATCAGCGCGAACATCCGCGGTCAGAGCGAGCGAAGCGAGAATGACGATGCCGCAATGCATCCAGCAAGCCTACGCCAAACGACGACCGAGTCCGGTCCTGTCAGCGCGGAACGGCAGGCTACGCAGGAGCTCCACGACATCATTCCGGCGAGCCCTGCCGTAGGAGCGAGAGCTCCATCGTGCGTGCCTTTACGTTGTCTCGAGGGCGCACCAGCCCCGATTGTGTTCGACGGACTGCACGCGGATTTATACGCATCACTCCGGTTATCACGATTCCTACTGAGTGCTAATACTCATAGATCGCGGCTACGACTCATCATTAAAAACGGATCGTTCGAATCAATCGAAGCAACATTCGTATTCGGCACGACGGTGGCCTCTGTCGGTGTTCGATTCGGTGGACACGCGGGCTAGTAGCGCGAAGCGCATCGCGTCGACGAGGATCAGCACTCCGTGCTCGAACCGATCGTCCACGCCGAGATCCACAACTGGCGAGCGCCGTCGCCGCGTCCCCATCGGGCGTGCACAGGCAACGCTCGGGCGCTGGTGGAAGCTCGCGGTGCCTCCCGACGACGTACTGCTGCTCCGTGCGACCATCGAACAGTCGCTTCATGACTTCTCGGCTGCGCGGGCCGACCTCACCGCGTTCATCACGGATCTGATCACGAATCAGACGATCAGGTGAGCAACAACACGGCAGCGTACGCGTCGCTGTTTCCCTGAGTCGGTGATACCGATCGTGCATGCATTTCAAGATCGCTCTCGTCTCCTGCCTCGTCCTCGCTGCTGCCTGCGATAAGAAGTCGGCAGGCAGCACCGGAGGCAAGAGCGACCTGCTCCCGAAGCTCGAAGCGCTCGCGACCGAGGCGTGCGCCTGCAAGGACATGGCGTGCGCGGATGCCGTGACCGCGAAGGTCACGACGCTCGGCGAGCAGAACAAGGACTTCGACAAGGCGGACCTCGGCGCGCTTCAGGCAGCGCAGGCGAAGATGGACATGTGCATGGCGAAGCTGAACCCGGCGATCGTCGCGTACCTCGCGATCTCCGATGACGCGTGCAAGTGCAACGACAAGGCGTGCGCCGACAAGGTCGCCCAGCGGTTCGCCGAGTGGACCGCCGAGCTCACGAAGTCCGGCACGAAGCTTCGTGGCAACGACGCGAACGTCGCGATGAAGGCCGGCAAGACGGCCGGCGAGTGCCTGACGAAGCAGGGCACCGCGATCCCGCAGTGAGCACGCGGCTCACGACGCGATATCGAGTCAGCGCGCCACGTCTCGTGAGACTTCGAGGGGGAGGCTCTTCAGGAACCACAGGCGCTGACGGCGGAACGCAGTGCACGCTGCGTCGACGATCTTCGTGGCGATCTCGGGCCTCGTTGCGTACAGGTCGAGGATGCTTCCCAGGTCGTCGAGCCGCGTGCCGGCGACGCGCTCGACGCCTACCAGGTAGCATCCCGCGGCGACGAGCTCGTCGGGGATCCACCGGGCGAAGTGACGGTGAAGCTGGCCGTGAAGAATGGTGTTCTGCTCGCTGACGTACATCCAGCCAAGGGCCTCCGCCACCGTTGCGAACCGAGGCACCGAAGTCGTGGGCAGTCTTGTTGGATCGACGATTCCCAGCGCCATGAGGTCGGACTTCAGCAGACGGACCTGTGGCCGCCAGCGGAGGTCGACGACGTGGGCGAGGTCACGAGTCCCGAGGAACGCCGCTTCGATCGGCGCTTCGAAGCCGTAGATCCGCGACAGGTACGTGGCATAGCTGGCGACCGTTGCAGTCGTGTGAAGCGGCTCGAGGCGACCCTCGTCGGCGGAGGCGCGCAGTGCCTGCGTCTCGCGCTTCAGTCTCGCCAGCATCCACGAGATCATGGCGGGCTCAGGTGCAATCTGCATGCGAACGATCCAGAGCTCAGGGTTTCCATCGAGCAGGCGCACCGCTGTTGCGATAGCACTCGTGATCACCCTCGTGATGCTTGGGTCGCATGCAACGAACGCCGACGTACACCTGATCCCCACACAGCTCGGTGGTCTTGTGCTCGGTAGGGACGGGCTCAGTTGATTCGCGTGTATTCATGACTCCTCGGCGGATGGAGACGAAAGTGACGAAACGTGCATCGATGAACGACGGATTCGAGAGACTCGTGCGAGTCGACGTATGCGGTGAGGCCGGTGGTGTCGATCAGGCACCGTTCGAGCGGCGCGATGAACCCGAGCGAGCGCGATAGGTAGCGCTGGTAGTCAGCGGTGGTCGTCGCCGAGGACGCCGCCGAGGCTTCCGCGTCCACGTCGCCGCGAACGTGAGTCGTTTCCTCTTCTCGCCGTTGCACCGCGTGCATCGCGGCACCGGTGAATTGCAGCCGTCATGCCTCCATCGGCTTAACCTAAGTTGGTAGGACGGACGCCGTTGCGCCATCGACTGCGCGCGCTGGTGTCGCGTCGGGGCGCACCCGCACGCGCTCTGCCGCACGCGAGCGAAGCGATTTCAGCCGCTTGTGCGGCCCGTGGCGTAAACGCGCAACCGCTGCGACGCGTGGTCGATACGCCCCTCATGCCCCTCTCGCCGCGCGGCGCGCTAGCCTTCTCGATCGCTGTCCTCGTCGTGGCCCCGCGCCCAGTGGCGTCAGCGCCGCCCACCGATCCTGACCGGCTGCCCGGCGAGGATCCACCCGCAAAGCCGCCGCCGCGGTATCCGCTCGCGCTGGTGGAACGCCCGCTGGTGCTGCCGAGCGGAGCCGTGCAGGCGATGCCGGTCCTGTACTTCTCGCATCGCTCGATCATCGACTACCCGTCGTCCTACTATCCGTCCGTCCGCGGCGCGGCCACGCTCGACAGTGGCATGAACGCGCGCGTCGGCGTTGCAGGCCTCGAGCTCGGCGGCCACGTCAGCTTCGGTCTTCTCGGCAGCGCGCACCTCGACAGCACGAACACGTTCCAGGGCGGCGGCGGCGACGTGACCGTCGGGTTCGCGAGGAGCTTCGCCATCACCGCGCTCTTCCATGCGAGCGTCGCGTCCCCGCGCATCGATCGCTACCTGCTGCGTTTGGTGCTCTCGACGAAGCGCCGCCTGTCGTCGCGCTCCGCGGTCGTCGTCCACGCGCGCATCGGTGACAACCACCTCAGGAACTTCGAGATGCACGCGCCCACCGACACCGTCACGGTCGCTGCCGGGGTCACCGTCCAGGCGCAGGTCAACGCTTTCCTCGGCCTTCAGGGCCGCGCGTACTTCGGGTACTACCGCCAGCTCCAGCCCGATCAACAGAACGAATCACTGCCGCGCAGCGCGACTTACGTCGGCCAGGACTACGGCATCGCGTTCGTCGCCGCCGTCCACCCGGCGGTGGACATCATCGGCGGCTTCGACCTGATCGCCACTGGCAGCGCGTTCCTGCAGTACCACGTGGGGCTCGCGTTCCGGAGGGTGCCGTGATTCGCGTGCTCCTCGCCACGGTCGCGCTTGTCGGCTGCACGCAGATGCAGTCGGCACGCACGCTTCGCACCGGTGACACGCGCGTCTCGGCCGGGATCTCGCGCATGTCGATCTCCGACGACACGCAGCTGATTCCATTCTACCTCGGCGAGCTGCACGTCGCGTATGGGGTCACCGACACCGCGGAGGTCGGCCTCCAGCTCGGACGCTCGGCTGGCATCGGCGACGCGATCTCATCGGTCGGCGTCGCTCCGAAGATCAGCCTTCACGAGACACGCGCGATCGCGGTCTCGCTCGCGTTCCCCGGCGTCGTTGCATGGGATGAGTCGCGCACGCTCTCCCCCTCCGTCGCTGCCGCGGCGTATCCGACGCTGTACGTCGGCCTCCAGCTCGACGGTGAAACCGAGGTCGTGTTGTCGCCACGCGTGGGCGGAGTCTGGCGGCCCGGATCCGGGGACTCGAGCAACGTGTTCCTCCTTGGAGGTGCCGTCGGCCTCTCGATCGGCGCGCCTGCACGCGCAACCGTTCAGCCAGAGATCGGGATCCTGCTGGTCCAGTCGAGCACCACCGACCACCGCGAGGCCGTGTTCACCATCGGGTTCGGGGTCACGGCTGGCAACGGAAGTGCGGCCAGACGGTACGCTCGCCGGCCATGAGTGCGCTTCCCCAACGGCTCGCCGAATTCTTGCCGCGTCTCGTCCCGGGATCGCCGGCGGTCTTCGACGAGATCCCCCGGCTGTACGCGGACACCATCCGGTTTCGCGATCCGATCCAGGGGGTGCACGGCATCGCGGCGTTCGTCGATCTGAACCGCCGTTTGCTCGGGCGTATGCAGACCCTCGAGTGGCAGATCCATGCCGCGATCGGCGACGAGTCGTACGCGGTGCTCGAGTGGACGATGCGCGGCAAGCCGAAGCGCGGGCCGGCGCTCGCGGTCGACGGGGTCACGCGGGTCCACGCAGCAGGCGGGCGGATCGTCGATCACCGCGACTACTGGGACCTCTCGGAGCTCGTCGCGTCGACGGTGTCGTTCGGCGAGCGCGTGCGACGCGCGATCTTGCGTCCGCTCGCGTAGGTCAGTACCAGGACCCGGAGTAGATCGTCGTGCCGTTGCCGCGGTGGTCCTGCGGCTTGACGTTGAGGCGCCAGTAGTCCCAGTTGCCGGCGTCGTCGAGGTAGCCGTTGCCGCTGTAGAAGTCGATCATGATGTCGTGGACGCGGTTCGCCTCGCGGACCTTGCCGATGTAGCAGCCGGCGCCGCCGACGCAGGCGTAGGCCGAGTCGTAACCGTAGTTCTGTGCCCAGACCTCCATCACGGTGAGGTCACCGGACAGGTCGCTCGCGTTGCCGCGCGCGGTCGGGACGGTCTGTCGAAGCTGGGTGTAGCTGTTCGCCCAGCTGCCGGTCCAACCCGTCGCGATCACCGGGGCGGTGGTGTCCACCGTCGGTGACGTGTCGGTGCTGCCGGTGCCGGGCGTGCCGGCGTAGACACCCATCGGATAGACGCTGGTGCGGACCTGATTCCACACCATCTGCGCGATCGCCTTCTGCCCGGTGCGGTTCGGGTGGAAACAGTCGAGCTGCGAGACCTGGCTCGCGTCGAACACGTAGTTGCCGAGCGCCGACGAGTAGACGAACTTGACGCCGTTGCGGCCGTTGTACGCCGCGGTCTCCTCGGCGAGCACCTGGTTGTATTCGACCTGTCGTGCCGCTGCGAGCGTGCGGTTGGATTCCGGTGCCGCGCTGTTGAGCACGTAGCCGCCGGGGAACCGCGGAGTGCCGACGGCATCCCACGCCCACACGACCGCGCTCTTCAGGCCGTCGACCCAGTTGGTCCACTTCTGCATGAGATTTGCGATCCCGCACAGCCAGGACAGCGGGTTCCACCAGCGGACGTCGCACACCTTGAGATCCCTGCTGACCGGACCCGAGAAGTTGTCCCAGATACCCTGGCAGGTCTCGAACGCGAAGTGCTTGCGGTCCTTCATGAGCGTGCGGAGGAGCGTCACCTTCGGCACCGCGTTGACGATCACCTGCGCGGGCCGCGACGCCGACGGAGCGTTGGACAGCGCGTCGAAGCTCGCGCGGACCTTGCTGCGGATCTCTTCCTTCGTCGGGATGGTTCCGCCGAGCGGCTGCAGTAGATCGTTGCCGCCGAAGCTGAGCACGACGGTGTGCGCGCCACCCGCGTCGACGAGTGCGGAGCTCTGCGAGGGACCGTGGCCCATCCAGCTCGCCCCGTTGGCCTGCTGCGTGTTCACGGCGCTCGCGCCCATGTACGTGCGGACGCTGGCCCCGCTCCAGCCTGTCGCGAAGCTCGAGCTCGCGTCCGCGCCGAAGTTGCCGATGCACTCGAGGAGGTCGTCGCAACTATCGTTGGCGTTGAACCCCACGGCGATGCTGTCGCCTTCGGCGCCGATCGAGTTGGGGGCCGCTGATGCGCCCCCGATAGTTCCGGCCATGATCACCAGCATCGTGAGGGTGCGCGTCGTCATAGG
>JACCRC010000167.1 GCA_013813765.1 Deltaproteobacteria bacterium | reverse complement strand
CAGGTGGTCTGCACCATGAAGAAGCCCTGCGAGTGGACGACCTGGCCCTTGCCCTGACACGACGAACAGGTCTCGGGCTTGCTGCCGGGCTTCGCACCGGTGGCGTTGCACGAGCCGCACGCGATCTGGCGCTGGACCTTCACCTCCTTCGTCGTTCCCCACACCGCCTCGGCGAACATCAGGCCGAGATCGAGGCGGAGGTCCGCACCGCGCGGCTGCTGCCGGCGACCGCTGGTCCTGCCGCCGAAGAAGTCGCCGAACAGATCGCCAAACGCGGAGAAGATGTCCTCGACGTTGCCGAAGCCGCCGCCACCACCACCACGCGTGATGCCATCGAAGCCGAACCGGTCGTACCGCGCGCGCTGATCCTCGTCGGCAAGGACCTGGTACGCGTTCGCCGCTTCCTTGAACTTCTCCTCGGCGGCCTTGTCACCCGGGTTGTGGTCGGGGTGGTACTGCTTCGCGAGCCGGTAGTACGCCTTCTTCAGATCGCCGGCGCTGCACTGACGTTCGACCCCGAGGACTTCATACAGATCTCGCATGGCGTGAAGAATCAGCACCTTGGGTAAGCCGGCCCATGCGACCTGTCAAGCTATGCTGTCGGGCGTGTGGAGCCCCGTCGATCTCGCGCGCGGCGCGCCGGACGAGGGGGACGCGCTGCGGCGAGCCGAGCGGTTCGGCGAGGCGGCGTCGCAAACGGGCCTGGATCTCGACGGGTTGGACGACTCTGCCCTCCAGGTCGTGGGCTTGGCCTGCCGGTCCGCCCCCTACCTCGCCACGCTCCTGACCCGGGACCCTCACCGGCTCGTGAGGGTCGCGGCGGACCCGTACCTGCGTCGGGAGAAGTCGCGCGAGGTACTCGTTGACGAGCTCGACCGCGCTGTCGCAGGGGTGACCTCCGGCACCGAGCTGCGTGCCGCACTGCGCCGGATCCGCGCGGACGAGCTGGTCCGCCTGGGCGTGCGCGAGCTGGAGCTCGGCCTCGATACCGAGGTCGGCCGGGAGCTCGCGCGCCTCGCCGACGCGTGCTTCGACGCCGCGATCGCGTTCCACGATGCCGAGCTGCGTGCGCGCTACGGTGCTCCGATCTACGTCGACGACGACGGCGTTTCGCGCGAGGCGACGCTCTCCGTGATCGGGATGGGCAAGCTCGGTGGCGAGGAGCTGAACTTCTCGTCAGATGTCGACGTGATCTACGTCTACTCCTCGGATCAAGGTGAGGTCGGTGGGCTCTCGCTCCACGAGTACTTCGCGAAGCTGTGCACGCAGATAACGTCCGCGCTGAGCGAGGTCACCGAGGACGATGTCGTGTTCCGCGTCGATCTGCGGCTGCGCCCCGAAGGTGCGAAGGGCGCGATCGCGAGCTCGCTCGATTCGCTCGAGCGCTACTACGAGACGTTCGGCCGGCCGTGGGAGCGCCAGGCATGGATCAAGGCGCGGCCGTGCGCCGGCGATCGCGCGCTCGGTGCGGAGATCATGGCGACGCTTCGGCCGTTCGTGTTCCCGCGCCTGATCTCTCCGACCGTGATCGACGACGTGCGCGAGCTGAACCGCCGGATCAAGCGCGAGCTCGTGCGCTCCGGCGGCTTCGACGTGAAGAACGGCGAGGGCGGCATCCGCGAGATCGAGTTCTTCGCCCAGGCACTGCAGCTGATCCACTCCGGCAAGCGGCCACAGCTGCGGCGGCGCGGCACGCTCGCGGCACTCGACGCCCTGCTCTTCACCGGCCTCGTCGGCGACGACGAGCACCTCGCGCTGTACCGGGCGTATCGCTGGCTGCGCCACGTCGAGCACGTGCTGCAGCTCGAGGCCGGGCTGCAGACGCAGATCGTGCCCGAGGATGATCTCGCGCGCGTGCGACTCGCGAAGCGGCTCGGCTATCCGACCGACGTCGCGTTCGCGATCGAGCTGTTCAAGCACACCTCGGCGGTGTCGCGGCTGTTCGCCACGCTCGGCGACGCGACCGACGACCACGCGGATGTCGCGCCGATCGTGCGCGGCGAGCTGTCCGAGGATGACGAGACCGCCGCGCTCGTGCGGCTCCGGTTTCGCGACGTCACCGCAGCGCGCGCGGAGCTGGCACGGGCACGGCGCAACCCGGGCTCGCCGTTCGCGCCTGGCTCCACCGAGCGCGCCACGCGGCTCGGCGCGACGCTGCTCGCGGAGATCGCGGCCTCCGCCGATCCGGATCAGGCGCTGCGCTTCCTCGGGGATCTGATCGCACGCCGCGGTGCCGCGTGGACGGTGTGGCGCCTGCTCGACGAGAACCCGCCGCTCGTCCGCCTGCTCGGCTCGCTGTTCGGCGCGAGCGCGTACCTCGCCCGCACGCTGATCGACACGCCGGAGCTGATCGATCTGCTCGTCGAGATCGGGCTCACACCGCCGACACGCACGGTCGCGCAGATCACGGCGGATCTCGATGCGCGGGTCGCGACCGTCGATCGCGACGACCCGGAAGCGGTGTGGAGCGCGGTCGCCGAGGTCAAGAACGGCCACGTGCTGCGGGTCGGACTGGCGGATTTCGGAGGCGCGCTCGATCCGCTCGCGGTGTGCCTGGAGCTCACGGCGATCGCCGAGGCATGCCTCGATCGCGCGCTCTCGATCGTCGAGGCGCAGCTCGCGCCGCGCTACGGAGCGCCACCGGCGAACGCGAAGCTCGCGGTGCTCGCGCTCGGCAAGCTCGGTGGCCGCGAGCTCGGCTACGCCGCGGATCTCGACGTCGTGTTCGTGTACACGGGCGCCGAGGAGGACATGGAGTGGTTCTCGCGCTGCGCGCAGCGACTGCTCGGCGCACTTCGACAGCGCACGCCGCGCGGGCGGCTCTACGAAGTCGATACACGTCTGCGCCCCTCGGGAACGCAGGGCCTGCTCGTCACGTCGCTCGCGGGCTGGCGCCGCTATCACCAGGACGACGCGCGCATGTGGGAGCGTCAGGCACTGACGAAGCTTCGGGCGGTCGCGGGCGACCGAGCGCTTGGCGCGGAGGTGGAGCGGCTCGCGCAGGAGACGGTCTACGGCGCGACGCCCGCGGATCCGCGCGCGGTGGCCGACGAGATCACGCGCATGCGCATCCGCATCGAGCGCGAGCTCGGCGGCGGAAGCGACCTCAAGACCGGCTCGGGCGGCGTGATGGACGTCGAGTTCGCCGCGCAGTACCTGCAGCTCGTTCACGGCCACGCGCATCCCGAGCTGAGGACCACCGCCACCGAGGGAGCGCTGCGTGCCGCGGCAGCGTGCGGAATCGCGCCGCCACGTGAGATCGAGCTACTCGATCAGGGATATCGGTTCCTGCGCAAGATCGAACATCGGCTGCGTGTCGTTCACGACCAGCCCATTCATCGCTTGCCAGAGGCTCGTGACGAGCTCGACAAGCTCGCGCGTCGATCCGGGTTTCCCGATGGCAGCGTGCTCCTCGAGCACGTGGAGCGCTGGCAGCGCGAGATTCGCGGAGCGTACCTCCGCCTCCTCGGTGCGTAGGCCGCTATACACGGCGGAGTGCGTCACGTGGTGTGCGGTAAGAGATCGTCGCCTCTGTGTGCCTTGTGATCGCAGTCGTGCGTTGGTACGAAGCTGTACATGGGCATCAAGAAGCTCGACACGATCTGGCTCGACGGCACGCTGGTCCCCTGGGATAGCGCCACCGACCACTTGCTCGCGCACACGATGCACTACGGGGTCGGAGCCTTCGAAGGCATCCGCGCGTATCAGCGCACCGATGGGCGCACCGCGATCTTTCGGCTCCGCGAGCACATCGAGCGCCTGCTCGACTCCGCCTCGATCTGCACGATGGACGTTCCGTACACGCGCGACGCGCTGATGCAGGCGTGTGCCGACGTCGTCAAGTCGAACAAGATGACGTCGTGCTACCTGCGCCCGCTCGTGTACCTCGGGTACGGCGCGCTGGGCCTCGGTTCGATGGAGCCTCCGGTTCGGACGATGGTCGCCTGCTACGAGTGGGGCGCGTACCTCGGGGACGAAGGCCTGAAGAAGGGCATCAAGTGCATGATCTCGGGCTACCAGCGCGCGAGCTCGAACGCGGTGATGAACAAAGGCAAGATCTGCGGCCAGTACGTGTCGTCGGTGCTCGCGAAGCGGATGGCGCTCAAGAGCGGCTTCGAGGAAGCCCTCATGATGGACGCCCAGGGCTACGTCGCCGAGGGCACGGGCGAGAACATCTTCGTCGTGAAGAAGGACTACGTGCGCACGCCGCCGACCTCCGCCGCGATCCTCGCCGGCATCACGCGCGATACCGCGATCACGCTCCTCCGGGAGCAGGGCGTCGAGGTTCGCGAGGAGATGATCTCCCGCGACGAGCTCTACACGGCCGATGAAGTGTTTTTGACCGGAACGGCTGCCGAGATCACCCCCGTTCGCGACATCGATCATCGTAAGATCGGTCGTGGGGAGGCCGGGC
>JACCRC010000160.1 GCA_013813765.1 Deltaproteobacteria bacterium | reverse complement strand
CGGCAGCACGAGACGCTCGCGCGCACCGCGCACGTAGCGGCGGCCGGCGACCGGCGCGAGCGCGTCGGCCTCCGCGGGCAGGCTCGCGATGGTGCCGAGATCGTCGACGAGCAACACAGGTGTGCCTGCGGTCCACAGCGCGGCAGCAGGACCGACCTGCGCCGCGATCAAGCGGGCTGTGTGATCGAGCGAAAGCGGGTGCTCGCCGAGGACGCGGCCGTCGAACGCACACCGGGTGAGCACTCCCTCCCGCGACGCGAGCCAGAGCTGATCGCCAGCACAAGCGAGCGCTTGGACGCCGGTGACGGAGATTCGGTGCCGGCGCTCGCCGGTACGCACATCGATCAGCGAGACGCCCGACGTATCCGCGAGCGCGAGGAGCTTGCCGTCGCGGGTGTAGTCGAGGTGCATCGAAGAGGTAGATGCGACGCCGAAAAACTGTGACGGATCGGGCTACCTGGCTGATCCGGCAGGCAGATTTAGTCGATCGGCCGTCCCCTCGGCGCGTTGCGCGGACCGTCGGGCGCTCGTAGAGTCGGGGTAATGACGAAGACGCCGACGATGAGCTATCTGGTCCCGACGGTCATCGAGCAGACCCACCGCGGCGAGCGCGGCTGGGACATCTTCTCCCGCCTCCTCAAGGACCGGATCATCTTCCTCGGCACGCCGATCAACGACGACGTCGCGAACGTCGTGATCGCGCAGCTCCTGTTCCTCGACTCGGAAGAGCCGGAGAAGGACATCATGCTCTACATCAACTCGCCGGGCGGTCACGTCTCGGCGGGTCTCGCGATCTACGACACGATGCAGTACCTGCACTGCGACGTGGCCACGATCTGCATGGGCCAGGCGGCCTCGATGGGCAGCTTCCTGCTCGCCGCCGGTACGAAGGGCAAGCGGTACGCGCTGCCGCACTCGCGCGTGATGATCCACCAGCCGCTCGCGGGCTTCCAGGGTCAGGCGACGGACATCGAGATCCACACCAAGGAGATCTTGAAGACGCGCGACACGCTGAACGAGCTGTACTCGAAGCACACGGGGCAGCCGGTCGACCGGATCAAGAACGACACTGATCGCGACAACTTCATGTCCGCGGCGACCGCCAAGGAATACGGCATCATCGACGAGGTTCTGATCACGGCCAAGAAGAAGCCCGACGAGAAGTCCGAGAAGAAGTGAGCTAAGCTGAAGATTCTGATGCCGATCGAGAAACGAGACGGAGCTTCCCTGACCTGCTCCTTCTGCGGAAAAGCGCAGAAAGAGGTCAAGAAGCTGATCGCCGGGCCCACCGTCTACATCTGCGACGAGTGCATCGGCCTGTGCAACGACATCATCGCGGAGGAGATCGAAAAGGAGGACCAGTCCTATGGTGCCACCACGATCCCCAAGCCCGCCCAGATCAAGAAGGTGCTCGACGAGTACGTGATCGGGCAGGACCGCGCGAAGAAGATCCTCGCGGTCGCGGTGCACAACCACTACAAGCGCATCGATCACAAGCAGACCGGTGCGAACAATGGTGACGACGACGTCGAGCTGCAGAAGTCGAACATCCTGCTGCTCGGCCCGACCGGCTCCGGCAAGACGCTGCTCGCGCAGACCCTCGCCCGTATCCTCAACGTGCCGTTCGCGATCGCGGACGCCACGAACCTGACCGAGGCAGGCTACGTCGGCGAGGACGTCGAGAACATCATCGTCTCGCTGCTGCAGAACGCCGATCACGACATCGAGCGCGCGCAGCGCGGCATCGTCTACATCGACGAGATCGACAAGATCGCGCGCAAGAGCGACAACCCCTCGATCACGCGCGATGTCTCGGGTGAAGGCGTACAGCAGGCGCTGCTGAAGATCATCGAGGGCACGACCGCGAGCGTTCCGCCGAAGGGCGGCCGCAAGCACCCGCAGCAGGAGTTCCTGCAGGTCGACACCACGAACATCCTGTTCATCTGCGGCGGCGCGTTCACCGGCCTCGAGGACATCATCGAGAACCGCATCGGTCAAAAGATGATCGGATTCGGCGCCGGCATGAACAAGAAGGTCGAGCGCTCGCAGTGGGAGCTGATCCAGGAGGTCGAGCCCGAGGACCTCCTCAAGTACGGCATGATCCCGGAGTTCATCGGCCGCCTTCCCGTGATCGCTCCGCTCCACGAGCTCTCCGAGGAAGCGCTGGTGCAGATCCTCACGCAGCCGAAGAACGCGCTCGTGAAGCAGTACCAGAAGCTGTTCGAGATGGACGGCGTGAAGCTGAAGTTCGGCAAGGGCGCCCTCGTGAAGGTCGCGAGCATGGCCGCCGAGCAGAAGAGCGGTGCCCGCGGCCTCCGCGCGATCCTCGAGAACGCGCTGCTCGACATCATGTACGACACGCCGGGCCAGTCGGTCTCCGAGGTGATGATCAACGAGGACGTGATCGAGCGTCACGGCACCGCGCTGATCTCGTACGCGAAGGACCCGAAGTCCGTCGAGTCCGCGTCGTAAGCGGGGTGCGCGGCGCGCTGCCGAGCGCGCTGACGTGGGAGCCGGCGATGAGAACCGTCGACGAGATCGCTCGGCGAGCGATGTCAGCCTTCAATCCCTTGGTTTGAGAGGAAGATCGCTGGTGCGGGGATCCATGACCGAGCGCGGACTTGTGGACGGCCGCCTGCAGCAGCGCGTTCCGCATCACGGCGACGCACGCTCCGGTCACAAGGCCCGCCGCGCGCTCCGCGCCCGTGCTCGTCGACGTCTTTCGGGCTAGGGCGCGTAGGCAGCGAACGGCTGTAGCCCGGTATCAGCACCAGGACTCTGCTCGAATACACTCACCGCGCGCGCGAGCTCGATGAGCTCACCGTGCCGGGACAAGTAACTCACGGTGCCGTCCATCAACACGACGACGACACCACCCTCGTCGGCGCTGAGCCCGAGCGGATCGAATGGAGTTTGGACCTTCGTGAGGATCTGTCCATCGAGCGTGGCGAGGGTTGCTCCTCCGCACGTCGACGCCACGTACCCGGCGGCTCGCGCAATCGCAATCACCCGGCATGACGAGTTCGTGGTCGCCTCTTCGACGAGTGTGATCTGCCCGCCCGGGTCGCCGAGCTGGATCGACTCGCGGAACATGCCGATGTCGGAGACCGACATGTCGCGATGAACGGTGAAGACGACGCGGTCGCGGTCGATGAACGCGGCACTGCCGATCGTGCCATCGGCGGGCACCTGCGCCAGCGAACGGCGCGCGCCTGTTGCGATGTTCAATGCGAGGAGCTCGTGGTTCGAGCCGGTGAGCACCTCGCTGCGATCGGGCGAATAGCTCACCTGGTACCATGGCGTTGCCAGACCGTTCACGCCGCCGGGGCCGAGGTCGGTGGTGCTGCCGCTCGCGAGATCGATCCGCTGGATCGCGTACGTGAAGTCCGTCGGATGGTCCTGGACGAGCAGCTGTCCGTCGGGCAAGAAGTCGATCACCATGGCGTCGACATCCGCGCGAAGCACGCGCCGGTTCGAGCCGTCTGCGTTCTCGACCACCAGATCGCCACGCGGGCTCGGGCCTCCGGGCTGGGCGAGCGCGAGGTACGCGATCTGCGACCCATCGGCTGACGCGACCACGCGGTGCGCACTGAGCCGGCGCGGCGTGGCACCGATGGTCGGGAGGAAACCGGTGTAGCTTCCACCGGCCTCGCTGATACACCACGAGAGCGAGTGATTCGGTCCCCACACCGGTGTCGGCGCGCAGCCCTTCCCGCCGAGTGGCAGCTCCGTGATCGTGCCGATGCGATCCGACACGCGCACGATCCGGTCGCCGCGCGAGAAGGCAACGTACTCACCATCGCCCGTGATCGCGACCGCGCCCGTGGGGCCGCCCGCGAGCTGGCGCTGTTCGCCCGTGTCGAGGTCCTTCAGATGGAGGGCGCCGGTGATGCTGTGGCTGTAGACGACCGTGCCCGTGCCGGCGGTGCCGCCACCGGAGCAAGCGACGAGGAGCACACACGCCAGGCAACGCACCTTTCGAAGATACCTACGTTTCGGCGACTTACACGAAGAATGCGACATCGCGGGTAGCCCCTCCTCTGTCTCGAAGGAGGGCCATCACGGATGACTGACGACTACGAGACCTACAAGAGACTAGTGGCTGCGGTAGCGGGTGCGCTCGCGATCGGTGCGAGTGGTTGCAGCGATGACAAGCCGGCGGCGGGTGACGACGCGCCACCACCGGCCGAGGTGCAAGTTCGACTCGGGCCATCGCGCTCGAGCACGGTCGCACTCTCGGATGACCGCGCGCACGTCGCGGTGGTCAACGCCGATGACGGCACGCTCAGCGTGTTTCAGACGTCGGATCACGCGCGGACCGCGAAGGTCGCCACGGGCGGCAACCCGTCGAGCGTGGTGATCGCTGCCGACAGCAAGA
Source organism: Deltaproteobacteria bacterium (assembly GCA_013813765.1). Taxonomy (GTDB): domain Bacteria; phylum Myxococcota_A; class Polyangia; order Haliangiales; family Haliangiaceae; genus JABFXX01. The sequence continues at coordinate 58,747 of JACCRC010000160.1, read as the reverse complement.
CCGCGTTCGTCGCGAACCGCGCGGACGGTACGGTCGTGCGGGTGACTGGCATCGAGGGCGGCACGCCATCGATCGACGCGACCGTCTCTGTCGGCGCGGAACCGATCGGCCTCGCGCTGTCACCGACCGGCAAGAAGCTGTTCGTCGCGGAGTACGCGGAGAGCCGCGTCAGCGTGATCGACACCGAGTCGATGACGGTGTCGTCGACGTTCGCGGTGGATCGTCCGCGCGCGCTCTACGTGACGAACAACCTCGACGAGAACGATGACGACGAGACGCTGATCGTCACGCAGTTCTTCGGCGTTCCGACGCCCAACGGCGAAGCGAGGGATGATGGCCGTACCGGCAAGGTACGGGTCTACTCGCTCGCCGATCAATCGACGTACAAGTCGATCTCGCTCGCGCCGATCGATAGCGGCTTTCCAAGGGGCGGCGTCGCCGGCAACCCGACCGTCAAGGCGGCTCCGAACCAGCTCGGCGCGATCGCGGTGGCGAACGGCAAGGTGTTCATCACCTCGGTGTCCGCGTCGCCCGAAGCCCCTGCGCGCTTCGACAACAACGTCTTCCCCGTCGTTCACGTCGCGGATCTCGCGTCGACCACCGAGGTGACCGGCGCAGCCGGAACCGTGAACCTCGCGCGCAAGATCGTCGACGCGATTCCCGCGCCCACGGCCGCGAGCCCGCGCTTCATTCCCGGCGAGCTGTCGGACATCGACTTCGTGAAGGACTCCAACGTCGGCTACGCGATCGGCCGCGCTGGCGACGTGATGGTGCGCGTCACGTTCGGCATCTCGAGCGTCGACATCGGATCGACGCAGAACAAGCTGATCGACCTCGCGGGGAACGACACCGTCGGAAAGTGCCAGGGCCCGACGGGCATCGTGATCGACACAGAGGGGCAGCGCGCGTACGTCAACTGCTGGCTCACACGTCGTCTCGCGATCGTCGACCTCGCGGCGCAGCAGATGACGCAGACCGCAGAGTCGGCGCCGGCTCCGGCGAATGCCGCCGAGCAGAGCGTCGCGCGCGGCCGGCGGTTCTACTTCACCGGTCGCGGCCGGTGGTCGAACGCGGGCAGCAACGGTGCGAAGGGCGGCGAGGGCTGGTCATCGTGTGGCTCGTGCCACCCGGACGGCCTGACCGACAACATCACCTGGGTGTTCGCGTCGGGTCCGCGTCAGACGACGTCACAGGACGGAACGTTCTCGCACGGCGCCGGTCCGCAGAAGATGCGCATGCTGAACTGGACCGGCATCTTCGACGAGCACCACGACTTCGAGCGCAACACGCGCGACGTCTCCGGTGGCCTCGGTGCGATCACGACCGCCCCGACCGCGGCGGAGTGCAACCAGCTCGACAAGGAGACGCCGGTCTCGCTCGTCGGTATCGGTGGCCTCGGCCGTCCGCTCAGGGAGCTCCAGGACGACAGCACCACGGCGATCTGTGGTCACAAGGACTGGGACGACATCGACGCGTTCGTGAAGACGATCCAGCCGCCGAAAGCGATCAAGGCTCCGGACGCCGCGCAGGTCGCACGCGGCCGCCAGGTCTTCACCGACGGTGGCTGCCAGAAGTGCCACGGTGGTGCGGGGTGGACGGTGTCGCGTCGCTACTTCGTGCCGACCGGCGCGACGATGACGACGCTCGGCTCGTCGTCGTTCACGCGCCCGGCCTTCTTCCCGACGACGTGGATGTACGACAACGCGGGTCAGGCGCGCTCGCTGATCTCGGCGCAGCCTGCGCTGGGTTCGGATGCGACTGGTCCCGCGGAGCCCGCGCCGATCACGATCGCGCAGACCGCGTGCTCGACGCGCAACGTCGGGACGTTCGGTGTGCCGAACGATGACGTCGCCACGAACCTCCTCGAGGTGCGTCCAGGTGCTGCGCCGCGCGCCCAGGGTCGCGCCGGTTACAACGTGCCGTCGCTCTATGGTCTCGCGCTCGGCGCGCCGTATCTGCACCACGGGCAGGCGCCGACGCTGCCGTCGCTGCTCACCGACGGCAAGTGGGCGTTCCACACGAACGCGGGCAACGCGAACATGAGCGTCGTGCTGCAGAACCCTGCGAAGCTCGATGATCTCGTCGCCTTCTTGATGTCGATCGATGCGACCACGCCCGAGCTCGGGATGCCGAGCGACCCGACGAGCGGAGGTAGCTTCGATGCGTGCCCGTTGACGTTCCCGTAACTCGTCACGCCGCGTGTTCGAGCGACGACAGATACGCGGCCAGCTCGCCGGCGGTCACCAGTCCGACCGGAGACCCGTGGTCGACAACGAGCGCGATGGCATCCGGATGTTGGCGGAGCTTCGCGAGCACTTCGGCCGCTGGCTCCGATGGGTCCACTTGCACGACCTGACGCGTCTCGGCCATCGAAATCGTGCCCCGAGGACCAGCCTCCGCGAGCGCGTGCGCGACTGCGTCCCGGGTAACTACACCTAGCGCGCGGCCGTGGTCGATCACCGGCAGCTGCGAAACGCGGAGCGCCACGAGCTGCTGACAGGCGTCCTCCAGCGTCTGGTCTGGGCTGATTGTATTCACCCGAGAGAGCAACGCAGCGCTGACGGGAACGCTGGCTAGCGCCGGATACTGGAGCCGCTTCGCCATCGTCGCGAGGAAGCGTCCCAGGCGCCACGTCCATGATTTCTCTCGCTGCATGACAAACAAAGTTGCAGCGCGCATGCCACGGAGGCTGCGCGCAGTCGCACGCTCGCACGCCCTCGATCGCCCCGCGCTCGCCGGTGAATGCGCAAACCTGTAGGAACTCCGAACATTCGAGGGAAACCACCGCTGTGCGCCGTGGCGCAGCCGCACGAACGAGCACATCGGAGCGTGGAATGGTTCGTGCTCGTGTTCGGGACATCATGCCGGTCCCGTTCCCCCACCACTACAGCGCGAAGGTCTGCCGTACCTTTGCCTCGCGCGCGCAGATCGTGTCGCCGCCGCGGCCAACTCTGCACGGTGGACCCTCTTCAGAGTTTGACGGAGATGCGGCCACCTGGTCTCCCGAGCAGCTGCTCCTCTCTTCGCTAGGCCTCTGCATGCTGACGACGTTCGAAGCGTTCGCGGCCCGCGACGGCATCGAGGTTCAGAGCTGGAACGCGACCCTGGAAGGCGACGTCGAGCGCTCGCCCGAGGGCCTCATCTTCACGTCGATCATCATGACGCTCGATATCGACATCACGGGCAACGTCGAGGAGGTCGAGAAGACCCTCGAGGATGCGAAGCAGTACTGCCTCGTTCTGAACTCGCTACGCGTCCCGGTCGTTGTGGAAGCGAACATCCGCTCCACCGGGCTGGAGCTGGCCGAGCGCAAGGCGGGCTGAACAGCTTTCTGGGCCGGCACCCCGGGCGCGTGTTTCGCGTCCGCCGGCCGCTTTTTCGGGCGACAATATCGCCGGGTGACAGCTTCGCAACCGAAGCAGAAGGCGCTGGTCGTGGCCACGCGCTGCACGACTGCGCAGCAGTTCGTATCGACGTTCCACAAGTTCTGCGACGAGCAGAGCTTCTTCGTCGCGACGCTCGCGAGCCGCCCCGTCGGGCTCGAGACCGCATTCTCGATCCAGCTCGAGGACAAGACCCCCGTGCTGCGGGGGCTGTGCAGCGTGGTCGAGGCGTGGGCGACACCGGCGAACCGATTCGGTCGTCCCGGCGTGCGGCTATCGGTGAAGCGGCTGACGAAGGAGAGCCTCGAGATCTTCTCGCAGCTGCAGGCAGCGCGAAAGGCTGCCGAGGCGCCGGCGCTTGTTCCACCGCCCGTGGTGCCGAGGGTTCCCGACGCCGCGGCCCCCGAGGCGATCGGCGCGGATGTCGATCTGACGAACCCGGTCGCGAGTGAGACCCGCACGCCAGGGTCGAGCTACGTGCTGCCGGCGAATCCGCTGATGAACTTGACCGACAAGTCGCTCGAAGGCTTTGTCGACTGCGCGCTCTACGAGGAGACCGGCAACTTCTTCCGCGCACCGGAGGACGACGCATCCCTCCTCGAGCTCGATGACGTCGCGGAGCCTCCGCAGGCGCGGCCCTCGACGCGCACGCTGACGCCGATCCCCGCGCTGCGGCCCACCGCGTTCGTCCCGCCGAATCCCGACGAGCAGGAGTTCATCCCCGAGCACACGCCGCTGCCGCAGCTCGCCGGCTTCTTACCCATTCGTGCAGCGACCCCGCCTCCCGTGCCCGCGACGCCACACGCGGGGCGCGCTCCCACGCCGCCGCCGTTCGAGGGCGGAGGTCCGATGTTCGGCGCGCATCCGCTTCAGCCGCCCCGAGCTCTCGACAGCACCGAGGACCTGATCGCGAGCAATCGCCAGCGCGAGCGCAAGCGGTGGCTGGTGATCGGCGGCGCTGCGGCGGGTCTCAGCCTGCTGCTGCTCGTGATCGTGCTCGCGGCAGGCGGCGACAGCAGCGATCCGGACGCGTCCGCTGTGGCGCCCGAGCCCGCAAAGCCCGAGGTGAAGCCGGCGCCGATGCCGCCCGCGACACCACCGGCGATCGCGCCGAAGGCACCTCCGTCGACCCCGCAGCCCGAGCCCGCCGCCGTCCCCGACGAGCCCGCAGGCGACCCGAATGCGCCGCCGGTCGTGGGCGAAGGACCGTGCCGCGTGACGGTGAACAGCTCGCCTGCGGGCTCCATGGTTCACGTCGACGATCAATCGATCGGCCCGTCACCGATCACGGTCGCCGGGCCATGCACGAAGCGGAAGGTCGACGTCAAGCACCCGCGCTACGCGCTCGGCACGAAGTGGGTGACGCTGACCGAAGGCAAGCCTTCAACGGTCGACCTCGCGCTCACGCGACCGACGCACTCGGTGACCGTGACCTCGACGCCCTCGGGTGCGACGGTATCGATCGCCGGTCGCCGCGCGGGAACCACGCCGACGTCGGTCAAGGTGATGGGCTTCACCGGCGTGACGCTGACCGTCGAGAAGAAGGGCTTCAAGACCGTCACGCAGAAGCTGTACAGCAAGGTCGACCAGGGCTCGGTGAAGGTCACGCTCGTTCGAGGCCGGTGAATGCGAACCGTTCTTCTCGTGCTCTCGATGGCTGCCGCGGGGTGTTCGCGCACCGAGCCGACATCGAAGCGCGATCCCGCGACGACAACGAAGCCGACGCAGGACCCGGCCGCCGCGCGCAAGCTGATCGATTCCGGAGCCATCGTGCTCGATGTGCGAACGGCCGACGAGTTCGCGGCGGAGCACCTGCCGAATGCGACGAACATCCCGGTCGACAAGGTCGCCGAGCAGCTCGCGCAGGTCGACAAGCTCGCGGGCGGCGATAAGAGCAAGCCGATCGTTGTCTACTGCGCCGCAGGCGCGCGATCCGCGAAGGCGAAGCAGACGCTCGAGAGCGCGGGGTACACGAGGGTCGTCAACGGCGGCGGACTCGACGACCTCCGCTAGCTCGCGCGTCGCTCGCAGAACCGGGCGACGAGCGGAAGCAGCACTTTCGTGGGGAATGGCTTGATCAGTGCCACGACCACGCCGACATCCAGGATCGGTTCTTCCTTCGATCCGGTCATCACGACCGTCGGGATCTTGATCAGCTCCGGGTCGCGTCGCTGCGCCTCGCGGAACTGCGCGCCGTTCATCACGGGCATCTCGATGTCGAGCAGGATCATGCTCGGTCGGATCACGTGGAGCGCCGCAAGCCCCTCGAGCCCGTCGCACGCGGTGGCCACCGAGTAGCCACTCTGTTCGAGGACCTCGGCGAGCAAGTCACGGGTATCGGCGTCGTCGTCGATCAACAGGACCGCGACGTCGCGCGGTGGCGCGAACAGCGCGTCGGCATCAACATGCTCGTCGGTGGCGCGTGACCGTATGGAGGGCATACACAGTTCTTAACCGTGCAATTTCGAGCTGCCTAGAGTGCTTATACGCGCGGCGAAGACGCACAGGCGTGAAGTAGCGCGTGTGCCTGAACACGTTGCAGAGCTGCGGGGTACGTCAGTCGGCGGCTGACATTTGAACGACGAGTCACTACGAGCGGAGCGGCAGGAGTGCGAACAGCTCTTCGCGGGCGAGCGGTTTGTTGAGGCAACCCGTCGCGATCGTGTCGAGAAACGTCTGTGCATTCGCGGTGAAGGCGCCGCCGGTCATGAAGAACATGCGGCCGAGCACACCGGGATTGACCTGGCGGAGCTCCTCGTAGAGCTCGATGCCGGTCATCTCCGGCATCATCAGGTCGCACAGCACCAGGTCAAAGTGCTCGTCCGAGGAAAGCCGGGTGAGGCCCTCGCGCGCACTCATCAGCGAGATGACCTCCGCGCGGCCTCCGAACTGCCGCGTCACGACACGCCCGATCGCTGCCTCGTCATCGATCACGAGGACGCGAGGCAGGCCAGCCGCCAAAAGCTGAGCACTCGCGGGAAGCCTCACCGTGAAGCGACTTCCTGCTCCCGGCTCGCTCGTGACCGCGATGGTGCCCCCGTGCTGCTGCACGATGCGATGGCAGATCGAGAGCCCGAGACCGGCGCCGGCGCGCGCTTCCTTCGTCGTGAAGAACGGATCGAACACCCGCGACAGATCGTCGGGTGACAGACCCGCGCCGGTGTCCTCGATCGAGATGACCACGTGCGAACCGTCGACGACGCGCGTGCTCACGCGAACCTCGTGAGCCCTCGCGCGCCCGATGGGCATCGACTGCACCGCATTGAGCAGCAGGTTCAGAAACATCTGCGCCAGCTGCGATTCGTTGCCTCGCACGCGCGGCAGGCGTTCGAACGCGTACACGAGCCTGGCCCTGTGCCTGATCTCCTTGTCGGCCATCTTGATCGCGGCGCCGAGCACCTGCTGGACGTCGAGCAATCGTGCTTCGGAGCCTTCGGTGCGCGTGAAGTCCTTGAGTGACTTCACCGTCTCCGCGATCCGCTTCGCACCCTCGAGAGCTTCGTCGAGCAGCTCGCGAAGCTCGTTACTGCGGTCATCCAGCAGCTGCAGAGACGAGTCGATGTTTCCGATCACGTACGACAGCGGATTGTTGATCTCGTGCCCGATGCCAGCGGCAAGCGTTCCGAGCGCGACGAGGCGATCGGCCTGGAGCAGCTGTGCTTGCAGGCGATTGATCTTCGTCACGTCCGTCATCGAGCCGACCATTCGAATCGCCCGTCCGGACGCATCGCGCATGATGAAGCCGCGGTCCACGAAGTCACCGTAGCCGCCGTCCGCACAGCGGAACCGATAGCTGTCGGACCACGCCCTCGCATCACTCGCGAGTGCATGCGAGATGCGCTCGATGACGCCGCTGCGGTCGTCTGGGTGGATGCATTCCTTCCACCACGCGCCTACACGACCGGGCTCCGTGTAGCCAAGCATGGTGGTCACCGCCACATTCCAGCTCAGCGTGTCGTGAACCAGATCCCAGTCCCACAGGACGTCGTTCGTCGCCTGCAGCGCGAGCCGATAGCGTTCCTCGCTTCGCGCGAGCGCCTCTTCGATCGCCTTCCGTTCGGTGATGTCGCGGGCGAAGAACACGACCGTGAAGCCGCTCTCCGCCGCGCCGACGCGCTTGATGTCGGCGAAGAACCACCGCCGGCCGCCCTCCAGCTCGAGCGGATACTCGAGGTGCTCGACCTCGCCGGTCCTGAACACGCGAAGGACCATTGCGGTGAACTGGGCGCCCGAGGGGCCGAGGACGTCCTCGATCGACCTGCCGATCATCTCGGCAGGCGGTCGAGCCAGCAGTGCCGGGTCATCCGCCCACGCGTTGACGTAGCGGGCGTTCCCATCGAGCTCGAGCACGATGCCGCGGATGCATCCGACGAGGGTGAGCAACCGCTGCCCGCTCGCCTCAGAAATTCGCTGAGCCCCCGTCGCGGCAGGTGCTGCCCCGCCTACGTCGCTGATGGGTCTCACACGGAGTGTATCGACCTAACCCGCGATCCGCTGAGTCGCTGAGTCGCTGAGGCGCGCTACGAGAGGAATCCGCTAGTCTTTCGGAGCCGGACCCCAGTCCACGCCGGTCGCAGAGCCGCTCCAGACCTTCACCGCCTTGCCGGTTCCGTCGGCGTTCGCGATGAACACGCCCTGGCCGGCGCGTGCGAAGGCTATCGCGCGGCCGTTCGGCGAGAACGAGGGCTCCTCGTTGTTGCCCTCGTTCTGGGTGATCCGGGTCATGGCCTTGTTCGCGAGGTCGAGCGTGACGATGTCGTAGCGGCCGCCATCGCGCGTGGTGTACGCGATGATCTGCTTGCCGGCCTTCGGCGACCACGTGGGCGTGGTGTTGTAGCTGCCGTTGAACGACACCTGCTTCGCGTTGCCGCCGCCGGCCGACACGATGAAGATCTGCGGGCCGCCATTGCGGTCGGAGACGAACGCGATCTGCCCGCCATCGGGCGACCAGGCGGGGGACGTATCGATCGCCTTGTCGTTGGTGAGCCGCTTGATCACGCTGCCGTCGCTCGCGTTGATGATGTAGATGTCGGGGCTGCCGTCCTTGGACAGCGTCAGCGCGAGCTTCGAGCCATCGGGTGACCACGCGGCGCCGGTGTTCATGCCGGGATAGCCGGAGATCTTCTTCGGACGACCGCCACCCGCGGGCCCGACGTACAGGTCCGGGTTGTTCCGCATGAAGCTCGTGTAGGCGATCTGTCCGCCGGAGGGCGAGAACGACGGGAGGATGTTCGTGGAGCTGTTGTTCGACACGGCGTAGGCGCCGTTGCCGTCGAAGTCCATCGCGTAGATCGCGGAGGTCTTCTTGCCCTTCGCGGTGAACGCGATCTTCGAGCCGAAGAACCCCGGCTCGCCCGTGTAGTACTTGAAGACCTCGTTGTTCCAGCGGTGCACGATCTGCCGCGTGGTCGTGCCGGCGCGCTTGTACGTCTTCGTCAGGACCGCGGTGCTGCCCTTCGACACCTCGTAGAGGCGGAACTCGATGTCGCTCGCGGTCGCCTTGTACTTCACGACGCCGAGCGCACCGACGTCCTTCCACTTCTGTGGATCGATGTTCAGGCCCTCGGTCCGCAGATCCGCGAGGAACGATGCGGGGTCGAGGACCTTGAACGGGCCGGCGACCGTCATGTCGAACGTCTGGACCTGCGCGATCTCCTTCGCGACCTGATCGCCTTCGGGCGCGGTCGGCAGCGCAAGCGGGTAGTTGCCCTTCTTCTGCGCGTTGACGTCGATCACGACGCCGTCATCCGCGCGCGTCGGTGCGCTGACGACGAGGAGCGCGATCGCGGCGAAGGCCGCTACTCGGATGATTTGACGGTGAACTTGAAACATATCCATCTGGTGGTGAGCTGCCTGAGCAAGTGCGTCGGGACCTCTTCGGGATTCGCGTTGCGCTTCTGCTTGAGCTCCTTCAGTGCTGCCTCTGCGAGCGTCGCGATGTCGTCGTCGCCTTTGACCTTGAAGGTCGTGTCGGGGATCTTGCCTTCGGCGGTGAGCTGGATGCAACCCACCGGGGCAGTCGCTCCCGCTTTCGCGAGCTCGGGTGAGGCCCAGGCGAGATCGACCACGAGCCGCTGGAAGTAGGGATCGCCCTTCGTGACGTCGCCGATCCCGAACTGGCTGCCGTCGAACGCACCGACGGTCTCGTTCGGCTTGCCGACGTCATCGTCGGGATCGACGCGCTTGTACTTCGCGAGCGGATCGACCGGCGTGTCGCTCTTGACCGGCTTCTTGTCCTCGTCGGGCTTCTTCGGCTCGTCGAGCGGCTTCTTGTTCTCGTCGCGGGACACACCCTCGGGCTTCACCTCGGGCGGCGGCGCGACCTTCTTCTTCTGCGGCTGCTTCGGCGCGTTCGGCTTCTTGTAGGCGAGCGAGGCTTCGATCGCCTCCATGTCCTCGAGTGGCGCCGACGCGGCGACCGAATCGTCGGTGAGCCACACGGTGGGCACGATGAGCGCCGCTGCGCAGGCGAGGGCGCCTACCGCTGCGGACACGTGCATCTCGCTCTCGCGCATGTTGTTTAGACGGCCGTCACTTCGGTTTGATTTGATCGAGCTCGGTGAGCTTGGCACCGAGGTTATCCTCGGCTTCCGTGAGCATCATTACCTTCGCCACACCGGCCTCCTTCGCAACCGCCATCGCGGTGATCACGATCCCATAGGGTAGGACCGTGTCGGCCTCGATGTAGAGCTCGCTCTCCTTCTTGACCCGCTCGTTCGCCGCGAGCTTGGTCTTCAGATCCTGCCACGTCACCTGCGTGCCGCCGAGGAAGATCCGCTGGGTCTTGTCGATCGAGAGGACGAGCTTGCCCTCGGGGTCCTCGATGTTCTTCGCGGTGACCTGCGGCAGATCGAGATCGACGCCGGTATTCATCATCGGCGCGGTGATCATGAAGATGATCAGGAGCACGAGCATCACGTCGACCATCGGGGTCACGTTGATCTCGGAGTTCAGCTCGTCGTCGCCTCCGCCTGCGCTCATCCCCATGGCAACCCCTACCGCAGGAAGTGACGCTTGATGATGTTGAGGTAGTCCTGCTCGAAGGTCTCCATCTCCCTCCGGAGCACCCGGATCCGGCGCTGGAAGTAGTTGTAGGCCATGACGGCGGGGATCGCGGCGACGAGGCCGATCGCGGTGGCGAACAGCGCCTCGGCGATGTGCGGGCCGACGACCTTCAGCGTCGCGGCGCCGGAGGCCTCGGAGATCTCGACGAACGCGAACAGGATGCCGATGACGGTGCCGAACAGTCCGATGAACGGAGCCGCGGCGCCGGTCGTCGCGAGGAATGCGATGCCGGTCTCGAGCTTGCCGGTCTCCACGGTCTGCGCTCGCCGAAGCGCGCGCTCGATGTTCGACAGGTTGCCTTCGCGATCGCCCTTCAGCGCCTCGTCGCTCGCGAGCTTCGCGAGCTCGGTGTAGCCCGCGACGAACATCTGCGAGACGGGGCTGTTTCGCAGCGCCTGCGCTTGCTTGTAGATCTGCTCGATGTCGCGCGACTTCCAGAACGACTCGACGAACCGATTCGACTCGTCCGAGGCGCGCCGCAGATACAGCGTCTTGTAGATGATGATGTAGAGGCCGATCACGAACATGATCGCCAGCAGGATCATGACGGCCTGGACGATCCAGTGCGCATTGCTGAGCAGGCGCACGAGGTCCAGGTTGGCGCCGATCGAAGTCGCGGAAACCCCTGGCATATCGAGTTTTTGGGCAATAACACGCACTCAGCACACGGGTCAAATCGTGATAGACACGCGTTCGTGAGGATCGCGCTCGCCCTCCCGCTCCTCTTCGCCTGCACGCAGGTCGACGGCGGCGCGGTCGAGCTGTCCTGGAAGCTCAGGCCAGCATCCAGCTCGTTGCCGGATAAGTTCGTCGACTGCGATTCAGGCCAGACCGGCACCAACCCCGTGACGCGGATTCGCCTCGACTGGGAGGTCGTGGGGCGGGGTAGTGGATTTGCATCGTGGCGCTGCGGCGACAACCACGGTGTAACCGGATTTGATCTACCCGAGGGTGACGCCTTGCTGTTGGTCACACCCGAGTGCGCCGAAGGTCTGGCGGATCCCGCGACCTACACCGCGCCTGCTCCCCAACAGCGTCACGTGATCCTGGGTGATACCGTGAGCTTGGGAGCCGTGGAGCTCGTGCTCAAGGTGTCCTACTGTGGTCAACAACCGTGCATCTGCTCGTGAGTTTGCGAGAGATCACACACCGCGTCACCATGCTGGCGCACCGATTGCCTTAGTGTCCTGGAGTGAAGCAACCTACGGTCGCGACGTCCAAGATGCGGCCACGTAACGTACCAATGGGGAGAAGCTCGATGAATAAACTGATCCTAGGAAGCCTTGTTTTGGCAGCCGCCTCGCAGGCCGCAGGCTGCATCATCACCAGCGACGGCGGCGACGAGTTCGCCATCGTGACCGCGGAATGGTCGCTGAAGAGCACCACGGGCCAGACGCTGTCGTGCCCGCCGGGCATCACGATCGCAGCGGTGTACGCGCAGGAGGTCGACGCCAACTACAATCGCGTGGGCGCTCCCTTCGTCACCACGTACGACTGCACCGCGAACTTCGGCAACACGCAGCCGCTGCCGCCCTCGGTCTACGAGATGTGGGTCGAGCTGACCGACTCGAGCGGCAACATGGTCTACGCGACCTCGACGTCGCGTAACGAGGCCGCGCCGACCGAGCGGTTCCCGGATGGCTACTTCGTCGACGTGGTCGATGTCGACAAGACCTTCAAGACCACGCTCCTCGCGGACGGCGGTTACTTCCAGTTCGACTGGGATCTCCGCAGGGCAGGCACGAATGCGCCGCTCACGTGCGCCGAAGTCCCCAAGGTCGCGATCCTGTCGACCAGCGTGACCAATCCGAACAACTCGTTCGACGATCGCTTCTTCTGCGACGAGAATTACGGCCTCACGGGTGGCCTGCTGCAGGGCACGTACACGCTCGAGGTCTCGGCGATCAACACCGCTGGCCAGGGCCTCGGCCCGCAGACGCAGCTCCTGAACAAGCAGATCAGCTCGCCGAACAAGGTCACCGAGCTCGGCACCATCATGGTCCGCGTCGACTAACGGACCGTCTCACGTAGTACGTCGTGCGCCCGCTTCGGCGGGCGTTCGTCGTTTCGGGGCGCATGCTAAGGTCTCCTCGTGAGCCAGCGCCCACGGTTCGAGTTCCGCCGCCTCGGGATCACCAAGGGAGCGCTGACGATCCTGGCGCTCGAAGTCGGCCTCTCGCTCGTCTACATGATGCTGGAGCCCGCCATGAAGGCGGATCTCCAGACGTACGTCGTCGCGAGTCCGTCGCAGGTGTTCGAGCATGGGCGCGTGTGGACGATCCTGACGACGTCGTTCCTCCAGCCGAGCTTCTTCCAGCTCCTGCTGCACGGCTTCATGATGTTCCTGTTCGTCCCCACGCTCGAGCGGTTCTGGGGCACGGCTCGATTCTATCGGTTCGTGGCGGCGACCTCGATCATCGGTGTGCTCGTGGGGATCGGTGTCGGCCAGCTCGCCGGCGTCGATGCGCCAATCCTCAGCCTCAGCCCGTTCGTGTGGGCGACGATGGTCGCGTACGGAATCATCTACGCGCGTCAGCCCGTGCAGATCTTCGGGGTGCTGCCCATGACGGGCCGGCAGATGATGATCGGTTTCCTCGCGTTTCTGACGCTGTCGACGGTGCTCCAGAAGGACTGGTACCAGGGCGCCGCTCTCGCCGCCGCGATGGTGACGGCCGCGATCATGGTCTCGAAGAAGTGGAGCCCAGGCCTCCTCCTGAAGCGCTGGAAGATCGCCCGCGCGAAGCGAAAGCTCACCGTGCTGCAGGGCGGTCAAGCGGGCACCTCGAAGCCGAAGCGCGACGAGCAGAAGTGGCTGAACTAGTGATACGGTCCTCCCGATGGAAGAGGGAGACGGCACCGCATTCGAATCGGGCACCGGCCTGACAACCCTCTTCGAGGGCGAGTGGGCCACGGTCCGCCGCCTGAAGAAGGGCAAGCTTGTCGTCACGAACGGCCCGGATCAGGGCCGCGAGATCGAGATCGCGAAGCCCCGCGTCACCGGCGGCCGCAGCATCATCAGTGACCTCGTCGTCCAGGACAAAGCAGTCTCCGGATCGCACTTCGAGGTCAGTGCACGCGACGACGGCTATCGTCTCCGCGATCTGAACTCGCGCAACGGCATCTTCGTCGGCGATCTGCGGATCCGCGAGGTGTTCCTCAAGCCGGGCACGATCTTCCGGATCGGTCACACGAACATCCAGTTCCAGACCCTTCAAGATATCGTCGAGATCGAGCTGTCCAAGAAGGACCGCTTCGACGCGATGCTCGGCGCGTCCCCGGCGATGCGCGAGATCTTCGCGCACCTCGAGAAGGTCGCGCCCAGCGAGCTCACCTGCCTCATCACCGGCGAGACCGGCACGGGCAAGGAGATGGTCGCGCGCGCACTTCACAACGCGTCGGGCCGCAAGTCCAAGCCGTTCGTCGTGCTCGATTGCGGCTCGATCCCGCGCGAGCTGATCGAGTCCACGCTGTTCGGTCACGAGAAGGGTTCGTTCACCGGCGCGCACGCGCAGCACGACGGCTGCTTCACGCAGGCGAACGGCGGCACGATCTTCCTCGACGAGATCGGCGAGCTCGACATCACGCTGCAGCCCAAGCTGCTGCGCGTGCTCGAGCAGCGCGAGATCAAGCGCGTGGGCGGCGATCGCACGCACAAGGTCGACGTCCGCGTGCTCGCGGCCACGAATCGCGACCTCCGCGAAGAGGTCAACAAGGGCACGTTCCGCGAGGATCTGTACTTCCGGCTCTCTGTGGTCCACGTCGAGCTGCCGCCGATGCGCGAGCGCCGCGAGGACATCCCGGGCCTCGCGAATCACTTCCTCCGCGAGGTCGCGTCGCGCCGCGGCATGACGATGTCGTGGTCGCAGGATGCGATGGCCGCGATGATGAACCACACGTGGGCCGGCAACGTTCGCGAGATGCGCAACGTCGTCGAGCGTGCCGCCGCACTGTCCGATGGCCCGGTGATCACACGTGCGGACCTCGTGTTTGGCCGCGAGATGGGGCCGTCGCTGATGGTCAGCCACGACCTCGCGCAGGCGGGGGCGCAGGCCGCGCAGCGCGCCGCTGCACAGCTCGCCGGTGTGGATCTACCGATCCAGAGCGGGCCGGCGATCTTCGACGCTGCACTGCTCAAGGCCGGCCTCGGCTTCAAGCAGGCGAAACAGACCGTCGTCGATGCGTTCGAGGTCGCGTACCTCGGTGCCCTGATGATCCGCAACGACGGCAACATCACGCGCTCCGCGCAGGAAGCCGGCCTCACTCGTTACCACCTGCGCGAGCTCTTGAAGCGGCACAGCCTCAAGGGCGGCGACTCCGAATAGCCGCGCGCTTCTTCGAGAGCCTCATGACGCCGAAGTCGTGATCGCGCTGCGCGCCCGTGCTTGATAGCCGAGCTCGTTCCCCAGGCCGGCTACAACTGCTCGACTACTGCTTCCTGCGCGGCGTGTTGCCCGACGGCACCGACAAGCTGATGTCGTACGTCGACGTGACCGCCGGCACCGCGACGAAGCCGTTCGACGTGCTCGTCGTCCGCGGCGAGTACTAGTCGATCGAGCCGAAGTCCATGCCGACGCCGGCGATGATGCCGATGTCGTGGCCGCGGGGTTCTGCCGGCTCTGGCGGAAAGGTCGGCGACGCGACGATCACGAGTAGAAGGATTCCGGCCCGGAAGGCGAGAAGGTCGGACCACATGATCCGGACCATGGTCGCGGCCACCGCTCTCGTGATGACGTCCGCCAGCGCGCGTGCCGAGACCGTCGAGCTTGGCGCGGCCTTCGTCGCCGCCAGCGAGACCAGTAGTGTGAGGTCGGGTGGTCACGTCGGCGCTGCCTTGACGCTCGCGATCTGGTCGGGTCGGGTCGGTGGCGTGCTCGAGGCCGGCCGCGCGGAGTGGGAGCCCGACGCGGTGAAGTGGATCGGTATCGGCGGTCGACTCGGCCTGCGCGACCATGTTCTTTCGCGTGCAGCGCGGCAAGGTTCCCGACGAGCTGCCGGTGATGGATCTGCCAGACGCGCCCTACGAGACCAGCCTCGTGTTCGGGCTTGGCCTCGCATACATCGGCAACTGAGCTCGTCGTCATGCGTCGATGTCTTCAGCGCGCTCGCCGTCGCGCAGCGGTCGTACGTCGACTGCACATGCCTTGTAGGCGGGCTGGCGCGACTCGGGGTCGAACGCCGGGAACGTCAACTGGTTCGTGCGTGCGTAGTGCATCGGCACGAAGACCTGCGTGGGCTGGATGCTGTGCGTGACGAACGCACGCGCTGTCATCCGGCCGCGCCGCGACTCGACGACGACGCGTTGTCCGGGCGCGATGCGGAGCGCGGCTGCATCGACCGGGTTGATCTCGACGTACGGCTCTCGCGCGCCGAGCTTGTCGAGGACCGCTGACTTGCCGGTGCGCGTGAGCGTGTGCCACTGGCTCGAGCTGCCGCGGCCCGTGAGCAACGTGAACGGAAACTTCGCGTCGGTCACCTCGGGGACACGTTGCGGGTCGCCGAACACGAACCGCGCCCTGCCGTCGGGATGGAAGAACCTGCCGTCCTCGAACAGCCGCCGCTCGCTACGCGCGGCCACCGTGGTGCCTTCCGGCACCGGCCATTGCACGCCGCGCAGCGCCTCGAGGTCGTCGTAGCCAAGCAGCCCGGTGATGTCGCAGGGCTGACCTCGCGTGAGCGACGCGAGGATCCGGAACACCTCCTCGGGCGACGACCACGGGCGAAACATCTCGCCGCAACCCCACGCCTCGGCGATCAACTTGAAGATGTAGAAGTCGGCCAGCGCCTGGCCGGGCGCCGGTGCGACGCGCTTGATCAGGCCGATCCGCCGCTCGGAGTTGATGAACGTGCCGTCCTTCTCTCCCCAGCCCGCGGCGGGCAGGACGAGGTGGGCGTGCTGCGCGGTCTCGGTCGTCGAGTACATGTCCTGGACGACGAGAAAGTCGAGCCGGCCGAGAATGTCGTGCACGTCGGCCTGGTTGATCCACGAGTGTGCGGAGTTGGTCGCGACGATCCAGAGCCCGTGGATCTTTCCGCGCACGATGCCTTCGAGGATCTGATCGTACGCGAGGCTATTCTTCGCCGGGATGCGGGCGGGCGCGATGCCGAGCTGGCTCGCGACCTTCTCGCGATGATCCGCGCGCGTGAAGTCGTGGCCACCGAGGAGGCTCGTGGTGTTCGCGAACAAGCGCGACCCCATCGCGTTGCACTGGCCGGTGATCGAGTTCGCACCCGTTCCGGGGCGGCCGATGTTGCCGGTCATGAGCGCGAGGTTGATCAACGCCTGAGCGAGCCGCACGCCCTCGTGACTCTGGTTGACACCCATCGTCCACCAGAACGACACGCGCTTGCCTCGGTGGATCTGCTCGGCGAATCGCTCGATCGCTTCGGGTGCGAGCCCGGTCACTTCCGCCACGCGGTCGAGCGTGAACGGGGCGACGTGCGCGGCGAACTGCTCGAACCCGGTGGTGTGCGCGTCGATGAATGGCCGATCGATCCATCCGCGTTGCACGAGCAAGCTCGCGACGCCGTAGCACAGGCTCAGATCTGACTTCGGGCGCAGCGCGAGGTGATCGGTCGCCGCCATCGCGGTCTCGGTCCGGCGCGGATCGACGACGACGATCGCGGGATCGTGCGGGTTCTTGCCGACGCGGCCCCACATGATCGGATGCGCGACGCACGGGTTCGCGCCGACGAACACGAGGACGTCCGACTCCTCGAAGTCCGCGTAGGTGTAGGGCGGGGCGTCGAACCCGAACGACTGCTTGTACGCGACCACTGCGGTCGCCATGCACTGCCGCGTGTTGCCGTCACCGTGCACCATGCCCATGCCGAACTTGGCGAGCGCGCCGAGTAGCGCGAGCTCCTCGGTGGGCATCTGACCGGTTCCGAGGAACGCCATCGCCTCGTCGCCGTACTTGCGCTTGATCGCCTTGAAGCGCGAGACGAATGTCTCGATCGCGGTGTCCCACGCCACCGGCTCGAGGTTGCCGCCAGCGCTACGGAGCAGCGGTGTCGTCGCCCGGTCCGGCGCGCAAAGTGGCACGAGTGCTTCCCAGCCTTTCGGGCATGCGGTCCCGAAGTTGACCGAATGGTCCGCGGTCGGCGAGAGGTTGACCGCCTTGCCGTTTCGCACGTGAACATCAAGCGAGCATCCGGTGGAGCAGAACCCGCAGATCACGCTTGTCACCGCATCCGGCAGCAGGCGGCGCGGCACCTGGCCGAGACCGAACTTGCCGGGCTCGCGCTCGAGATCGCGGGTCAGCGCGCCATCACGCTGGTGCACGAGCTCTCCGATCCGTCGCTTGAGATCGGCGAGCGACATCAGCGCAGTCCCTTCGGCATCCCGGGCGAGCTGGCCGCCGCGAAGAACATGACTCGCTCGCACAGCTCCCCGATCACGAGCAGCGCGAGGCTCGCGATCGCGATCTCGAGCGATGGATCACTCGTGGCCGTGAGCGGGAGCATGATGCCGCCGAGCCCGAGCGCACAGAACCGGATCATCGCCCAGTTGCGCAGATCGGTCGTCATCAGCAACGCGCTGCGCTTGAGCTCGGTGTAGCGCCGGTCGCGCAAGTGCACGAACACGGAGAGCTCGCCGACGGCCTTGATCGCGCTCGCGATCACGACCAGCAGCGACAGCTCCCTTAGCGCCACGCCCGCGACGGACATCGTGAGCGTCGACGTGGCGAGGCCGAGCACCGCCGCGGTCATGAAGAACTTGAAGCCGGTGATCGACGCGGTCCACCAGGCCTTGCGGGTCGCGTGATAGATCATCACCGAGCACGCGATCCCGACGGTCCCGAGCGCGGCGACGGTCCAGCCCAGTGCCTCGCGGGGACCGACGTTCAGGAACGACGCCGCCGCGTAGGCCATGGCCAGCGGTGCGAACAGGCCGAACGCGACGATCTCGCGGCTCATCCACGACGTCCGGAGACCGATCACCGCGCGGAACGCGTAGAGCGGACGCCCGAGGTGGAACACGCTCGCCAGCAGCGCCGCGAGCCCGACCGCCAGGGCACCGAGCGCGTGTGCCGGCTGGAGCGCCGCACGAAGCTCTGCGGCGAGCGACCGGCCGATCACGGCATCGGCGACGAACGCACCGACCGACAGCTGCGTGAGCACGAGCATCACCACGAGCGGCGCGTGGTGGTGAGACGGCGAGACGCTGAAGAACTCGGCCGGTAATAGATTTCGCGGCGGCGGGTGCTGCGTCTTGTACACCGTGGTCGGGATCGTGATCGCCGGCGACGGTGTGCCCGGCAGAAACGCATCTCCCTGCGCATCCTCGAGCGCTTGCCGCTTGTCGATCACGGTGATCGCGATCGCCTCGGTGGGACACGCTTGCACGCACGCCGGCGCTTCGCCCACCGCGAGGCGGTCGCTGCACATGTCGCACTTGCGCACGATCCCGCGGCGCGCGTTGTACTGCGGCACCTCGTAAGGACACGTGAACGTGCAGTACTGGCAGCCGATGCACTGGTCGTCGAGGTGCTTGACGATCCCGGTGACGAGATCCTTCTCGTAGGCTGCGACCGGGCATCCACTCAGGCACGCCGGCTCGAGACAGTGATGGCACGCGGAGGTCACGACCTGCTTGACCGCCGCGGCCGCGCTTCCGCCGTGCAACAGCCCGACCACGCGCCAGGTCTCGCCTTCGTCGAGCCCGTTGAGGTTGTGGCAGGCCGTCACGCACGACTTGCAGCCCGAGCACGCGTCGAGATCGACCTCGAACGCATACTGCTGGCCCTCGCCCGGTGGCGTCGCGGGCAGGAGTGCCTGGTAGCGTCGCGCATCACTCGGCGCATCGTGACTGCGAGCGAAGCGCTCGACGGCGGTGAGCTCGTGCTGCTCGCGGAGGTACTGATCGAGCAACGGAAGGCGCGTGATGGTGGTGGTCATGATCGTTGCTCCGCGACGGGGGGGAGCTCGACGTAGATGCCGCCGTCCTCGATCCGGACCGGGAACACCGCGATCGATGGCGCGTCGGCCGACAGGCAGTCACCGGATCGCAGATCGAACGTCTTCTTGTGCAGCGGACACGCGACCTTCGGTGTCCCGTGGGCGTCGCCGACGATGCCCCGCGCGAGCACCATCGCCTGCGTGTGCGGGCAGCTGTTCTGCGTCGCGTACCACTCGTTCCGCGCGCTCACGTGGAAGATCGCGATCTGCGTGTCGCCATACGTGACGGCAATGCTGCCGTCTCGTGGCACCTCGCTCACCGACGCGAGTCGGACGAATTGCCGCTGTACGATCGGAAGGTGGACACGCGCGACGGGATCCGGGCGGAACAGCGCGCGCTTCGCAGGATCTTGCAGCACGCCCTTCCACTCGCACGCATAGGTATCGACGAGGCCCTGCATCTGCTGCTCGAGCTCCACCCCGATGCCGAGCGAGTCGCGCACGATGACATCGCGAAGATGCTCGATCCCCCCGTCCATCTTGTCGAGCCACACCGAGGTGCGCATCAGGCGATCCGCAGTGCGGATGTAGAACATCAGGAACCGATCGAGGAACCGGATCGCGGTGTCCTCATCGACGCCGGTCGTCAACAGATCCGCGTGGCGCGGCTTCGAGCCGCCGTTGCCGCAGACGTAGACGTTCCAGCCGCTCTCGGTGGCGATCAGCCCGAAGTCCTTGCTCTGGGCCTCCGCGCACTCGCGGATACAGCCGCTGACCGCGCTCTTCAGCTTGTGCGGCGAGCGGATGCCCTTGTAGCGGTGCTCGATGCGGATCGCGAACGCCGTCGAGTCCTGCACGCCGAAACGGCACCAGTTCGTTCCGACGCAGCTCTTCACGGTGCGGACCGCCTTGCCGTAGGCGTGGCCGCTCTCGAACCCGGCAGCGACGAGCTCCTCCCAGATCTCCGGCAGCTGCTCGACGCGCGCACCGAACAGATCGATGCGCTGCCCGCCGGTGATCTTGGTGTAGAGCCCGTACTTCTTGCCCACGCGTCCGATCGTGATCAGCTGATCGGGCGTGACCTCTCCAGCGGGGATCCGCGGCACCACCGAGTACGTGCCGTCCTTCTGGATGTTCGCGAGGAACCTGTCGTTGGAGTCCTGGAGCGGGCGGTGCGGCTCGTCGAGGATCGGCTCGTTGTGGATGCTCGCGAGGATCGACGCGACGGTCGGCTTGCAGACCTCGCAGCCGAGGCCGCTGCCGTGGTCGCGCACGAGCTCCTCGAACGTGCGGATACGCGTGGCCGCGACGATCTGGAACAGCTCCTGCCGCGTGAACGCGAAGTGCTCGCACAGCAGCTGCTTCGTCGCACGGCCGCAGCGAGCGAGCTCGGCCTGCAACAGATCGGTCACGATCGGGATGCACCCGCCGCAGCCGCTACCGGCTCTCGTGCAGAGCTTGACCTCGGCGACCGTGGCAAGCGAATCGGTACGGATCCGCTCGCGAATCGTCTGGGCGGCGACGTTGTTGCACGAGCACACCTGCGCGTCGTCGGGGAGCTCCGCGCAGGCGCCGCCCGCGGCGCCGAACATCGGTAAGCCTGTCATCGGCTGCCTGGACCGCGCGAGGTGTAGCAGCCGGCCGTAGTCGGACGTGTCGCCGACGAGGATACCGCCGACGAGCTGCGCTCCATCGCGGGTAAGCACCAGCTTCTGGTACACGCCGCGGACTTGATCCTCGTACGCGATTGCCTTCGTCGAAGCCGCGTCGCGGAACGGATCCCCGAAGCTCGCGACCTCGGTTCCGAGCAGCTTCAGCTTCGCGGACTGGTCTGCGCCGGTGAACGCCGCGTCGTGACCCGAGAGCCGCTTCGCGAGGACCTCGGCCATCTCGTAACCGGGCGCGACCAGACCGTAGGTCGTGCCGGCGTGCAGCGCGACCTCGCCGATCGCGAAGACGTCCGGATCGTTCGTGCACATCCGGTCGTCGACGATCACGCCGCCGCGCTCGCCGATCGCGATGCCTGCGGCACGTGCGAGCTCGTCGCGCGGGCGGATTCCCGCCGACACGATCACGATGTCCACCTCGATCGGCGCCTGGCCGACCAGCTCGACACGGCGAACGACACCGTCGCCGCCGATCGCCGCGATCTGCGCGCCGAGGTGCACGTGCACGCCGAGCTCGCGAATGCTGGTTTCGAGCAGCGCGGCTCCGACCGTGTCGAGCTGGCGCGGCATCAGCCGCGGAGCGACCTCGAACACGTGCGTCTCGAGCCCGGCGTCCAGCACGGCGCGCGCCGCCTCGAGACCGAGCAGCCCGCCGCCGATCACCGCCGCGCGTCGAGCCGTCTGGCACCACGACAGGATCGCGTCGAGATCCTCGATCGTCCGATAGACGAACGCTCCCGGCTTGTCGATGCCCGGGATCGCCGGTACGAACGGTGCGGATCCCGTTGCGAGCACGAGCGCGTCGTATGCGATGACCTGATCGCCGCTGGTCGCGACCTCGCGGCGGCCGCGGTCGATGGAGGCGACGCGCGTGCCGACCCGCAGCTCGATCCCGTGGTCCGCATACCAGGCGGCGCTCCCCAGCGAGAGCTGATCCGCGGAGCCATGCGCGAAGTACTCGGTCAAGTGCACGCGGTCGTAGGCGGGCCGGGGCTCTTCTCCGCACACGACCAGGCGGTAGCGCCCGGCGCGATCGTGCTCCACGAGCCGCTCGCAGAAGCGGTGGCTCACCATGCCGTTGCCGACGACGACGACGCGACTACTCGACTTCGTCATGGGAAATACCTCTTTCGGTCAGAACACGAACGGCACGTCGATCTGGATCACCTGGTAGCTGCGGCCGGCGAGCGGATCGTCGAGGCCGCGCGCGTATGAGAGACCCGGCCGCAGCCACGTTGCTTCGCCGAGATCGACGTTGCCGCGCAGCCCGACCGCGGCCGACGAGGGACGGTGGTGGAGAGGCCGACGCGATGCTCGCGAACACGATCGAGATGACAACCGCTGTGGTCTTCACGATGACCTCGCGATCGCCCACCTGCCGCGCGATGAGATCAGGAGCCGCAGCGAGATCGCGGCGACGAGGGCGAGGCTCGCTAGTACCGCGAAGCCAAACCCGAAGGAGCCGCCGAGCTCGCGGACGCTACCGAGCAGCGTGGGCAGGAAGAATCCACCGACGCCACCGATCGCGCCGATCATGCCGGTGACCGCACCGAGATCGCGCTGGAACCGCTGCGGGACGATCTGGAACACGGCACCGTTGCCGAGCCCGAGGCACGCCATCGAGACCGCGAGCGCGCCGATCATGAGGGGCAGCGCCGGAAGCGTCGACTCGAGCCCGTACGCGATCGCGATCGGGAACAGCAACAGCGACAGGACGCGCGCACCGCCGAAGCGGTCCGCGAGGATTCCGCCGATCGGGCGCGCGAGGCTTCCTGCGCACGCGAGCCCCGCGGTGATGTACCCGGCGTCGACCGGGCTCACGCCGTAGGCATCGCGAAAGAACAGCGGCAGGAAGCTCGACAGCCCGACGTAACCGCCGAACGTGATCGCGTAGAACAGGCAGAGCCAGCGCAGATCGGGATCGCGGAACGACGGCAACGCGAACCGCAGACGCTGCGGGCGCCGCGGTGGCTCGTGCGCCAGCACCATGAATGCGACGAGGATGACGGCGAGCCCGATCATCGCGACGCCGAACGTCGCGGCGAGCCCGATCGACAGCACCAGCTGCGGCGCGACGAGGTTGGTCACCACCGTGCCGCTGTTGCCCGCGGCGGCGATGCCCATCGCGAGACCCTGGCGCTCCGGCGGGAACCAGCGGCTCGCGAGCGGCAGCGCGACCGCGAACGAAGCGCCTGCGCAGCCGAGCGTCGCACCGATCACGATCAGATTCGGCAGCGTCGGCGGCAGCTGCCACGCGAGCGCGAGCGGCAGGAACAAGAACGCCAGCAGCATGATGCCGACGGGCTTCCCGCCGATCCGATCGACGAGCAGGCCGACCGGGATCCGCAACAGTGATCCGGCGAGGATCGGGAGCGCGACCACGAACCCCTTCTGCGCCGGTGACAGTCCTGCGGCTTCGCTGAGCGGAATCCCCAGCGATCCGATCAGGACCCACAGCATGAAGCTGAAGTCGAAGTGGAGGAAGCAAGCGACTAGCGTCGTGCGACGCTTCCACGCCGAAGATTCGATTTCCTGAGCCACACGATCCACGATGCGCGCATCGTGTTTCGTGAACGTTTCTCAAGCGTATCTTCGTGACGCGCTGCGGCGAGAGCGCGAATTCGTTGCGCAATCTCTTCTACGCGAGGCGCTCCATGATCTCGTCGCGCGTCGCGACGCCCTTGTCGATCAACAGCGCGAGCAGCTTGCGGAGCACGGCCTCGTCGCGCTCGACCAGGGCCTCGAGCGTCGAGATCCGGTTCTGCAGCGCGTCGATCTCCGCGTCGCGCAGTGGTGCGCCCGTGAGCCCGAAGTTCGGCGGGACCGTGCGCGGGTACTGGCGGAGCCCGTCGCGTGTCGGGGTACGGGGAAGCTCGTTCGTCATCGAGCGCTCGACCTGCGGAGTGACGACATCGAGGACGTCGCCACCGTCGAACGAGATCTCCGTTTCGTTTCGCTGAGTGCCCCCGTGGTACTTCGCGAGCGCGCGCTCCATCTGGCGCGGGCCGGCGAGGTACGAGCGGATGTTCAGCTGCGTCCGGATCCGCAGCTCGTCGATCACGCCGAGGTTCGTCGGGTCGACCATCGCGACGTCGAGGAACTTCATCTGCTGATCGAACGCGATGATCTGGTGGTGGCGGGCGAGCTCGTCGGGGATCTGCGAGCACACCGCATCGGGGATCACGCGCTTGTCGAGGTCGACCGCCGGCATCCCGAGCTGACGCGCGAGGACGCGTACCAGCTCGTCCTCGGCGATCAGCTTCATCTCGACCAGCGTGCGACCGAGGGAGCGCCCCCAGCGTCGTTGATCTGCGAGCGCCGAACGCAGGCGCGCCTCATCGAGAACACCAGCCTCGATCAACATTTCGCCGAGCTTCTTCCGTGCCATGCGCCTCCCGAAACAGATGGTCAGTTGGCGGGCACCACGGTCGCCTTGCCCGTGGAGGCCAGCGTACCGAGGAATTTAGCCGACTGCTGCCTTGCGGCGGAAATGTCGAACACGACGAAGTGACCATTCGAGCCCGGCCGCTGCTTGTACTGGGCGAGGGCCGCCGTGGTGCCATTGAGGTTGCCCGTGAGCGGGGCCGGCTTGATCGAGCGGCCTCGCAGCGTGAGCCCGAGGAGCTCCTTCGCATCGGGCTCCTGCACGATGTCGCCGCCGATCGCGGTCGCGAACGCCTCGATGCAGACGTTGGGCGTGTAGGTGTCGGTGAAGCCTTCGGTCTGGAAGATCGCGCGGGGCTGGATGCCGGGCGCCGGCTTGCGAACCATGAGCGGCGCGAAGTTCACGGGGTCCGAGCGATCGACCCACATCTGCACGAGCGCCATCGACGGGTTGTCGGCATCGACCGGCTCGTCGCGAAGCAGCGCCTCGGTGAGGGCAGGGAAGTTCACCGGATCGGTCTTGTTCAGGAGGCTCAGGTACAAGAGGCCACCCGTGCCCGACAGCACGGCTCCCTTGAGCGACGGCTCGAATGCGACGAAGCCCGGTCCGGTCAGGCCGCCCTGGGAGTGGCCGAAGAAGAACAGCCGGTTCATGTCGAACTTGATCGCGCGGCCCATGTCGTCGAACTGGAGGCCATTGGCGAGACGCATCTGCGAGAACGCGTCGGCCGCGCCCTGCAGCGCGTTGTCGCGCGCGGCGAACACGTTGCCGATGTTGAAGAAGTCGAGCTCGGGGTTGCCGCCGGGATTGCGCGGGCCATGAAGGACCTGGTCCATCGAGATCGTCGCGACGCCTTCGAGTGCGAGGCGCTCGGCGGTGCCGTCCGCCACACCCGAGAAGTAGTCACCGCCGGTGCCATGCGAGTAGATCGCGATCGGAAAGCCCGTCGGGGGAACCGGGCCCGTGGGGACCGCGAGCGAGAACCGCAGCGGCTCCATGCGCACCTGGATCGCGACGCCGTCGCTGCCGACCTTGATCTCGCCGGTCGGCGTGTTCCGGTACGGCACGTCGCCCTGCTGGAAGTTCGGCGCCATGTAGTTGCCGGTGAACACGGTCATCGGCGCGACCGACGTGTGCAGCACGATGTCGGTCGCGACGGGTGCCGGCGCCGCCATCACGCCCTTGCGCAGCGCCACGACGACGGCGGTTGCCTGCTGCGTGGTGAACACGGCCGCGCTCGCGACATCGTCGCGGTCGTCGCCGCCGCTCTCGTCGAGGTATTCGAACAGCGGGTCGTACGCGGCCGCGGTGAGCGAGGTGTACGTGGACGCGCGGTTGATCGAGCTTCCGTCGGCGCTCTTCACGCGCGTCGTGATCACGAGGGCGTAGGTGGTGCCTTCGTCGAGCGGGAACCCCGGATACGGGCGGGCGACCAGATAGTCGCTACCGATCGTCTGCGCGCCGTCCGCGATGAACTTCGTGAGGATCGGCGTGCGCGCGCCGCGATCGGGCGAGTCGGGATCGACGTTGACGAGATAGACCGACGCGGTCTCGGTCATCGAGGTGGCCGGGTCAGGTAGGGATGCGGGATCGAGCTGTCCATCGAACTTCGTGAACATCGCGCCGTTCAGGCCGAAACCGTCGAGCTGCGAGGACGCGGTGCGGATCTGATCGAGCAGCAGCGCGTTCGAGGGGAACGCGGAGAGCTCGAGCACGCCGGCCTCCGTGCGGCGCAGGTCGTTCGGGAACGGTAGGTCGTAGAACGTCTCCTCGGTCGCGGCGCCCTCGGGCAACACGAACCGCGGGGTCGCCGAGTCATCGCTGCACGCAGCGACGAGCGAGATGGCGAGGAGCAGACCGGGACGACGAACCATGGGCGCGACCGTACACCGAGTCGTCGGCTCAGAAGGTGAGCACGACCACACCGCCGAGCGCGATCCCAGCGCCGCCGGCGGCCACCCCGAGCCCCCAGGTGGGCTTGTCTAGAGCCAGGTACGCCGCCGCGCCACCGGCCGCAACGACGAGCCCGGTGATCGTCAACGCCTTGCCGACCCGGCCGCTGCGCCGCGTCGTCGCACCGAGCTTCTTCTGCTCGAGCTCGACCTTCGTGAGCAGCGCTGCGGCCTCGATCACCGCGTTCTCCTCGGGCAGCACCGCGGGGATGTCGTTGAGCAGGCCGATCGTCGCGAGCGTCGCCTCGGTCATCGCCTCGTTGAGCGTGCAGACCTCGCAGCGCTCGGTCTTCTGCGCGAGCACCCGGCCGGTATCGGTGCGCACGAGCGTGATCACGTAACCAAAGCTCGTGCCCGAACCGCTGAGCGCGGCGAGCAGCACGAGCTGCGCCTGCGTCTGGACGCGGACCTCGTCGAGGCATTCACCGATGAAGCAGCCCTCGGTCCAGCGCGTGGAGAACTTCAGGCGGTCGCGCATCTGGGCGCGGTTCGCGAGCCAGTACTGGTTTGTCTCGAGCATCTGCTCGAGCTGTTGCTCGAACTTCTGCCGCAGATCCTGGGACACGCCCTCGACGCGGACATCGAGGATGCCGACCATCTTCTTGCCTGTCTCCGCCCAGGCCGGTGCAGCGAGCACTGCGAGAGCGAGCGCGACCACCCAGGGCGCGCGCGGTGTCACGCGTCGTCTACTTGACCGACGAACCCCTTCATCAGGCCATCGATCATCAGGTTGCGGTCGGTGATCTGATACTTCCCGTCCCGCCAGCCCGCCTGGATCTCGTCGTAGCGCCTGTGCGTGTCCGCGATCGCTGCCTTGTAGACGCTCACCTTCTTGATGATGTCCTTCTGGTTGCGAATGAAGTAGCTGATCATCGAGGCGCCCGCGGCGAGCGTGAGCACGAGGCCGAGCGGCCCGCCGATCGCGTACTTGAGGCCGATCCGCAGCGCGATGAGGAGGCCGGCGCCCAGCGCGACCTTCTTCGTTCCCTCGCCGGAGACAACCGAGTCCTTCGCCATCGCGAACGAGGTGGTGCCCGAGGCGATCAGAAGGGCGATGAAGTTTCCCCTCCGGGTCGTCCAGCCCCGGTCGTAGTACTCCTTCAGGGCCTGCTTCAGGAACGCGTCGAACGTGCTGTACAGGCCCTGAGAGCCTTCTTCCGGTTTGTTCGACGCTTCGGCCACGCGGGAAGGATACCACCAAGGTCACGTTTGACAGGTGTACCTGCGTCGCACAGATTCGAGGGGATGCGGATGAACCTGTCCTCGGCCGTGGTGTGCGTGATCGCGGCGGCCTGGGTCAGGGTCGGGGTGGCCCACGCCGACCTCGCCACCGGGCGCGACAAGTTCATCTCGGGCGACTACAAGACCGCCGCCACGGAGCTGTCGAAGGTCGTCGGCAAGGACCGCACCGCCGCGCGACTGTTGCTCGCGCGCGTGCAGGCGGCGACCGGAGACTACGCTGCCGCCGAGGCGACGCTTCTGCCCCTGACCGCCGGCAAGGACGCGCCGGCTGCCGAGGCGCGCATGAACCTCGCCTTCGTCCGCGTTACCACCGGCAAGATCGCCGACGCGCGCAAGGACCTCGAGGCGCTGTACAAGGATCGGCCCGACGACCGCGGCGTGCGCACCGCGCTCGGCCTCGTGCGCTACTGGCAGGGCGACATCCTCGGATCGAAGGCGCTGTTCGACGAGACCGTGAAGGAGTCAGACGCGCAGAAGCTCAACCTCGACGATGCACCCACGTTGATCCAGCTCGCCCTCGCGGCCCGGTACACCTCGAACTTCCAGCTGTCGAACGACGCGTTCCGCGAGGCGCTGAAGCTCGATCCCAAGCTCACCGACGCCGGCGTCGAGTGGGCCGATCTGTTCCTCCAGAAGTACGCCGCGCCGCTCGCGGAGCAGACGCTCGAGGAAGTGTTCAAGGTCAATCCGAATCACCCCGACGCGCACGCGGCGATGGCCGAGGTGATCGTCGAGACGCGCTACGACCTCGCAGCGGTCCGCCACCACGTCGACGCGGCGCTCGCGGTGAATCCGAAGAATGCGCGCGCGCTCAAGGTCAACGCATCGATCTCCATCGATCAGAACCAGTGGGACGCGGCGAAGAAGCTGCTCGACACCGTGCTCGCGGCGAACCCGCAGGACACCGAGGCGATCGCGATGAAGGCGACGATCGCGTGGCTGCGCGACGACATCAAGCTGTACGACACCGAGCGCCAGAAGGCGTTCGCGGTGAACCCGAACTACGCCGAGCTGTACAGGATCGTCGCGCGCTCCGCCGTTCGCGAGCACCGCTACGTCGAGGCGATCGAGCTCGAGAAGGAAGCGGTCAAGCTGCGCCCGAGCTACTACGAGGCGATGGCCGGCGCGGGCCTAGGATACCTCCGGCTCGGCATGGAGAAAGAAGGCCTCGAGTGGATCGAGAAGTCGTGGGTCGGCGACCAGTACAACGTCCGCACCTACAACACGCGCGATCTGTTCAAGAACACGATCCCGAAGGACTACTCGATCGCGAACACGAAGAGCTTCCGCATCCGCTATCACAACGAGGAGCGGCCGGTGCTGTCGCGCTTCCTCGAGCCCACACTCGAGAAAGCGTTCGCCGACATGGTGCGCCGTTATGGCTTCACGCCGTCGCTGCCGACCACGCTCGAGCTCTACGCGGACCGCACGGACTACGCGATCCGCACCGTCGGTCTGCCGGACCTCGGCGCGCTCGGTGTGTGCTTCGGCAAGGTGATCACGGCGATGTCGCCGGCGACCGGTGACATCAACTGGGGCATGGTGCTCTGGCACGAGCTCGGCCACGTGTTCGCGATCCAGCTCTCGAGCTCGCGCGTGCCGCGGTGGTTCACCGAAGGTCTCTCCGAGTACGAGACGCTGATCGCCCACCCGTCGTGGCGTCGCGAGAACGACGCGGATCTGTACGGCGCGATGGTCAACAACACGCTGCCGTCGATCGCCGCGCTGAACCAGGAGTTCATGCAGCCCGACACGAACGCGGTCGTCGTCGCCTACTACCAGTCGGCGGTGACGATCGAGTTCCTCGTGCAGAGCTACGGCTTCCCGAAGATCGTCGAGGCGCTGAAGCTGTTCGGCAAGGGCAAGGAGACGCCCGAGGTGCTGCAGATCATCACGAAGAAGACGATCCCGCAGCTCGATGCTGACTTCCGCGCGTACCTCGAGGTTCGTCTCAAGCCGTACGCGGGCACATTCAAGCTGCCGACCCGCGGCTTTGACGACGTGACGAAGCTCGAGATCGCCGCCGACGCTTCGCCGCGCGACGGCAAGCTCCGCGCGATGGTCGCGCTCGGCCACTACTACGCGGGCGATGCCGACAAGGCGGCGGTGCAGGCAGCGGCCGCGCTCGCGCTCGATCCGAAGCAGCCGCATGCCCGATACATCCTGGCGGAGATCGCGCTGCACAAGAACGACGCGCCGAAGGCGAAAACGCTGGTCGTGGGCCTGATCGCCGACGGTCACGACAACTACGATCTCCGCACGCGGCTCGCGCAGATCGCGGAGAAGGACGCGAACTTCGCCGAGGTCGAGAAGCAGCTGTGCGCCGCGAAGAAGCTCGACCCCGAGCGCAGCTACCCGTACCAAGAGCTCTCCAGCATCTACAAGAAGGCGGGCGACGTGAAGCGCAGCCTGATCGAGCTCGAGCACTACGCGTTCCTCGAGCAGATGGAGCTGGCACCGCTGAAGGAGCTGATCGCCGGCTACACGAAGCTCGGCAACTGGGCCAAGGTCAAGACGTACGCCGATATGGCGACGTTCATCGCGCCGCACGATCCCGACGTGCTCGCGGCGATCGGCAAGTCGCACATCGAGCTCGGCGACGGTAGTCGTGCGCTGTTCGCGTACGACACGATGCTGCTGCTGAAGCCGGCGCCGCGCCGGCCCGCGATCGTCCACATCGGCCGCGCGAAGGCGCTGTTCGCCGCGAACAAGAAGGTCGAGGCGCGTGCCGCGCTCGCGCAGGCGATGAAGACCGAGCCCGAGAACGCCGAGGCGCTCGAGCTCAAGGCGAAGCTGAAGTAGTCAGGGCGAGCAGGCGCTGCATGGTGTCGATCACCTGGCGCAGCCGCATCGGCTTGTCGAGGAACAGATTCGCGCCGGCCTCGAGCGCGGAGCGACGCGCGGCATCACCGCCGGCGGAGACCGCGATGATCGGGAGATCGGTGAGGCCGAGCTCGGTGCGAGCGGTCTGGATCACGCGCGGCCCGTCGAGGATCGGCAGGTAGACATCGATGATCAGCGCGTCGAACTTTTCTTTGCGCAGGATCTCGACCGCCGCGCGGCCGTCCTCCGCTTTGCGGAACACGAACGAGATGCCGCCGAAGTCGCGCCGCGAGGAGCCGCGCAGACCCTCGGTGATCAGCTGCGCGACGTGCTTGTTGTCCTCGACGACCAGCACGCGGAACAGCCTCGACACCGTCTTCGGATCGCGGCTCTTGACCTTGTCGACGATCGCCGCGAGCGCATCGCGCGCGGGGCCGGGCTCGAACGCGATGCCGGCGCCGGGGTCGCCCTCGGGGCCCGCTTCATCACGTCGCCAGCGCACGACGCCCTCGATACTGATCGGCTCGAGCAGACCCGGGAAGCTGAGGACGAGCTGCACGCGGGTGCCGATCGGCAGCGTGCGGTTGGTGGCGACGAACGTGCCACCGCTCGACAGGTTCTCCGTGAAGTCACCGACGAGATCGTCAGCGCCTTCGTACTCGACGAAGAGCGTGACGGCTTCACGGTCGTCACGCCGTTTCTCTTCGTCGGTCATGCGAACGGCGCAATGATCTCAGGGCGGTGCCGGGATCGCAAGAGATCGAACGTCACGCGGCTGGAACGCGAACCGTGAAGGTCGTACCTCGCCCGACCGTGCTGCTCACCTCGACGTCACCACCGTGGTCGCGCACGATCTGCTGCGTCAGGGCGAGTCCCAGGCCGTTGCCGCCGTCCTTGGTCGAGAAGAATGGGTCGAACAGTCGTGGGAGAACCTCGGAGGGGATACCGACACCGGAGTCCTCGACCTCGATCACCGCGCGATCTCCATCGCGGCGTGTGCGCAAGACCACCCAGCCCTTGCCCTTCACGGCGACGGCGTCGGCGGCATTGCGCACCAGGTTGATCAGGCACTGGCGGATTTGCCCGGCGTCGCACGTGCCGATCAGATCCTCGGTGCACAGCTCCGTCGTCAGCACGACCTGCCGCGCCGCGAGGTCCTCGCGAACGAACGCGGCGAGCGCGGTGACCATCGCGTTGATCGGCTCCTGCGCGAGCTTGGGCTTCGGCAGGCGCGCGAACGCGAGGTACTCCTCGGTGATCGCGGTCAGCCGGTCGACCTCGTGGGTGATGGCGCGGCACAGGGCGCGGGCCTCGTCGGCATCGGGCGCGAGCTCGTCCTCGAGGAGCTCGGTGTTGAGGCCAATCGACGACAGCGGGTTGCGGACCTCGTGCGTGATCATCGCCGCCATCTTCCCGACCGCCGCCAGCCGCTCCGCACGGACCACTTCACGCTCGCGCTCCTCGACCGCGCGGCCCATCGAGTTGAACTCGCGCGCGAGATCCGCGACCTCCGCGGGCCCGCGCTCGGGGATCCGGCTTGCGTAGTCACCCGATGCGATCCGCCGCGCAGCCTCGCGCAGCCGTGACAGCGGGCGCAGCGTGATCACGACCCAGATCGTGATGAGCAGACCGAGCAGTACCGCCGCCAGGCCGAGGTAGATCGTGCGCAGGCGCAGCGTCTTCTCGTTCTGCTCGAGCGTGTGCGTCGTGTCGGAGACGTTCTTGTCGAGCTGCTCCGACAGCCCGTTCGTCTTCTGCATCAGCTTCCGCTCCTCGGACCGGAGCTTCTGCAGCGTCTCGAATGCC
Organism: Deltaproteobacteria bacterium; assembly: GCA_013813765.1. GTDB lineage: Bacteria > Myxococcota_A > Polyangia > Haliangiales > Haliangiaceae > JABFXX01. The sequence goes on along the minus strand of JACCRC010000160.1, from coordinate 26,526 downwards.
TTCTTCTGTGCGATATCCCACTGTTCGGGTTTGCCGGTCGGCAGCGAGGTCGTGAGCTGTGCGTACAGCGGCTGTACCGCCGCGACACCCGCCTCGAGCGCTGCGATCTTGGGCTTCGTGTAGATGAACTGGTCCGGTTTGACCTCGACCAGCGTCTCGACCGTGTCGAGGATCTTGCGCAAGGTGGCGAGGGCTCGGTCTCGGTTCGCGCGCGAGTTACGGAGCGCGAGCGCGGCGACCTGAGCGTTGGACTCGTCGAGGAGGCGCTCGTCGAGGTAGTTGCGGAGATCGTCCTGGCGCCGCGCGAGGTCCTTGCTGGCGAGGGCGAGCTGCATGTAGCCCTTCCCGATCAGCGTGAACTGGTCCTCGATCTGCTTCGTGTTGTAGACGAGCGTGGCTGTGATCGCCGCGAACGTCAGCGTAAGCGTCGCAAAGCCGAGGAGGATCCGCGCCGACAGGGTGCGCATGGGGGAAGGGACCTACAACGTAACCTGGCGCATTCCCTTGGGCCATCCCTCGATCTACCTCCGCACCGCCTCCGGCGGTGCTGCGCGGTCGGGCGAGCCCTCCCTTGCGATCTACCTCCGCACCGCTGCGCGGTCGGGCGAGCCCTCCCTTGCGATCTGCGAAGGCTTTGGATGTGTATACTAACGCCTCGATGACCCGTGCACTTTCGTCCATTTGTACGGCTTTGCTGCTCGTCGGCCTCCTGTGCTCGCAGGCCTTCGCCGGCAAGCCCACGGTCGCGGTCCTCGGGCTCGAGGTCTATGACGCCACGGGGCAGATCGATCAGGGCACCACCCAGGTCGCAAAAGAGCTGACCGATGCGCTGCGCTCGCGCGCGAAGATGCCGAGCGGCCCGTATCAGTTCCAGCCCGGCTCCGAGAAGGAGCTGATCGACGAGAAGCTGATCAAGAATTGCGACAACGAGGCCGTGGCCTGCATGTCGCAGATCGGGAAGGACCTCGGCGCCGACTTCCTGATCTACGGCCGCATCGAGAAGAAGCCTGATGGCTTCCAGGTCTCGGTCAATCTCCTGAACGTCAACAAGAAGAAGTTCGAGAAGGCGAAGAGCCCGCTGACCGTTCCGCACGCCGCGGCGAAGGAGCCGCAGCAGGTGCTCGCCGTCGCGTCGAAGGCGTACAACGAGCTTGTTGGCGTCGTCTCGAACGGCACGCTGATCGTTCGCAGCAACGCGGACCGCGGCACCGTGCTCCTCGACAACGAGCCGAAGGGATCGATCGCCTCCGGCTCGCTGACGCTGAGCCTGCCCGAAGGCCCGTACCGGCTGATCGTCGAGGCCGATGGCTTCGAGCGCAGCACCGAGCAGAAGATCACCGTGCGCAGCGGCGAGACCACCACGCAGTCGGTGCAGCTCCTCGAGATGAAGAAAGACAACGGCAACAACACGAGGAAGCCGGACGAGCTCACGCACACGATCACCGGCACCACCTCGACGACGAAGAGCAACGTGTGGAAGCCGATGTTCGTGGCCTCGGTCATCGTCGGCCTCAGCGCCGGCGGGTTCTGGGGCTTCTCGTACTACAAGGAGCAGAGCGCGGCCGACAAGGTCGCCGGCGAGCTCTCGGGCAATCACCCGGCGCTGTCGCAGTCGGACTGCTCGAACGCGATGTACAAGGCCGAGAGCAAGTCCTTCAAGGACGCGTGCAAGTACCGCGACTGGACGACGTACGGGATCATCGGCACCGGCGTCGGCGTCGCGCTGATGGCGGTCACCGGATACATGGCGTTCGGCCGCGGCGACTCGGAGACCTCGACGAGGACCGGCATGACCGGCAAGCGCGTGCAGAAGCCGACGATCGCCGTGACTCCGATCCTGCAGCCGAACGGCGGCGGCGCGGCGTTCCGCATCGACTGGTGAGCGAAAAGTCGGCGAGCCCGAGACACGCGAGGTAAGATTCTCGCAATGCCCCGGCTGACCTTCCTCGCGCTGGCCTTCGTGCTGTTCGCCCTCGGGGCGGGTACGGCCGCCGCGAAGCCGAAGGTCGCGGTGCTCGGCGTCGAGGTGACGGGCACGATCGATCAGGCGTCGACCACGGTCGCGCACGATCTGACCGAGGGCATGCGGTCGCGGGTGCGTCAGGGCAACGGCCCGTACCAGCTGGCGGCGAACTCCGACCGCGAGCTGATCGACGAGAAGGTCCTCAAGAACTGCGACAGCGAGGGCCCGCTGTGCATGTCCGACATTGGCAAGGACATCGGGACCGACTTCCTGATCTACGGGAAGCTGGCGAAGACGTCCGACGGCTACAAGCTCACGATCAACGTCCTCGACGTTCGCAGAAAGTCGAAGGAGAAGTCGATGGACGTGGCCGTCCCCGCCGGTTCGAACGGGGACGCCGTTCGCACCATCGCGAGGAAGGCGTACTCCGATCTCGTCGGCGGCGGTGGATCGGCTGCCAGCGGCACGCTCGTGATCACGTCGAACGTCTCGAGCGGCACCGTGTACGTCGATGACGATCAGAACATGTCGCTGGTCGACGGCAAGGCGACGATCACGCTGCCGGAGAATCGCTACCGCATCGCGATCGAGTCACCCGGCCACAAGCGCAAGGAGAAGTCGGTCAAGGTCGCGGCGGGCGAGCAGCTCAGCGAGTCGTTCGATCTCGTGGCACTCGGCGGCGGCGGTGGAGGCGGCGGAAAGCTGAACGTGTGGAAGCCGATCTTCGGCGTCAGCCTCGCGGCCACCCTGATCCTCGGCGGCGTATCGCTGTACTCGTTCATCTCGTGGCGAAGCGACGTCGACGGCATCGACGCGAAGTACACGGATCCATCGCGGATGACGGAGGCCGTCGGCGACAGCGACTGCGACGGCAGCAGCATCGGTCCGGGCGTCAGCGATCCCAACGGCACGCTCGCCGATGTCTGCGAGCGCCGTCAGCTGAACATCATCACCGGCGTGGCCGCGGGCGGCATGGCGCTCGTCACCGTCGGCACGATGTACATGGCGTTCTTCCGCAACAGCGGCAAGGAGTCCACGTCCACGAGCGCGCTGATCACGCCGCACGTGACGCCCGAGCAGGCCGGCGCGACCGTCTTCTTCCGCTGGTAGACCTAGCGCGGCTGGATCCGCACGATCACCGACTTCGAGGTCGGCGTGCCCGAGCGATCCGCGGTGCTGTCGAGCGGCACGAGGCCGTTCGCCTCGGGGAAGTACGTCGCGCAGTTGCCGCGCGGAATGTCGTACGGCACGACGATGAACGCCTCGGCGACGCGCTCGCCATCCGACCACTCCGACACGAGGTCGACGAGCTGGCGTTCGATCAGGCCTCGCTCCGTCATGTCGGCGGCGTGCATCAGCAGCACGCGTCGCTCGCCGCGGATGCCGCGGTAGCGATCATCGAGACCGTAGATCGTCGTGTTGTACTGGTCGTGACTGCGAATCGTCATCATCCGCAGCCGGCCGGGCGGCACGGTGATCTCCGGTGGCGTCGAGATGGAGAACTTCGCGCGCCCGCCGATCGGACCGAACGTGCGGTCGCGGCCGGGGTTCGGAAGCTGGAAGCCATCCGGTGCTTGGACGCGCTCGTTGAAGTCGTCGAACCCCGGCACGACGAGCGCGATGGCGTCGCGGATGCGATCGTAGTCGCCGGCGAGCTCGGCCCACGGGACCTTGCCGTGGCCGTGGAGTGCCTCGCCGATTCCGCAGACGATCGCGATCTCGCTCTTCAGCGTGTCGGCGGCCGGCTGCAGCACGCCCTGCGAGCGATGCACCATGGACATCGAATCCTCGACGGTGACGAACTGCGGCCCCGATGCCTGCAGGTCGATCTCCGACCGGCCGAGGCACGGCAGGATGAGCGCGCGCTTGCCGGGGTACAGGTGCGTGCGGTTGACCTTCGTCGACACGCTCGCGGTGAAGGTGGTCCGCTCGAGCGCGCGCATCGTGCGCTCGGTATCCGGAACCGCCGAGACGAAGTTTCCGCCGAGCGCGACGAATACGCGGAGCTCGCCGTCCTCGAGCGCGTGGATCGCGCGCACCGTGTCGACGCCCGGCGTACGCGGCGGCTCGAACGAGAACACCTGGCCGAGCGCATCGAGGAACGCGGGGCGGGGCAGGTGATAGATGCCCATCGTGCGGTCGCCTTGCACGTTCGAGTGGCCCCGCACCGGGCACAGGCCCGCGCCCTGCCGCCCGACGTTTCCGCGCAGCAGCATGAGGTTCACGATCTCCTGGATCGTGGCGACCGCGTGCTTGTGCTGCGTGAGGCCCATCGCCCAGCACGCGATCACGTTCTTCGCGCCGACGTAGAGCTCGGCGAGGCCGCGGATCGTCGCCTTGTCGATGCCGGAGCGCGCGACGATCGTCGGCCAGGGCATCGCGAGCGCGTGCAGGCGCCACGGCAAGAATCCGTCGGTGTGTCCGCCGATGAACAGCGCGTCGAGCACCGCGCCGAGCTCGGCGACGGTTGAGGTGTCGTCGCCGCCGCGCTTCGTGGTGGCGAGCTCGATCTCGAGCACCGCCTTGCTGATGCCGAGGAACAGCGCCTGGTCGCCGCCGAGGGGCACCTGCACGAAGTGCTTCGCGAGCGCCACGCCGCCGAGCAAGTCGAGCGGCTTCTGCGGGTGGCTGAACTTCGTCAGTCCCACCTCGCGCAGCGGATTGATCGCGACGATCGTCGCGCCGCGCTGGGCCGCCTCTCGCAGCGTCGACAGCATGCGCGGGTGATTCGTGCCGGGGTTCTGCCCGACGATGAAGATGAGGTCCGCGTGATCGAAGTCCGAGAGGCTGACCGTGCCCTTGCCGATGCCGACGACCTCCGAGAGCGCGACACCGCTCGAGTCGTGGCACATGTTCGAGCAGTCCGGAAAGTTGTTCGTCCCGAACATCCGGCCGACGAGCTGGTAGAGAAACGCGGCCTCGTTGCTCGTCCTGCCAGACGTGTAGAACATCGAGCGCTCGGGCCCCGCGGCGCGCAGCTCCTCGGCGATCAGCGCGAACGCTGCCTCCCACGTGGTCTCGCGGTAGGTCCGGCCCTCGAGCACCATCGGATGGGTGATGCGCCCGAGCTGGCCGAGCTCGAAGTCGCTGAGTAGACGCAGCTCGTCGACGGTCGCGGCGGCGAACAGCTCTGGCGTCGCGCGCGCCGTCGTCGCTTCCTCGGCGATCGCCTTTGCGCCGTTCTCGCAGAACTCGAAGCGCGCGCGCTCCTTCGACGCCGGCTCCGGCCATGCGCAGCCCGGGCAATCGAAGCCCTCCGGCTGGTTCATCGCGAGCAGCGCCTTGCTGCCGCGGAGGATGCCCGAATCGCGTCGCAGGTGCCGCGCGGAGGCCCACAGGGCGGCAAGGCCGCCGGCCGCCCGCGGGACGTCCGTCAGATGCACGTCCGCGCGCGGGACGTCATGCGGTTCGTCGTCAGCGGCCACGGGGGAGGGTTAGCACGTAACCGCGGCTTGCTCACAACTCCAGATCGAACGCCACGCGCGCGCCGATCTTGATCGTCGTCTGATCGGCGCCGTCGAGGAAGGTGCGCTCCCACGACACGCCGACCGCGGCGCCGGGGAACACGAAGCGCGTGCGCAGACCGCGCGCGCCGACCGCGAACCCGACGTGGATTCCGTGATCGAAGTCCTCCCAGTCGCGCTCGGTCGCGCGGCCGAGCCAGCCGGCCTCGACCTCCCAGTACGCGTTGACCAGCGTGCGCCGGTACACGACAGGCGTCACGAGATCGAGGCCGAGCTCGAGCGCGGTGCGCTCTCCCATCTCGTTCTTCGGGAACGCGGCGCTCGCGCCCGCCTCCACGCCGGCGAACAGGCCGTGCCCGTCGGTGAACATGCGCCCGAGCAGCAACCGTCCCGCGCCGCCGAACTTGAGATCCTTCGAGTCGCCCTGGATCGAGATCGTGCCCTTGCCACCGCCACCGAACGACAGGAGCCAGCGCCGATCGGAGATCTGCCGGCCGCGAAACGGACGGTCCGGTTCGATCCAGAACGGGCAATCGAGCGAGAGCTCCTCGGCGCGTGCGAGCACCTTGCGGACTCGCTCCATCACGAGCAGATCTTGAACGGCGCCGAGGTCCTTGCCCCGCTCGCGCCACGCCGCATGGGCCGGGCCGCCCATGCGGTGAATCTCGGCGTCGATCCACCGCAGCAGTCCGCGGCGATCGAGCGCATCGACGCGGCACGAGGACTCCATCGCCGCGTTCATCAGCCCCTCGACCTCGTAGCGATCGATCCGCCATCCGGTCGCGTCCGTCACCGTCACCTGGCGTTCGAGATCACGGAACAGCGCCTGCTCGCTCGGCTCGACGGGCAACGGTCGCCGCGCGCACGCTGCGGTGGTAGCAAGCGCGACGACCAGGAGACGGAACAACATCATCGGGAACGCCGAGCGTACAGCGTCAGAACACCGAGCTGGTGAGCTTCACGTCCGCACGTGCCCAGGTCTTCTTGAACCGCGCCCACACCGCTGCCGCCTCGGGGCTCTTCTGCGCGTCGAGCGCGGTCGCGAGCCCGAACAGCGACCAGCCGTTCTCGGGGAACTTCACGAGGTCCTCGCGATACGCCTTCTCGGCGTCCTTCGCGCGGCCCGCTGCGAGGAGATAGGCCCCGAGCCTCTGGCGCGCCGGCAACGGGAAGCTCGTCAGCTCGCCTTCGTTCGGCAGATCATCCTCGGCCTCGACCGCCGCCTGGCAGCGTTCGATCGCTTTCTCCTTGTCGTTCTTCGCGAACGCGATCGCCGCCTCGAGCTGCGCCGCCGCGCTCTCGCCGTCGGCCACGATCGTCTCGCGAATGCGCTCGAGCATCGCGGGTGGCATCGGAGGACCACCGGCGGCCGCGGCATCGGGAGGTGGACCGTGGCCGCCCGGTGCACCGTGCGTACCTCCGTGGGGTGGTGGCGAAGCGGTCGGAGCGGGCGTCGAGAAGTTCGCAGCGGCGACGGCCTTGCGGATCGCGTCGACCTCGGCGGCGGCGTCGAACAGCCGGCGCTTCCCGACGAACGCGAGCCCGCGCGCGAAGCGAGTGCTGATGTTCGTGATCGCGCCGTCGGACTCCGGCAACTTCAGCGCCTCGTCCCACATTCCGTAGCGAGCGCTGATCAGCGCCATGAACAGCGACGGTCCGAAACCGAGCGGGTTCGGCATCGCGCGCATCGGATCCTTCGCGAGCTCGGCGGCCTGTGCGACCGCGTCTGTGCGCTTGCCGGCCCAGAACACGACGTACCAGAGGTAGTCCTTCGGGTGCATCGTGAACATCTCGTACTGGCTGCCCGGGGGTGTGCGGTCGAGGTAGCGCTTGTCGGCGGCGATCGCGGCGATGTTCACGTCCTCCGCCTCCGCGTAGCGCCCGAGCGACAGGTATGTGTGCGACGGCATGTGCACGAGGTGCCCGGCATCGGGTGCCAGCGCGCCGAGCTTGTCGGCATACGGCGCCGCCTTCGCGACGTGCGGGCTCTGGTCCGTGATGTGGATGTAGTAGTGGATCGCGCCGATCGATTGCGGGGATCGCGCGAGCACGCCCTCGATCGCACCGCGTGCCTCCTCGACACTCGGGCTCGCCGGCTGACCATCCTCCCACCACGGAACGAACCGGGGGGTCGCGATCAGCAGCGCCTCGGCGAGGGCGATCTGAACGTCGTCATCCGCGGGGAATCGCGCGGCGACCGACCGCATCGCATCGGCGTAGGCAACACTCAGCTTGTCGCGCTCCGGCTGCGGTGCCGGCATCCCCATCTCGGCGCTCGCCGGCGCGAGCCGCTTCACCAGCGCCTCGGCGAGCGCGCGCTCGACGTCGGTCGTCGAGAGCTTCACGGCGCGCTCGGCAGCCACTCGCGTGCCCGGCCACTGCTTGTCGACATCGTTGATGTTCGTCGATCCCGACATCGCGTAGCCCCACGCGCACATCGCGCACGATTCGTCGGCGCGCAGCGCGGTGTGGAACTGGTAGCGCGCCTCGTCGTAGTTGAAGCCGTACATCGCGACGAGACCGCGATCAAACCGCGCCTGCGCTTCCGGAGACGTCGTGCGAATCGGCCGGTGCAGCGTGCCGAGCCGCAACCCCGGGGGAGTCACTGGTGTTGGCGAATGGCAGGCCGCCACGGTCAGAGACGCGACGATCGCGAAGGCGAAGCGCATGCGTTCCGATATCACGGCGCCATCGGGCGCGTGCCGGCGACGACGCCCCGAACGCACGAGTTCCGTCGCGAATCGTGTGCTTGTGGCGCGTGAGCGCGGCGTTGCCGCGCACGCCAGTGAGCGCTGTGCTCAGCACCCCGCGAGCGCAACACCAAGGCGCGAGGTCGCCCAGGTCCCGCGCGCCGTCTACGCGAGCATGCGTGCGAGCCGTCAGGTTCTGAAGAAGGGCCTCGATCACGGACATCTGCGAAATGAAATTTCTGCTCCGTGCCTGCCCGACTTGGTGTAGTTCCTCTTTGCCTGGGGTCGCATGTGCAATTCGACGTGCGACGTCGATGCGGCGACGGCCAGCGATTGTGCAGGACCTGGGCTCAGTCGCTGGCGCGAGCGTCGGCCCGCGCAGCATGAAACGCGCTTCTCGTCGCCCCACTGACCACCCGCAGGCGCTCGATCACCGATAGGCCGAGGTACCACTCGAGCAGCGACTGATCGACCTCGCGCGCGGCTCGGCGCATCAGCTCCTCGTCGAGCGGCTCTGTGGACACGAGGCCAGTCTGCCCGCGCGCCCTGACACCGGCAAGGCCGAAGCGGTGACCTGCGTCAGCGCTTGCGCACGCGGCTGCGCGAGCGCTTCGTGACCGTAGGCATCTGGATGCCGAGCTCCACCGGATCGAGGCGGCCGACCGCGACCTGATCGCCGCGCTTCGTGCTCGCGATCGTGGGGTACTCGCCGCGCGACGCCTCGATCAGGCCGGCGCCCTCGAGCGCGCGCAGCAGATCCAGCGCGTGACGTTCGGACCAACCGCGCAGGCATCCGCGCTCCGCCATCTCCTCGAACCGCGGATCCTCGTCGGTGCCCAGCGCGAGCTTCGCGACGCGCGTGCGGCCGAACCGCCCGGAGAGCGTGCCGACGAGGAGCAGCAGGCCCTTGATCGCCTGCGATTCCGACGGCGACATGCCGGTCGTGCGGCCGTGGGCGACTGCCTCGCAGTTATCGCAGGAACCGCACGTGCGATCGCGCGAGGCCCAGTCTTGATCGCCGAAGTACTCGAGCACGAACTGCCGGCGGCACCGCGGGTAGTACGCGTACTCGACCATCGTGCGCAGCTTGCGGCGCTCGACATCGGCGCGGCGCTGCAGCGACTCGACATCGAGGGGCTGATAGATCCCAGCTTGCGGACGCGTGGCCGCGATCCGCTGGTCGTCGCGCGCGACCATGCCGTGGCGCTCGAGCAGGCGGAGCGCCGCGGACACGAGTGCGTTGGACAGCGTCTTCTCGTCCGCGACGACCGAGGCGAGCTGCGCCTTGAGCCGCGCTTCGAGCTCGTCCTCGTACGGCGTGAGCACGCCGAGCTCGGGCCGATCGCGGAGCAGCTTCCACATGCCGCGCAGGATCTCGGCCGACGGATACGACGCGTCGATCAGGAACTCCTGGAGCCGGATGTCGCCGTGGTTGAACAGCAGCACCGCGCGCGTGGGCTTGCCATCACGGCCGCCGCGGCCGGCCTCCTGGTAGTACGCTTCGGGACTGCGCGGAATGTCCGCGTGGACGACGAGCCGGATGTCGCTCTTGTCGATGCCCATGCCGAACGCGTTCGTGGCCACGATCACGTCGAGCTCGTTGGCCATGAACGTGTCCTGGGCCTTCTCGCGCTGCTTGTCCTCGAGACCCGCGTGATAGACGCGCGCACGCATGCCCGCGGCCTTGAGATCGGTGGCGTACTTCTCCGCGTTCTTGCGCGTCGCCGCATAGACGAGCGCGACCCCGCCATCACGCGTGCGCACGAGGTCGATCATCTGCTCGACCTTGTTGTCGGTCCCGCCGGCCTTCACGACGGAGTATGTCAGGTTCGGGCGGTCGAAGCCGCGGACGTGCAGGCGCGGATCCACGAGCCCGAGCTGGGTGGCGATGTCGGCGCGCACCTCCGGCGTGGCAGTCGCGGTGAACGCCGCGATCCGTGGAGCGCCGAGGTTCCGCACGAGCTCGCCGAGCCGGCGGTAGTCGGGACGGAAGTCATGACCCCACTCGGAGATGCAGTGCGCCTCGTCGATCGCGACGAGCGCGATCTTCGAAGCGATCGACTGCAGCACATCGGCAAAGCGCGGGCTGCGGAACCGCTCGGGCGCGACGTACACGAGCGTGTACATCCCGGCGCGAATGCCGTCGAGGATGTCGCGCTGCTCGTCGGTGTTCGACGCCGAGGTCAGCGCGACCGCGGGAACGCCGCGCGCGTTGAGCACATCGACCTGATCCTTCATCAGCGCGATCAGCGGCGAGACGACGAGCGTGATCCCGCCGCGCTCCGCGAGCACCACCGCGGGTAGCTGATAACAGAGCGACTTTCCCGCGCCGGTCGGCATCACCGCGATCACGGGACGGCCGGCGAAGATGTCCGAGATGACATCGGCCTGACCGGGGCGCATCGTCACGTGACCGAACATGGCGAGGCCGCGCGTCAGGACGGCGTGCCCCTCGGTGCTCTCGCGTGCGCCTGTTGCCAGCATCGCCGCGAACCTACCACCGGGGGGTGACATCACGAAGGTGTCGATTTCATGTCCGATTTTCGGCCACGCCGCTCAAGGCACCCCCACGGCTACCCGACGCGCTCGCAGAGCTTCGACGTGTTCCGTTACAATATCGAACATGCTCCGCCGGATCCGGGCCGCGGTTATCGCTATTGGTGCGCTCGCATTCGTAGCGCCCGTCGCTGCCGCACCCTGTCCGACTGCCGGACCCAACCTGACGCTGAACAACATCACGTGTCAGATGTCGGGCATCCACACCTTCACGACGATCACGCTGACGAACAACGCCGTGATCCAGGTGAACCCCTACGTGGGAGGCAGCAAGACCGCCACCGGCAATCTCGAGCTGCGCGCGACCAACATCTCGATCGACGCGACGTCTCGGATCACCGCGAAGGGCGCCGGGTACCAGACGCCGATCTGCGGTGACGGTCGCGGCCCGTCATCCGCGAACGGCACGGGTGACACGCTGACGAAGGTCGCGAACACGATGACGCTGACCGACTCCGCCGGGTTGTTCAACGCGGGGCAGGTCGGTCGTACGATCACGATCTACGGCGCGACGACGGCCGCGAACAACGGGCTCTTCGTCGTCACCGCCGTGCTCACCGCGCAGCAGCTCCGCTACACGAACGCCGCGGGCGTCGCCGAGGCGTTCACCACCGGCAGCTGGATCGTCGACGACGGCGCTGCGGGGCAGGGCGGTTGCGCCGTGCGCGACTCCGGTGGCGGCGGCGCGCACTTCGGCCGTGGCGGGCGCGGCACGAACGACATCTCCGGCACGCAGACGTTTCCCGCGGACTTCGAGGAGGACTGTGGCAACACCGTCACCTACAACGGCACCGGCGTCCCCGGCTGCAACGCGCTCGGTGCACCGGCGAGCACCGCGGACTGCCGCAACAACGACGGCTTGCCGTCGATCGCGGGGTCCGGTTACTTCCACTCGATCTACGCGCCGGAGTTCGGCGCTTCCGGCGGGGACAAGGGCTGCCGCGACGGCGACGGCACCACGCTGAACACCGCGGGCGGCGGCGGCGGCCGCATCGTGCTCGCTGCCCTGAACGGTGGCATCGGCCTCGTCACGATCAACGGCACGATCGAGGCGACCGGCCGCCGCGGCTGCGGCATCGAGAACGACTCCGGCGGCGGTGGTGCGGGCGGCACGATCTTCATCGTCGGCGACAACGTCTCGATCGGGGCGAACGCGCTGGTCACCGCGGCCGGCGGGCTCGGCGGTGACACCCAGGGCGCGCTGTCGGGCGGCGAGTGCGCGGCACCGTTCCAGCAGAGCGGTACGTGCGACGACTGTGGTGGCGGCGGTGGCGGCGGCCTCATCTCGGTGCTGTCCGGTGCGAGCGCGAGCATCAACGACGGTGCCGTGTTCAACGTCGATGGGGCGCTCGGCGGGGTGTGCCCGATCTGCAACGGCGAGGCGGGCGGCGGCGTCGGCGAGATCCAGATCTCCGGTGGCTACGTCGGCGAGTTCTGCGACGGCTTCGACAACAACTTCAACGATCAGATCGACGAGAACCTCGGCACGCTCAACTGCGGCACGATGACGATCCAGGCGTGCCAGGGCGGCGTTCCGCAGCAGTGCGCGCCGCAGGTCCCGGCATGCCAGGGTCCGGTGACGGATAGCCGCGCGCGGTTCACGATCATCCTCGATACGTCCGGCTCGATGCTCGGCAACCTCGCGGGCACGCCCACCTTTGGAGATGGCTCGGTCGGCCACGCCGGCCGCGACTTCGACGGCAACGGCCTCGCCGATGACTCTCGCCTGTTCAAGGCGAAGGCGGCGGTCTCCAACGTGATCTCCGCCTATCCCAATGTCGACTTCGCGCTCGCCCGCTATCACCAGGATCAATCGCTCGATCGCAGCTGCCAGCTCGCGCACAACTTCGAGTGCCGAAATCCGCCAGTCGGAATCTGCTGCACGTACGACAACCCGGGCAACAACACGGGCGCAGCGCCAACACCGGCGTGCACCGTGAATGGCGGCACCAGTGGTCCGATCGCGGTCCTCAAGAACTCCCCCGGCGACGAGTGCATCAACTACTCGGGCAGCTGTCCGCCGCCGCGTCGAGGCGCTGACGTCGTCGCTGGATTCGGCAAGGACATCAACCAGTATCTGATGTGGCTCGACGGCACCGAGGCGAACTTCATCAACACGCAGACGGTCGGCGACTACTGCAACTTCCCCGGTGGCGGCGATTGCGAATTCCGCGGCACGGGGCCCACGCCGCTCGCGAACTCGCTGAACGCGGCCGAGGATTTCCTGACTCCGATCAAGGCCTGCGATCTCGCGTCGACCGGCGGCTGCCGCAATTACAGCGTCATCCTCCTCACCGATGGCGCGGAGAGCTGCCAGGGCGATCCGGTCGCCGCGGCGGCCGCGCTGCGCGCGAAGGGCATCAACACGTTCGTGGTCGGGTTCTCCACGCAGCCCGCGGAGACCGCGCAGCTCAACGCGGTCGCGGCGGCGGGCGGCACCGGCTCGGCGTTCTTCGCCAACGACGAGAACGCGCTGGCGAACGCCCTGGCGGGCATCGTGTCCGACTCGATCATCTTCGAGACCTGCAATGATCTCGACGACGATTGCGACACGCGCGTCGACGAGGACTTCCCGGGCAAGGGCTTGGCTTGCAACAACAACAAGTTCGGCGCGTGCTTCCGTCAGGGCACGCTCGCCTGCTCCTCGAACGGCCAGGGCCTGGTCTGCACGGCGCCCAATGTCACGTGCAACGCGAGCAACCGCCTCGTCGATCAGAACGGCGTCGATCTCGGTCCGTGCACCGAGACCTGCAACATGATCGACGACGACTGCGACGCGAAGATCGACGAGGGCCTCGGTAGCTGCACGTGCGTGGTGCAGGGCGCCGAGCAGTGCGATGGGCAGGACGACGACTGCGACACGATCATCGACGAGGACACCGATATCCCGTGCGGCACCGGCGTGTGCCTCGGCGTGCGGCAGTGCAACTTCGTCCCGGGCTGCGACGCGAGCACGACCTGCACCGGCGCGAACTGCTGCTACGGCGCGTGCAGCGCGACGCCGGCGACGACGGAGGTCTGCAACGGCCTCGATGACGACTGCAACGGAAACGCGGACGGCTTCCAGCAGGCGTGCTCGAACCTCAACAATGGCTTCCCGGCATTCGACCCGCTGAACAACCCGGGCGCGAATCACATGCCCGACTCCGGCTGCGAGACCTTGAACGCGATGATGCCCGGCACGTGCCGGTGCCAGCCCGGTACGCGCACGTGTCCCCTGAACGGCAACGGTATGTTCGGCGCGTGCAGCGGCGAGATCACGCCGACCGTCGAGATCTGCAACGGCTTCGATGACGACTGCGACGGTCGCATCGACGAGACGCCGCCGACCACGTGCACGACGAACGCGCAGTGCGCCGGAACTCCGATGACGCCGACCTGCGACAACCCGAGCGGCTTGCCCGGGATGGGCACGTGCGAGCTCGCGGACTGCTCGACGAACTGCGGTGTCGGCCAGCTGGTCTGTCAGAACGGCATGCAGGTCTGCAACGCGACGACCGCACCCGACGACGACTCCTGCGACGGCAACGATGACGACTGCGACGGGATGATCGACGAGGACTGGGAGTGCGCGGATCCCGACGGTGTCGACAACATCCCGAACAACGCCGATGACTGCCCGTGCTCGATCGCGGGCCAGTGCAACGCGACCGAGTCCTGCCAGAACGGCGCGGTGATCTGCCAGGGCATGCCGACGGCACAGGAGACGTGCAACTGCCAGGACGACAACTGCAACGGTCAGATCGACGAAGGCACGCTGTGCCCGACCGGTGCGGCGTGCACCTCGTGCCAGTGCGCGTTCCGCTGCAGCCCCGGCGAGTTCCCGTGTCCGCTCGGCAAGAAGTGCAAGGGTATGGCGCCGAATGACTTCTGCGTCGCCGACCCGTGCTTCAACGTCACCTGCCCGACGGTGCCCGGCACCAAGCAGATCTGCATCGAGGATCCGAACCAGGCGAACGCGTCGCTCTGCGTGGCGGCGTGCAGCCAGGTGACCTGCCCGGGCACCCAGGTCTGCATCCCGCAGACCGGCGAGTGCAAGCCCGACGACTGCACCACGTTCCCGCAGCGCTGCAACGCGAATCAGAGCTGCATCGTCGACGCACAGGGCGTCGGTCAGTGCGTGACGAATCCGTGTGCGGGCGTCACCTGCGGCGCGGAGGAGTACTGCGTCGACAACATGTGTCACGGCAGCTGCGCGGGCGTGGAGTGCGCGACCGGTCAGCGCTGCCGCCTCGGTACGTGCGAGGTCGATCCGTGCGGGGCCCCGTGTCCGTTCGGCAAGGAGTGCCAGGATTCGAGCGGCAACTGCGAGGAAAATCCGTGCGCGTTCGTGACGTGTCAGCCGGGCCAGTGGTGCAACCCGAACAACGGCGGCATGTGCGAGCCGGATCCATGCAAGATCTTCGACGTCGAGTGTCCGAACCCGACCGACGTGTGCAAGGGCGGCAGCTGCTACGACCCGGCGAGCTTCCTGCCGGATGCCGGCGTGGAGGAGATCGTCACGACCGGCGGCGGCGGTGGCTGCCAGGCGGGCGGCGCCGATGCGGGCTGGCTCGTCGGTCTGGCGCTCCTCGTGATGCGCCGCCGGCGAAAGGGAGGTCGCTCGTGATTCGCGCTCTCCTCGTCGCGACGCTCGCGCTGAGCGTGTCGTGCGACGTCAACAAGTACTGCATCAACTGCGGGGTGCTGAACGGCGACGGCGGCACCGACGATGCGCTCGACGCCTTCGTCGATCCGTTCGACGCGCCCGATGCGAGCACGTGCGTGCCGACCGGCGCGGAGGCCTGCAACAACAAGGACGATGACTGCGACGGCAACGTCGACGAGGGCTCGCTCGCGGCACCCGTCGGTCAGCTGTGTGCCGACATCGGCGGCGTGTCGGGCCCCGCGGTCGGCGAGTGCGCAGGCGGCGTCAACACGTGCGTCAACGGTAGCGTGGTGTGCAGCAAGCCGCCGAGGCCCGAGCAGTGCGACGGTCTCGATAACGACTGCAACGGACTTCAGGACGAGGGCGATCCGGGCGGCGGCGCGAAGTGCGGCACCGACGTCGGCGAGTGCGTGGCAGGAACGTTCCACTGCAACACGACGATCCCGGCCGTCGAGTGCCAGGGGGCGATCGGTACCGTCGGTGGCCAGGCCGAGACGTGCAACAACCGCGACGACGACTGCGACGGCATGTTCGACGAGATGCTGATGACGACGCCGTGTGTCGCCGGTATCGACGGTCCCGCGCAGGGCAACACCGGCGAGTGCAACCTCGGCATGCGGTCGTGCATCGGCGGCGTCACGGTGTGCTCGGGCGCGGTGTTCCCGACGTTCGAGCAGTGCGATGTCGCCGACCTCGATCAGGACTGCGATGGCATGGGTCACAACGGCTACGACATCGTCAACGGCGATCCGCGAAACTGCGGTGCGTGCGGCACCGTGTGCAACCTCCCGCGCGCGTTCGAGGGCTGCGCGAACGGCATGTGCACCGTCGTCGCGTGCGAGACCGGCTATCGCAACCTCGACGGCATGGCGTTCAACGGCTGCGAGTCCGGCTTCTGCATCCCGACCGGCAACGAGATCTGCAACGGCCTCGACGACGATTGCAGCGGCGTCCCCGACGACAACCTCGGCACTCCGCCGAACATCTGCCGTAGCGGTGGCGAGTGCGGTGCGACCGCTCCGACGGCGATGTGCATGGGCGCGCAGGGCTGGCGCTGCGTCTATCCCGGCATGGTCCAGCAGGATCCGATGACCGGCGCGGTGCTGCCGGAGACCCGTTGCGACACGTTCGACAACGACTGCGACGGTGCGGTCGACGAGGGCCAGCCGAACAAGGGCCAGCCGTGCGCGGACACCGGCATCGGCGCGTGCCAGGGCACCGGCTCGTACCGGTGCGACGCGATGAACCTCAACAACCCCGCGGTGTGCGTGATCACCACGCCCGGTGCGACGGCCGGGCCCGAGCTCTGCGACGACAAGGACAACAACTGCGACGGCATCGTCGACAACCCGACCGGTCCGGACCGCGTGATCGACTCGATGACGCACATCAACTTCGGCGGCAACAACTTCTACATCGACACCTACGAGGCCTCGCGACCCGATGCGGCGACGACGAACAACTCGACCTCGCGTGCGTGCTCGACGGCGAACCGGCCGTCATGGCGCAACGTCACGTGGACGAGCGCGCAGGCCGCGTGTCAGGCGGCCGGCAAGGTCCTGTGCACCGGCCCGCAGTGGCAGAGCGCGTGCGAGGGCTCCACGAACACCACCTACCCGTACGGCAACACGTTCAACTCGACGTCGTGCAACACCGAGACGTACGACGGCATCCCGGGCCTGCCGGACAACGACGTGATGGTGAACACCGGCTCGATCGCAACGTGCGTGTCGATGCCCGGCGTGCGTGACCTGTCGGGCAACTTGAAGGAGTGGACTGACGACATCACCGGCGTCACGACGGGCGGTCAGAACATCGCGGTATTCCGCGGCGGCTCCTACGAGACGCCGAAGCTCGGCGCGACCTGCGACTTCCGCACCACACGCGCCGCGGTCAACGTGATCGAGGCGTCAGCCGGCTTCCGCTGCTGCAGGGCCACCGCGCCGTAGTTGTGCCGATAACAGCCAGCGCCTCGAGCCGTCTCGCCCTCGTCATCTTGATCGGATGCGTCCTCGCGAGCGCAAGCCACGCACAGGGGCTCACCCCCGAGCAGGCGCGCGCGAAGCTCGAGAAGCGGTGGACCTTCGACGCGGACAGCTTCGTCAAGGTGGCGCAGGACGGTCACCTCGACGGTGTCGAGCTGTTTCTCGCCGCGGGCATGAGCGTCGACGCCCAGGATCGCAGCAAGCAGCGGTCGACCGCGCTGCTCGGTTCGATCGCGAGGATCAAGCCGGCGGTCGCGACGTATCTGCTCTCGCGGGGCGCGGACCCGAACCTCGCAAACGCGGACGGAGTGTCGCCCCTCTCGCTCGCGATCCGCGCGAGCATGCTGGAGGGTCCGCGCGCGGGATATCCCGAGCTGATCGACGAGCTGATCGCCAAGGGAGCTGATCTTCGCGCGCGCGACAAGATCGGGTTCACGCCGCTGATGGAGGCGACCGCGATCGGGAACGGCAACGTCGCCGCGTCGCTGCTCACCAGCAAGGTGCCGATCGACGAGCGGACCACCGACGGCCGAACTGCACTGTTCATCGCGTCGAGCACGCAACCACGCCTCGGGGCCGCGTACCTCGAGCTCGGAGCCGACCCGAACGCGACGACCCCGACGGGGCGCACGCCGTTGATGGAGGCCGTCGAGCACGGCTGGCTCGAGGTCGTGAAACCCGCGCTCATGGACTTCTACCCCGAGTACATCCGGATGCTCGTCGATCGTGGCGCGAACGTGAATGCCGTGGATCAGCGGGGCATGACGGCGCTGGCCCACGCCGCCGCGCACGGCGACCTCTCCACCGCCACGCTCCTGCTCGAACGCGGCGCGACTCCCACGCAACGCGCGTTCGACGCTGCGATCGAGAACCAGCGCGGTGCCGTGATGACCGCTCTGATCGACGCCGGCTATTCGTTGTCGGGAACCCAGCGCGCGCAGTACCTCGCGAGCCGTCTCGCGCGCAGGCTCGCGTCGTTGTTTCCGGTGCTGGTCCTGCTCGCCATCGGCGGCCTCTGGTTCTACTCGCGACGCGTCCTCTCGCGACCGTTGCCGGCGAAGCGCGATGCTGCCCACGGCGACAAGCTGCCGCGACTCGCGCCCCTCATCTGCGCCAACTGCGGCGGTGGCGTGCCGATCAAGCTCGACCGCATGGCTTGCCCCAGCTGCGGCACACCCAAGGAGACTCCCGCGGACTACAAGGAGACACTGTCCACGCGTGCCGCCGCGGCCGATCAGCTACAAGCGGCGGTGTCGCAGTGGCGGCGGGCCCGCCGCTTCACGTCGCTGCCCGTCCTCGTGGTCGCCTGGTCGGTCGGGTTCATCTGGCTCGCGGTCACGACGATCGGGCTCTTCAACCCGATCGGTCGGGCCGTGTTCGACGGGCATCCCTTCCTGTTCGTGTTCGGCCTGCTCGGGGCCTTCGGTCTGCCCGTGTTCTCTGTCTCCTACGCGTCGTACCTGACCACCACGCGCAGGCGATTACCGGTGATCCCGACGATCGGCGCGCATGTCGCGAAGCCGGAGACGACGGAATGTCCGACGTGTGGTGGAGCGATCAGCTACGAGGGTGGACAGCTGGTCACGAGCTGCGGGTACTGCGGCACCGAGACCTACCGCGTCGAGCTGGCGCGCCGGAGCCGCGACGTCGCGCGCGCGGATCACGCGAAGGCAGCACTGTCGCTGCACGACGCGATGGTCGAGGTGTCGAAGCGTAGGCGCGAGCTGTTCGGAAACCTCGCGCTCATGCCGCTGATCCTGCCCGTGCTCCTCTACATGCTCCCGGTCGCGACCGTCATCGTGATCGCGCTGATGGCCCTCGTCGGTCGTTGCTAGTCGAACACGACCGTCTTGTTCGCGTACGCCATCACGCGGTCATCGAGGTGCCAGCGCACCGCGGCGGCGAGCACGTTCTTCTCGAGCTCGCGGCCCTTGCGGACGAGGTCCTCTACGGTGTCGCGGTGCGCGCAGCGGACCGTGGCCTGTTCGATGATCGGTCCCTCGTCGAGCTGCGACGTCACGTAGTGGCTGGTCGCACCGATCATCTTCACCCCGCGCTGGTGCGCCTGGCGGTACGGGTTCGCCCCGATGAACGCCGGCAGGAACGAGTGGTGGACGTTGATGATGCGGTGCGGGTACCGCGCGACGAAGCCCGGGGACAGGATCTGCATGTACCGGGCGAGGACGATCAGATCCACACCCGCGCGATCGATCAGCTCCGCCGCCGCGTCCTCCTGCTTCGCCTTGGTCTCCGGCGTGACGGGGAGGAAGTGAAACGGCACACCGAAGTGCCGCGCGATCGGCGACGCGTCGGGATGGTTCGAGATCACCATCGAGATCTCGCAGTCGAGCTCCTTCGCCCGGTGGCGGATCAGGAGGTCGTACAGGCAGTGCTCCTGCTTCGACGCGAAGACCGCGACGCGCTTCTTACGGTCGCCGTACCAGACTCGCCAGCGCATGTTGAACCTCTCGCCGGTCTCGCGCAGCGAGCGCTCGAGCGTCACGCGATCGTTCAGACCGGTGAGGTCGAACTGCAAGCGCTGGAAGAACGTCTGCGTCGGCGCGTCGGAGAAGTGCGCGGAGTCGAGGACCGTTGCACCCTGACGCGACAGCAACTGCGAGACCGACGACACGATGCCCTTCTCGTGCGGCGCCTGGACGACGAGCGTGCCAACGCGCGTGGCGGAGTTCACGACGGGCCCGCTCATCGTCGCGGACTTGGTGCGCGCGATGACGGGAGGCGGCGGCGGCATCGCTCGGATCGGATACGCGCCGCTCACAGGCGCCCCATCACCGCAAACCCTGCGGAGTCCGAGGTGACCCACGGCGCCGCCACCACGTTGTCCTCCTTCGCGGTCTTCTTCCCGCCGATGTACCAGGCGAACCCGGTCGCGACGGCGACGACGCCGACTCCGGCCGTGATCCAGCCGATGTTCGACAGCTGTACCGCCGAGGACGCGGTGTCGAACGACGGATCACCCGGAGGTGCGGCGCACTCGTGCGTCGAGAGCGAGCAGTTGTCGGGCACCCGCATCATCCCGAGCACGCCCATGGTTCCGCCGCCGAGAACGAGCAGCGTTCCGGCACCGATCATCATCTTCGCGCCGAGCGGGCGCTTCGCCGATGGAGACTTCTTCTTCGCCGGTGCGGTGCCGACCGCTGCCGTGCCGCCCGCTCCGGCCGCGACGGGATCGCCGAACGTCGCGGAGACGGTGCGGCCCTTCTCTCCAGAACCGACCACGACCGTCACCGTCTGATCCTTCGAGCCGTGGATGAACTTGATCGTGTGCGCGCCGGGGTCCACGTCGTGCGGGTTGCCATCGAGGCGCGTCACGGTGAGCACGCCGTCGACGTAGACAGATGTGTCCGGGAGATCGGATCCGGATGCATCGCGCGCGGTGAAGTTCAGCGTCGGCTGCGTGCGCGTCAGCTCGTCGGCGAAGCGCGCGCAATCACCCTGCACGAGGGCAGGGCACCCGCTCTGCGCGCAGGACAGGAACAGCTTGCGGGCCAGGCTGATCTTGCCCTGGTCCTTGGCATCCTGGCCGCGGCTATGCGACTCGATGCAGGCATCCTTGGACACCTCGTTGGCGATCGCCGGAGTGGTTCCGGCGACGGCGAGAAGGGCGATCGACAGGCCGATCGTTCGAACGGTGCGGGTCGTCATCGTGCGTGCTCCTTTGCGCCGCCTACTGGAGGCAGGCGGGCTTGAAAATCTTCTTGGAACCTTCGAAGTAGTACGGCGGGGTGCAGTCGGCCTTCGGCGGCTCCGGTCTGGGCTCGACGACAGCCGGAGTTCCCGGCGGTGCGATCGGCTCGGGCTTCTCCGCGCGCGCGGTGCGTTGCGAAGGACGGGAGCGCTGCGGCGGCGCCTTGCGCGTCGGGGCCTCCGTGCGCGCGGGCTCGTCGGCGACGGCCACCGGCTCCGGTTCGGGCACG
Source organism: Deltaproteobacteria bacterium (assembly GCA_013813765.1). GTDB lineage: Bacteria > Myxococcota_A > Polyangia > Haliangiales > Haliangiaceae > JABFXX01. The sequence goes on along the minus strand of JACCRC010000160.1, from coordinate 5,282 downwards.
GGCTCCGGATCCGGCTCCGGCTCGACCGGCGCAGCCACCTTCTGGACAGTCTTCTCCTGTGGTACCGGCGTCTCCACGGGCGTCGGCTCCTCGGCCACCGGCGTGTGGACAGCGGCCTTCATCGCCGCCGGAGCCGGATCCGCCGAGGCCTCGGGCGTGCTCCGCGGGTTCTGCATCAGCATCACGATGCCGACCGCCACACCGGCGACGAGCGCGCCGAGCAGCGCGACCGTGAGCCGCGAGCGCGGCTGCTCCGGCGCGGGCGGATGACTCCTCAGGTAGGTGTCGACACCCGGCGAGGTCTTGAGCCGGACCGAGCGTAGATCGCCCGGAAGCGGCGTGCGGCGGCTCGTCGTCTGTGCGGGCGCCGCGTTCGTGCGGCGCCAGCTCGCCTCTTCGGCCGCGATCATCCGATCGTGCTTCTCGAGGTACTCCTGACCGACGCGCTTGACCCACGCGGCCACGGCGCTCGGTGCAGCCGGAGCGACGGCGCGGGTGAGCGCCTCCTCCATCTCGACGGCGGTCTTCCACCGCTCTGCGACATCGACCACGAGCCCGCGCCGCACGATGCGGTCGACCGCCTGGAGCTGCGCCCACGAGTCGTCGCCGATCGACTGCCACTCGCGCTCCGGCGCCAGCGTGTCCGTGATCGTCGGTAGCTGGCCGCTCATGATCGTCGCGACGAGCTCGGTCTCCGACTGCGCACCGTGCATGCGGTGGCCGACGACGAGCTCCCACAGCACGACCGCGAGCGCGTACAGATCGCTCTGCTTCGTCGCCTGGCCGCGCAGCTGCTCCGGCGACGAGTACGCGAGCTTGCCCTTGTAGGTGCCCTCGCGCGTGGTGTGCGCCGCCATCGACGCCTTCGCGACACCGAAGTCGAGGAGGCGCGCCGTGCCGTCGGTCGCGATCATCACGTTCTGCGGGGACACGTCGCGGTGCACCACGTGTAGCGGCATGCCCATCTCGTCGACCATGTCGTGCGCCGCGTGCAGGCCCGCGAGGACCTGCGTCGCGATCGCGACGGCGATATCGACCGGGATGCGCTCCTTCATCTGGCGCGTCTTGTTGAGCAGCCAGTTGAGCGGCGCGCCGTGGACGAACTCCTGAACGAGGAGAACCTCGTCCTGCGTGGTCACGACGTCGAGGACCGGCACCACGTTGCGGTGATGCACCTTCGATGCGATGCGCGCCTCGTCGAGGAACATCGCGACGAACTCCGAGTCCTCGGCGAACTCGGGGTGCAGTCGCTTGGCCGCGACGATGCGGGAGAAGCCCTCGTCGCCCATGAGACGCGCGATGTGGATCGTCGCCATGCCGCCCCGCGCGATCTGGCGGTGCAGCACGTAACGCCCGACCGTCATCGTCTGAGCGAGGCGGTCCGCGAGCTGGTTGGATTGGTCACTGACCATGGTTTGCGACCTCATTCGAAGAACTGGATCGCGCTGCCGGCGCTCCAGAAGTAGAGGTTCCGGAACGTGCCGTTCGGCTGGATGCTCGTGCCCCACACGGAGTTCGAGTACTGGTGGCTCGTCGTGGAGAAGCCGGACGACGCACCGAGGCCCAGGCTCAGATCGGGCATATCCTCGAACGTCTTGACGAGCGTCTCGGGCGTGAACGGGCCCTTGTGCGCGTCGAGACCGGCGATGAACACGCGCGCCGCGACGTAACCCTCGAGCGAGGTGAAGCTCGGCTGCGCGCCACTGGCCGCGATCAGACGGTTGTACGCGGTGACAACGTCACTCGAGTCGCTCTGGTAGTTCGGCACGACCTGCGAGACGACGACGTTCTCGGTGAACGGCATGGTTCCGGTCGGCGTGGTGAGGCTTCCTGCGCTGACGAGCCGGTCCGACAGTGCGTTGGGGCCGACGAACGACACGTGCGAGAAGTAGAACTTCAGGCGCGTCGCCTTGTTCAGCGTCTGCTGCTGCGAATCGTTCGCGAACTGCCAGCGGCGCAGCTCCTCGATGAACTGACCGCCTGCGCCGTACGTGTCGGTCATGAACACGCCGACCGTGTGGGTCGCCGAGTCGGCGGCGAGCAGGTTCGCGAGATAGCTCTGCGCGGCGGCGACCTGGGCCGGCACGCTCGCGTCGTCGTTGCGCGTGTAGCGGAAGCGGACGATCGGGTTCACCGGATCGGCGCTCTGCGGGAACGCGCCCATCACGCTCTTGTAGCCCTCGACGATGCCGTCGTAGCCCGCCTGACCGTACGAGTCGTTCTGGTCGAACGAGACGATGTGCTTGTAGTCGAGCACGCCCTTCTTCTTGAAGTACTCGGTGGTCGCGCGCGCCTCCTGCGCGTAGCTCGCGCGGACGTTGAAGATGTACGGCTTGCACCCTCCGCTCCTGTCATCTCGGAGGATCGTCGCGGCGCCGGTGAACGCGCCGAAGAAGATCGTTCCGGTCTCGAGCGCGACGGGGGCCGCGCGCACCATCGTCGGCGTGCCGACGTTGCCGAGGAACGCGAGCACGGCGTTCGGGCCACGCGCGAGTGCGGTGGTCGAGATCGGAGTCTGACCCGCGACGGCCGGGACCGACGTGGTCGGGCAGCGCGGAGCAGCGTCCACGGGCTGCGCGTCGACGAGCGAACGAGCTGCTGCCTCGGCGAGGTCAGGCTGGTACGCGTCGTCCTTGAACTCGAGCTTCAGCATTCGTCCGCGCACGCCGCCCGCTTCGTTCTTCTCCTTGAACGCGAGCTCGATGCCGAGCTTCATCCCTGTACCGAGCGCCTGGTTGGTTCCGGAGATCGGCGCGCTCTGCCCGATCACCAGCGGTGCGTCCTCTGCGTGAACGCAAACCGGTTGCTGCTGTCGAAGCTCGCAGACGAGCCCAGCGCCGCAGTCTCCGTCGACAGCACAGTGCTGTGGATCGAATTCCGTCGAGCAGGCCGCTACGAAACCGAGCACGAATACGAACGATGCGCGTGAAACCTGGCTCCCCATGCGCCCACGCTCGCAGACGAGTTATGTCGGTAACAAGGTCGTGTAAAGTTCACAGCAGCAAACTCATACTCCACGGACTGTTTTCCGGTAGCGCGACTAACAACGCGTGATCGACGTGTAACTGCAACACGCTGCAATCGCTTCCACGCGAGCACACAGTGGACTGTAGGTGTCCGTGATCCCTGAAAGATCAGGCGGTCGCTACAACGTGTGGATCCGTACCGTTTCCGTCACTGTCGCTGCAACAGCAGCGATCCGAGCGAGTAACCGGCACCGAACGACGCCATCATTCCGTAGCTGCCCGCGCCGAGATCTTCGTTGTGCAGCGAGAACGCGATCAGCGATCCGGCCGACGCGGTGTTGCCGTATTCGTCGAGGATGATCGGTGATTCGGAGCGCGTCGCCTCGCGACCGAGTACGCGCTTCGCGATCAGCTCGTTCATCGGACCGTTCGCCTGGTGCAGCCAGTAGCGCGCGATCTGCGTCGGCGAGAGCTCGTGCTTTTCGAGGTGGTCCTTGATGAACTTCTCGGCCATCGGCACGACGTCCTTGAACACGCGACGCCCTTGCTGGTGGAACAGCTTGCTCGTCTCGTCGTGCTCGGTCTCCGGATCGCAGCGATCGAGATAGCCGCGGTTGTTGCGGATCGTCGACGGCGACCACTTCGACAGCATCTGCACGCCGAGGATCTCCCACGAGCCCGGCTTCGCGCGCGCGGTCGGCTCGATCACGAGCGCGACGGAGGCGTCGCCGAAGATGAAGTGGCTGTCGCGCTCTCTCCAGTTCATGTGCCCGGTCGTCAGCTCCGGCACGACGACGAGCGCGCACTCCGCTTGGCCGAGCCGCACGGCCTGGCTGGCGAGCTGCGCCGCGCCGGTCGCGGCCGAGCAGCCGATCGAGACGTCGAAGCCGAAGCCGTGCGCACCGAGCGCGTCCTGAACTTCGATCGCGATCGCCGGATACAGTCTCTGTAGATTGGAGCAGCCGAGGACGACGAGGTCGACGTCCTCGCCATGACGACCCGCACGAGCGAGCGCATGCTTCGCCGCGTTGACCGCGTACTCAGCCTGCACGCTGAGCTGATCCTCGGGGCGGTCCTTGATGTTGGGACACATGCGCTCGGGATCGACGAGGCCGGTCTTGTCGTGAACGTACCGGCGCTTGATGCCGGACGCCTTCTCGATGAACTCGCTCCCCGACTCCTTCAGAGGCGCGTCGGGGTGCTTCGCGTTGTGGCGGCGCACGAACTCGTTGAACGCCGCGACCAGCTCGTCGTTCGTGAGGACGTTGTCGGGGTGCCAAACTCCGTGACCCGTGATCGAGGTGTCTGTCGTCTGCCGAGACGCCATGTTCGTGAACGGTTCCTCCCACACGGAGGGCCCGCTGTCCACTGACACCCGGGTGCCCGTGATCTCAGGGCTTTTTAGCGAGCTCGGCCTCGATCTCGCCGAGCGCCTGCCGCAGGAACTGCGACGCCGGGTCCGCCGCGATCGCCATCTTGATCTGGAGGATGCCGCCCTTCGCATCACCGCGGCGTAGGGCGAGCTCGGCCTTCCGATAGTAGACGAGCGCCTTCGAGCTCATCGACTGCGCGGCGATGCCCGAGCTCGGCGCCGCCGGTTGCTCGGTGGCGGTCGGCTCCTTCGACCTCAGCTGACCCGGCATGCGCTGGGTGGCGATCGACTGCGAGTCCGTCGTGATCGGCCTCATTCGCGTCGTCGTCATCCGTTGCGAGCGCATCTCCTGATACGCGCCGGCGACCCGCGAGTAGGCGGAGGTCACCGACTCGAGATCCTCGGGCGACAATCCGTTGCGGTGCAGATCCGGGTGCGCCATTCGCGCGATCTTCTGGAACGCGTCGGACACCATCTCGGCCGTCGCGTCGTCCTTCACCTCGAGCAGCTGGTGCGCAGGTGCGTTGCCCTTTGCAAGCACGCGTTGCGCCCACAGAAGAACGTCGCTGCGAACGCTCACTGCTGCGGATCCTCGTGAACTGGCGCGCCGAGGACCTGGAGGTGTGCTTCCTGGCGCACACCGGAGGTCTGGTCGCTCGCGCGAACGTGGAGGATGCCATCGGCGTCGACGCGGAACATCACCTCGATCTTGAGCTCGCCGCGCGGCTTGGGCGGGAGCTCCTCGAGGACGAGCGTGCCGAGCGGCTCGTTCTCCGTGTAGCGGCGGTTCTCGCCGCGGCAGCAATCGATCTCGACGCGCGTCTGGTTGTCGCGCGCTGTCGTGAATACGCGCGTCTTCTCGATCGGGATCGGAGAGTTCTTCTGCAGCAGCTTGTCGGTGAAGCCGCCCGCGGTGTGGACGCCGAGCGTCGCCGGGTTGACGT
>JACCRC010000150.1 GCA_013813765.1 Deltaproteobacteria bacterium | reverse complement strand
CGCCATCGCGCCGGTCGCGACGCCGGTCTTCGGTGCATCCGCCGCCTCGGTGGTGCGATCGCGCTCGCTGCGCTTGCCGACCTCCTCGCGATACTTCGCGACCGCGTCGCGCTGCGCCGGCGTCGTGATCTGATCGACGAGCGGGTGCTCGGGCGCGAGCACGACCCAGGTGCCGCCGAACAGCGTGTCGGGGCGCGTGGTGAACACGGTGATTGCGGCGCTAGTACCCGCGACCTTGAACACCACGTTCGCGCCGATCGACTTGCCGATCCAATCGAACTGCGCCTTGTGCGTGCCGGGCGGCCAGTCGAGGCCGGCAAGATCCTCCGAGAGCCGATCGGCGTACTCGGTGATCTTCAGCATCCACTGCTTCATCAGCCGCTTCTCGACCGGGTCACCGGTCTCGATGTACTTGCCGTCGTGGACCTCCTCGTTCGCGAGGACGGTGCCGAGCGCGGGGCAGAAGTTGACCGGGACCTCCGCGCGATACGCGAGGTTCCGCTCGAACAGGACCTGGAAGATCCACTGCGTCCACTTGTAGTAATTCGGGTCGCTGGTCGCGAGCTCGCGCGTCCAGTCGTACGACAGCCCGAGCTTCTTCAGCTGGCTCTTGAACGTCGCGATGTTGCGCGCCGTGATCACGCTCGGGTGCTCGCCGGTACGCTCCGCGCGCCGCTCGGCCGGGAGACCGAAGCTGTCCCAGCCCATCACGCGCAGCACGTTGAAGCCCATCATCCGCTTCGCGCGCGCGACGACATCCGTCGCCGTGTAGCCCTTCGGATGACCGACGTGCAGCCCGTCGCCCGACGGGTACGGGAACATGTCGAGGACGTAGTACTTGGGCTTCGTGCGATCGGTCGGCGTCAGGAACGTCTGCTTCTCGTCCCAGTACGCCTGCCACTTGCCGTCGATGGTCTTGTGATCGAAGCCCGCCATCAGGCGTCGTTCAGGACGGTGGTGATGCGCTCCGAGATCTCGTCGGGCTCGCCCACGCCATCGACCGTCTTCAGGATGCCCTTCCCCTTGTAGTAGGGAATGATCGGCGCGGTCTCCGAGTGATACTTCTCGGTCCGGACCTTCACGGCTGCCTCGGTGTCATCCTTGCGGTGCACGAGGCGGTCGACGATGTCGGCTGGCGGCGGGTTGTGCTTGAGGTGATAGATCTTCCCGGTCTCCGGATCGCTGCGGCGGCCGACCGCACGCTCGACCAGGAGCTCGTCCGGCACCTCGATCAGCACGACGGCATCGAGCGCGCTGCCCGCCTTCTCGAGCGCCTCGTCGAGCGCCTCGGCTTGCGGCCGCGTGCGCGGGAAGCCGTCGAGCATGAAGCCGTTCTTGCAGTCGTCCTTCTCGACGCGCTCGAGGATCATGCCGATCACGACCTCGTCGGGCACGAGCTTGCCCGCCTTCATGAACGTGTCGGCCTCCTGGCCGAGCTCCGTTCCTTCCTTGACCGCTGCACGCAGCATGTCACCGCTGGAGATGTGGGGAATCTTGTGGGTCGCGACGAGTCGCGAGGCCTGCGTGCCCTTACCAGCACCCGGGGGACCGACGAGGATCATCCGCATATGGTGGGCATCCAACCATGCGAACCGGATAACGTCCAGCCATGGCGCCGGTGTCCCGCTGGTTCAAGCTCACCTGCTGGGTGATGGCCGCGCTGTTCGCGCTGTGCGTGGCGCTCCAGCACAACGACCCGGATCCCCTCCGATGGATGCTGATCTACGGCGCGGCGTTGGTCGTCTCCGTCCTGCTCCCGATGTACCGGGCCGCGGCGAAGGTCGGCGCGATCCTCGGCGCCGCGGCGCTCGTGTGGACGGTGATGCTGCTGATCCCGATCTGGGACAAGGTCTCGCCGTCCGACGCGTTCCTGAAGATGAGCGAGAAAGGTGGCGCGGTCGAGGACCTGCGCGAGGCCGGCGGCCTGGCGATCGAGGGCCTGTGGCTCGCGCTCGCGAGCTGGTACAGGCTCAGGCGCGCCTGATCATCTCGATGTGCGGGATGCCGTCCTCGTCGTACGGCTCGCTCGCGCGCACGAACCCGAGCTCGCCGTAGAACTTCTCGAGGTGCGCCTGCGCGCCGATCCGGATCGCCACGGCGCCAGCCGCAACGATCCCGCGGCGCATCAGCTCCTTCCCGAGGCCGGTGCCGCGCGCCTCCGGTGCGGTGATCACGCGGCCGATCGAGAGCTCCGGGAACTTCACGCCGGCGGGCACGAGGCGCAGATACGCGCGGATCGCGCCGCCATCGTCCGCCCACAGGTGTCGGGAGGCGAGGTCAGCGGTGTCGGGATCGAGGTACGCGCAGCTCTGCTCGACGACGAACACCTTTCCGCGCAGCGCGAGGATCGCGTGAAGCTCGTGCACGGTCAGCTCGCCGAACGCGCGGTCGTGCCACCGGAGCTCCACCCGACGACGCTAGCATGCGGTAGGTTCGCCTCGATGCGGAGCGTATGCGTGTTCCTGTCATCCTCCGCGGGACGTCCTGCCGAGGTCGCTGCGATCCAGGAGCTCGCGCGCGAGCTCGCGGCGCGCCAGCTCACGCTCGTCTACGGTGGCGCGCACCGCGGCCTCATGGGCGTGCTCGCCGACGCGATGCTCGCGGCCGGCGGCAAGGTCATCGGCGTGATTCCACGCGCGCTCGTGGAGCTCGAGATCGCGCACACCGGGCTGACCGAGCAGAACATCGTCGACACGATGCATCAGCGCAAGGCGATGATGTTCACGCTCGCCGATGCGGTCGTGGTCGCGCCCGGCGGCTTCGGCACGCTCGAGGAGGCGTTCGAGCATCTCACCGGGATCCAGATCGGCTATCACAAGAAGCCCGTCGTGTTTCTGGATGTCGAGAGCTTCTGGACGAAGCTGGAAGCGTTCCTCGATCACGCGACCGACGTCGGCGTGTTGCGCCCCGAGGTCCGCGCGTTGTTCCGCACTGCGTCGTCGGCGACCGCTGCCCTGGACGTCCTCGCAAGATGGTAACCTGACGGCATGTCTCCCCGGCTCGCCGGCGCGGTCCTCGCGCTGATCGCGGCGGCCCTGCTCGCGATCTCGATCGTGACGTCGGCGTGGTGGACGGGACACCCCTCCGTCGAGGGCCGCACGATCGAGGCGAAGACCGTGCACGTCGGCCTGCACGGGGCGGAGGGCTGCAACACCGGCGGTGATGGTGCCTGCACCAAGCTCGATCTGCCGGGTGCGTTCACCCTCACGGGCTACGTCGCCGCCGGTGCAACCGGGCTCCTCGCGCTCGCGATGATCGTGATGGCGATCATGACGCTGCAGCTCGTGGAGGCGCGCAAGAAGCTGTCGACTGTGGTGTTCGTGCTCGTCGGGATCGCGGTGATCGTCGCCGCCGCGCTGATCGTGCAGGGTCCGAAGGTCGGCAAGGCATCGCAGCACATCGTGATCCCGATCGGCTATGGCCTCTACGTGTTCGCCGGCGGCGTGGTGACGGCGATCCTCGCCGCGTTGCTCGCGCGACGGCCGGCACAGAAGGTCGAGCTACGTCCGTCGCGCGCTGCGATCGCGCCCGCGCTCGACGCACCGCCGCCGGCGTACCAGCAACCCGTGGACGTGCTCTCGTTCCTGCAGCCGGTGCCGCCGGTGCGACAGGTCGTGCTGCCGATGAGCCCGCCGACGCCGATTCCGCGCGCGAACGTCTCCGCGATGACCGGAATCCCGACGCCGCCGCCCGTCGAGCCGCCGCGCCCGAAGGCCGCGAGCGTTGCGCCGCCGCCGCCACCCCGCCC
>JACCRC010000145.1 GCA_013813765.1 Deltaproteobacteria bacterium | reverse complement strand
AACGAGCGGCGCTGACTGTCATGATCGGGCCACGCTACACACCAGCAATCGATCCGGAAAGATCACTCGCGATCAAGTTGCTTGAATTCCTGGCATCAGGCCCGGTGGAGAAGATCTGCACCCAAGTCGAATCCGACGCGCTGCAGCCGCTCCTCGAGGTTCCAGTACGCCTCGGCGATCAGCGTGAAGTCGGGATGCTGCGTGCGCACCGTGCGGATCGCGGTGGACCAGAGCTCACCCGTCGCACGTGGCTGGGCCGGCGAGGGCGGGTGCTGGGCCCAGGTACGCTCGAAGATGTCCTCGAGCACGAGCATGCTCATGTCGCAGCGAACGCCGTCGCAGCGCGCGGCGATCGAGAGCAGCGTCGCGATCACGTGCTCGCGTGTGCTCGCGAGGCGATGATCGAGTTGCGCGGTGTCGGTCCACGCAGGGAAGTACGGATCCTTGCCGCACGCGATCGTGCCGTCGGGCTCGTGCACGTAGAGCTCGGGGGCCTCGGTGATCCAGTGGTGATCGCGCGCCGTGTGGTTCGGGACGAAGTCGAGGATCAGACGTATCCCTCGCCGGGCCAGCCGCGTGCGCAGCGTCGCGAGCGCCGCATCGCCGCCGAAGCTCGGATCCACGGAGTAGCGCGCGATCGCGTACGGCGAGCCGAGCACCTCGACGTCGGGGAAGTACGTTCGTGCGGTCGCGAGGCCAAACGGTCCGAGTGTCCACACCCCCATCAGCCACACGTGATCGAAGCCGTACGCCGCGAGCCGATCCAGATCAGCATCGGGGATGTCGGCGAGCGTGCGCGCACCGCTCTCGACGAGCCAGGTGCGCGCGAACACCTCGTAGAGGAGCGGGTGGCTCACTTCTCGACGACGGGCGGCTGCGCGATCAGCTCGCGCCACATGCGGCCGTCGCGCTTCATCAAGTCGTCGGAGGCCTCCGGGCCGTTCGTGCCGGGGTCGTACATGTGCACTCCGGGTGTGGCTTCCCAGACCTGGAGCACCGGCTGGATCAGCTCCCACGCGCGATCGACGGAGTCGCGCCGGTTGAACAGCGTCGCGTCGCCGCGCATGCAATCGAGCAGCAGCCGCTCGTACGCCTCGCTGATCGGGCGCTTGAACGCATCCGCATACGCCATCGTCATCACCACGTTGCCGACGTTGATGTTCTCGCCGGGAACCTTCGCGACGAACCGCAGCGAGATGCCCTCGTGGGGCTGGATCCGCAGCGTCAGCACCGCCGGCTGAAGGACGCTGCCGGCAGCTTCATCCTTGAACAGGACGAGCGGCACGGACTTGAAGTGGATCGAGATCTCGGTGAGCCGCTCCGCGAGCTTCTTACCGGCGCGCAGATAGAACGGCACGCCCTGCCAGCGCCAGCTGTCGATCATCAGCTTCATCGAGGCGAACGTCGGTGTCTGCGAGCTCGGCGCGACACCGGGCTCGTCGCGATATCCACGGTACTGGCCGCGCACACAGTCGTTCGCGACCTCGTTCAGCGTCAGGCTGCGCACCGACCGCAGGACCTGGGACTTCTCGTCGCGGATGTCGTCGGCGGCGAACGACGCCGGCACCTCCATCGTGACGAGTGACATGACCTGAAGCAGGTGGTTCTGGATGATGTCGCGGACGACGCCCGTCGCCTCGTAGAAGTTGCCGCGGCCCTCGATGCCGATCGTCTCCGCGGCGGTGATCTCGACGAAGTCGATGTGGTTGCGGTTCCAGATCGGCTCGAAGATCGAGTTGCCGAACCGCAGCACGAGGATGTTCTGGACCGTCTCTTTGCCGAGGTAGTGATCGATCCGGTAGATCTGCGACTCGGTCAGGTGCGTCGCGATCATCTCGTTGAGTGCACGCGCCGATGGAAGGTCGTGACCGAACGGCTTCTCCACGATCACGCGGCACGACGCGCCGGCACCGCGCTGCTGCGCGCGCTCGATCAGCTCGTGCTCGTGCAGCTTCTCCAGGATCAGCGGGAACACAGCAGGAGGAGTCGACAGGTAGAACAAGCGGTTGCCGCGGCTGCCCTTCGCCTTCGCAGCCTCGAGGCGGGCCTTGAGCTTGATGTAGGTCTCGTCGTCGGCGAACTCGCCACCGACGAAGTCGAGCATGCCGGCGAACTTGTCCCAGGCCGCGACCTCGACCTTCTGCCGCGAGTGCTGACGCACGGCCGGCTCGAGCTTCGCCGCGAACTGGGGCACCGTGAGCTCGCCGCGGCTGACGCCGATGATCACCGTCGGCTCGGTGAGCGCGCGATCGAGCATCACGTTGAACAGCGCGGGTGCTAGCTTTCGGCTCGTCAGATCACCGGTCGCGCCGAAGATGACGATCGCGGTGGGTTCGGGGCGCCGGCGCTTCTGCTGCTGGTCACCGAGGATCTCGCCGATGACCGACGAGTGATCCATCGGAGGCGGCTGGGTGGGGGTATGGCGGCTCATGATGTTTGGTCTCTCTGCAGGCGACTGGCGGCAGCCTCGTCGACGAACCACACGAGGTCCGACGACGAGACGAGTTGAGCGGGGTACTGGCCCGGCGGTCCGTCGAGCACGGCGGCGAGTGTCTCTGCCTTGTCCGCGCCCGCGACGAGGAAGCGGGTGTGCCGTGCGCCGGAGAGCGCGCGCAGCGTCAGCGTGATTCGCGTCGTCTTGCCCTTCGTCAGCGGCGAGTCGACCGGGTTCGCGACCACGAGCCGCTCCGTTTCGTCGAGCGCGGACGTGCCGGGGAACAGCGACGCGGTGTGCCCGTCGGGGCCCATGCCGAGCCAGACCAGATCGAGCTCGGGAGGATCGCCGAGCCGATCGCGCAGCAGCGTGTCGTAGGTGAGCGCGGCACGCTCCGGTTCGCGCTCGCCCTCGATGCGGTTGACCGCGGTCAGACCGAGCGGTCCGATCAGCGCGTCCTTCGCCATCTTGTAGTT
>JACCRC010000116.1 GCA_013813765.1 Deltaproteobacteria bacterium | reverse complement strand
GCTCTGCTCGTCGAGCAGAGCGGCGAGGGCGCGGCACGCCTCGGGCATGACGTAGAGCTCGTTGTCGCACGCGGAGCGCAGCGCGGATTGTGCGCGGCGCTTGTCGATCTTCGTGCCGCCTTCTCCGGTCGCGAGGTAGTGACCGACGCCCGCGCAGCCGGTGGGATCGCCGGGACGGCACGCCTTCTCGTAGTGCGCGAACGCCTTCTTGTGATCGAGCACGGCACCGGCGCCGTAGCGATAGACGTCACCGGAGTTCGCGCAGCCCACCGAGCTGCCGAGCTCGCACGCCTTGATGAAGAACTTCGCGGCGGCGGCGACGTCCCACCGCACGCCTTTCGCGGTGTAGTACGCGAAGCCGACCGACGAGCACGCGTCGGACCATCCGCCATCACACGCGCGCGTGTACATGCGGAGCGCCTCGTCGGGCTGGCCCTGTCGCTCGAGCAGGCGGCCCATGCCGAAGCACGCGGCGGCGCGATTGTCGTCGCAGCGAGAGCGGTAGATGCTCTCGGCCTTCGCGGCGTCCTTCGTGATGCCCCAGCCATCGGCGAGCAGATCGGCCAGGCGCAAGCAACCGTCGTCGCTCTTGCGCGCGCACGAGGCCGCGAAGACGTCGTACGCCTTGCGCCGGTCGAGCTCGTTCGAGCTCGCGGCGAGCTGATTGCCGTGCGCGATGCAGGCGTGCTCGTGCCCGGATTTGCACGAGGCGTCCATCACCTCCAGCACGGGCTCGAGCTTACCGTTCGTCTCGGTGACGAGCGTCGACAGGTAGCCGCACGTGTCGGGCTCGCCGTACTTGCAGGCGCGCGTGAACGCGGCCAGCGCCTTCGCCGTCTCCTTCACACCGCCGGCCTCGCCGAAGTACAGCATCATGCCCCACGCCTTGCAGGCACCGGCGTAGAGCTCGTCGGCGGTGCCGGTGCACGCACGCTCGTAGCGCTCGAGGGCCTTCTTCGGATCGGCAGCGGTTCCGGAACCCGCGCGGTACGCGTCGCCGGCACCGCTGCAGCCGATCGGTGACTGCAGCGCGCACGCGCGCTCGAACAGGACGAGTGCGCGCTCGGGGGATGCGGGCCCGCCGGCGCGCCCGGCGCTATGCATCCAGCCGGCGAGGTAGCAGGAGTTGCCGTGCTTCGCGTCGCAGCCCATGCCTGCGACCACCGCGGCACGCGCGTCGTCGGTCTTCGCCGCGACGAGGTACTGCGCGCCCTGGTAGCACGCACCCGGCCAGCCGCCCTTGCAGCCGCGCTCGAGGGCCGCCAGCGCCGCCGCGCGATCCGCGGCCATGCCGATGCCGTCGTGCGCGCGCCGACCGTAGCTATCGCACCAGCCGCCGCCGGCCTCGCACGCGGACTTGTAGAAGCGCGTGGCCTCCGTTTGATCCGCGGCGGCGATGCCGAACCCGAGCCGGTAGAACTCCGCGAGCGTGCCGCAGTACTTCGGATCGAGCTCGCAGCCGCGCTTCGCGAGCGCGAAGGCGCGCGGAAGATTCTTCTTTGCCATGCCGAGCCGCTCGCCGATCTTCTGGCAGGCATCGCCGTTGTCGTACTTCGTGCACGCCTTGTCGAGCGCGTCGTTCGCACCGTCGATGTCCTTCATGCGCTCGAGCGCGCTCGACAGCCGCAGGCAGGCATCGCCGCTGCCGCCGTTGCATCCGTGGCGATACGCTGCGATCGCCTTCCCCGGATCCTTCGCGGTGCCCTTGCCCTCCTCGTGGAGGATGCCGAGGACGAAGCAGGCGCCGGCGTCCTCCGGGCAGCGCGAGCCCAGCATCGAGAACGCCTTCTCGAACAGCGCCTGCGCCGCGGCGGCATCTGCGGCGCCGCCGATGCCGCGCTCGATCAGGTCCGCACCGCGTGCACACCCGACGCCGCTTCCGAGCTGACACGCGCGCTGGAACGCCGCGCGCGCGGCGGTGTACTCCGCCGTGCGCACGCCGAGGTCGCCGATGTTGAAGCAGCCCTCGAGGTCATCGTGCTGGCACGCGCGCACGAAGTAGGTCATCGCCTTCACTTCGTCGCGCGCGAGCTTGCTGCGGCCGCGCGCGTAGAGGAAGCCGAGCAGCGTGCACGACGATCCGTGGTTCGCCGCGCACGCCTCGTCCAGGAGCTGCACCGCGCGGCGCGGATCGATCTCCTTCCCCTTCTGCAGGCCCTTGCCCTCGAGCTCGTCGCTCGCCTGGTTGTACTTCTCCTGCGGCGAGAGCTTGGGCGCCGGCTTCTTCTTCACGCACGCACCGGCGGAGATGCTCCACTGCTGCCCCGGCGGGCAGTTCCGATCGACCGCCCACGCGGAAGCGGGCAGGGCGATCAGGAGCGCGATGATCAGCGCTCTCACTCCGGCTCCTTCACGCAGCGGAACCCGACCTCGGCGTCACCGCGACCAGCGGGAATCGCCGTGCGGAAGTGGATCGATGCCGCCCATCCCGCATCCGGCGACACCGTGAACGACGCACCGCGGACGATCTTCGTCCCCCGCTTCGGGCCGTCGGTCGACGTCCACTCGAGCACGCTCCCGAGCATGTCGCACAATCCGGCGTCCGAGCACTCTTTCCGCTCGGTGCTGGTCAGCTTCGCCGTGCCGCGCATCAGCGCCGCGGCGCTCGGATCTTGCGGCGTGGTCCGCGCAGCGGCTTCCCACTCGAGCTCCGTCGGTAGCCGCTTGCGCTGCGCGCGGCACACCGCATTCGCCTGTGCCCAGGTCACGTTGCGCGCTGGCAAGCCAGGCGCATCACCCTTCACGCCCGCCGCCTCCGGATCGGCGAGGATCGCTCGCACGACCTCGAGCGAAACTTCGACGCGATCGATCCAGTACTCGCCGATCTCCGCGACCGTCGGCGGCAACGCAGCCGCGTGTGGACCCACCGGCTCGCCGAGGTCATGCCTCCCGGCGGGGATCGCGAGCATCTCCGGCGGCACGCGCGAGGGCGACGCCACGATGGCGACATCGATCGACGCATCGGCCACCGGCGCAGCATCGGCCGGACTGACCCCGGCATCGCGACGCTCGTCGGCACGCTTGCTGTTGAGGTGCCGTACGCCGAGGTAGGCACCGAGGCCCGCGAACGCGGCGAGCGCGACCAGCGCCCCGACGTTGAGCTTCTTCCTCGGCGGCGGCGGATCCTCGACGGTCGGCGGCTTCGACGGTACCGTATCCTTGCTCGGCGCCGTCGCGAGCAGACCGACCTGGCTGGTCGCGGACAGCTGCGCGAGCGCCGCGGCCGGCACCGGTGTCCCCGCGGGGACCAGCCTCACCGTCACGAGCTCGTTGCGCATGGCCTCGGCGTCCTGCGGCCGCGCGGTGGGGTCGGGCGACATGCACCTGTCGACGAGTGCGTAGACCGCCGCGGGCAACCCGGGCCGGAGCTCCTCGAGCGGCACGATGTCGTGGCGCAGCACCTTCTGCAGCACCGCGGTCACCGTCTCGCCGCTGCACGCCGCGGTACCGGAGAGCATCTCGTACAGGATCGCGCCCATCGCATAGACGTCGCTCCACGGCCCGATCTCGCCCGCATCGGGCGCGACCTGCTCGATCGCCATGTAGCCGGCGGTGCCCATCAGGCTGCCGGTCAGCGTCAGATCGGAGTCCTTGGTCCGCACGCGCGCGATGCCGAAGTCGAGCAGCTTCGGGATCTCGCCGTCGTCGGTGTCCGCGACGAAGACGTTCTCCGGCTTGAGGTCGCGGTGAACGATGCCCGCCTTGTGCGCGGCGGCGAGGCCCTTCAGCGCGCCGTCGAGCACGAGCTGCACGCGCGCGAGGTCCATCGTATCCGGCGCGGGCTGGATCTCTTCGCGCAAGGAGTGCCCGTCGAGTAGCTCCATCACGAGGTACAGCGTGCCGTCGTCGGCCGCGCCGAAGTCGAAGACCTTCACGACGTGCGCCGTGCGCAATGCGGCGACTGCGGCGGCCTCGCGCTGGAACCGTGCGCGCGCGGACTCGGCGCTCGCGACGGCCGGGTTCATGATCTTGAGCGCGACCTTCGCCCGCGTGTCGGGATTGACCGCGCGGTAGACGGCGCCCATTCCGCCGGTGCCGAGCAGGCCCTCGATCTTGTACTTCCCGATCTGCGCCGAGCGCAGCAGGTGAGTCGTGTCCTTCGGACAGACCTTCCAGTCCTCCGGATAGTCCGATCGACAGACCGGGCAGTACACGCGACGATCTTACTCGCGTTGTGTACGATGACGGCCGTGCGCTTGCTCGCGATCGTCTGCGTCGTTTTCGCGGGCGTTCAGCTTGCGTCGGCGGACACCGCGCCCCCGATCTTTCCATTGCCCAGCGCGACCCCGACGCCGCCTCCCGCGGCACCGCCTGCACCGCCGCCGGCTCCCGCCGCTCCGCCGGTGAAGCCTGCCGCCCAGGCCAAGCTCGATCGTGCGGCCGCCGAGCAACAGTGCGCGGAGCAATCGCCGCAGTGCGACTGGTTCGCGACGCTCGGAGGTCTCGAGCGTCAGTCGATGCGCCGCGCCCTCGTCGCGCGTGGCTACGAGATCGAGCCGCAGCCGTGGGGCAAGGTCGTCGGAGCGATCCGCGTCTACAACGAGGATGTGTTCGCCGAGAAGACCCGCCTCCTGCGGTTCTTCAACACGTTCCACGTCACGTCGAAGGAGCACGTCGTCCGCGCCGAGGTGATCCTTCGCCCGGGCGAGGTCTGGGACCAGAAGAAGGTCGAGGAGACCGCGCGCCGGCTGCGCGATCCGATCTTCACGTCGGTGATCGCGGTCGTCCCGGTGAAGTCGCGGGAGCCCGGGAAGGTCGATGTCCTCGTCGTGACGCGCGACATCTGGAGCCTGCGGTTCAACACGACGTACACGTACCAGTCGGGTCGCCTCACCGATCTCGGCGCGTCGATCTCCGAGAACAACTTTCTCGGCCGCCGCGTGCTGATCGCCGCGACGATGCAGATGAACCAGGGCTCGATCCAGACGGGTCCGCTGTTCCTCGACAAGAACTTCCTCGGCAAGCACCTCTACCTCCGCGTCAGCGTCAACGCGATCCTCAATCGCGGCGCGCTGCTCGGTACGAACATCGGCCTGCCGGGGACACCCGGCGACCCGGACCAGATCGGCCGCACCAGCAGCTTCGACATCGAAGGCTCCAACAGCTCGATCACGCTGTCACGCCCGCTGTGGAGCCTCGCGACGAAGTGGGCAACCGGCATCACCGTGAGCCACGGCGACGAGATCAGTCGCCGGTTCTTCGGCACGCACCTGCGGCCGGTGTGGTGCCCGCTCGGCGGCGAGTGCGTGCGCTCGATCAGCCGCAGCGCGATGCCCGCGCCCGGTTCGTTCAACCCCGAGCTGACGCCGATCGACGAGCAGCTGCCGTGGAACTACCGCGTGAAGCGGCTCGGCGCGAACATGAACGCGGTGCGCTCGTTCGGCACCGACTTCAAGCAGAACGTGACGGTCGGCTACGACGTCGACCGCGTGAACGTCCACCTGCTCGACACGTTCCCCGGGCTCGTCGAGCAACGCGAGCCGTTCGCGCGCGCGGTACTGCCGCGATCGGAGGTCACCTCGGTGCCCTACGCCGCGTACGGTGCGTACACGCCGCGCTTCAAGACCCGCCGCAACGTCACGACCTACGATCTCGCCGAAGACGTTCGCATCGGCCCCAGCTTCGACGCTTCGATCGGGATCGGCCTCAAGGCGCTCGGCTCGACCTACAACTTCCGTCGCGGATCGATCTCGGGCGCGTGGACGTTCCCGTGGTGCCGCGATGGATCGATCACGCTGTCGGCGGGCATCGCCACGCGACACCAGGACGGCGAGTTCATCGACAACGCGGCGAGCTGGTCGCTGCGCCTCGTGTCGCCCGTGTACTGGCGCGCGCGGCTCGTCGCCGAGTCGACGTTCGGGACGCGGTGGAACGACACCACGAACGCGCTGCTGACGATCGGCTCTGACAACGGTCTGCGCGGGTTCTCGATCAACGAGTTCGCCGGCCAGCGCCTCACCGGCTCGCAGATCGAGGTGCGCTCGCTGCCGTACGCGTTCTGGGTGTTTCGCCTCGGCGGCGTGCTGTTCTACGACGTCGGCGGCGCAGCCGATACGTTTCGCGAGCTTCAGCTCCACCACGACGTCGGCATCGGTCTGCGCTCGCTGATCCCGCAGACGTCGCGCGAGCTGTTCCGTTTCGATCTCGCGTTCCCGCTCGATGGACCGTCGGCGGGCAAGCCGAAGTTCATCGCGGGCTTTCGCTCCGAATTCTAGTCCCCGCGAGGAACCGGAACACGAGGTAGATCGCGGTGACGGTGAGTCCCGCCGACAACCCGAGCCAAAGGCCGCGTGCTCCCATCCCGGCACTGAAGCCGAGCGCGAGCGAGATCGGAAGGCCGATCGCGTAGTGCCCGATCAGGTTGCCGACGAGCGTCGCGCGCGTGTCGCCGAGGCCGCGCAGCGCACCCGCGGCGATCGCCTGGGCTCCGTCGGAGAGCTGGAACAGCGCCGCGATCATCAGCAGCGGCACGGCCGCGGCGATCACGACGGGGTCATCGGTGAAGATGTTCGCGAGCAGCGACGGCGCGATCACGAACATCGCCGCGAACACCGCCATCACCCCGAGCCCGACGACGAGCCCCATCACGCCGCGCCGACGTGCGAGCGCGTAGTCCCCGGCGCCGATCGCCTTGCCGACGCGCACCGACGTCGCCGCGCCGATGCCGACGGTGACGGAGAACGTGAAGCTCGAGAGGTTGAGCGCGATCGTGTGGCCCGCAGCGGGGAGCGTGCCCATGTGCG
This sequence comes from Deltaproteobacteria bacterium, assembly GCA_013813765.1. GTDB lineage: Bacteria > Myxococcota_A > Polyangia > Haliangiales > Haliangiaceae > JABFXX01. Next base: position 3,907 of record JACCRC010000116.1, on the reverse strand, counting down.
CGGCGATCACGGTGGCGACGCCGAAGATGCCGACCTCGGCGAACAGCTGTCCCGCGACCGGGCCGCCGTACTTCAGGATGTCCGCGAGATCCGCGCGCGTCGACGTGGGCAGCGGTGACTTGTCGCCGGGGTTCAGCGGGCCGACCGCGCCGTCCGGATCCAGCGCACGCACGCTCGCGAGGTAGACCCACACGATCACGATCTGCACGCTGACGGTCGCGAGCGCCGCGCCGATCACGCCGAGTGGCGGCAGTCCGATCGCCTCCACGCCGAAGATCAGAACGTAGTCGAGCCCCGCGTTCGCGATGTTCCCGAGCACCACCGCGATGATGAGCGGCCGCGTCACGTTGTGAGCGGCGAGGTAGCTGCGCAGCGCGACCGACAGGAGGAACGGGACCACACCGAGCGCGCGTAGATACACGTACACCCGTGCGTCGCTCGCGACCTCCTCGGGGATGTCGGTGATCCTGAGGACCAGCGGCGTCGCCATCACGAGCAGCGTGCAGCCGAGCCCGACCAGCACCGCGAGCCGGAGCCCCGCGTGGAGATACCGGCGCGCCTCGGGATAGCGCCCCGCGCCGATCGCCTGCGGGATCACGGTGTCGAGGCCCATCACGAGGCCGAGACCGATGCTCGTGATCGCGAACAGGAGGTTGTTGCCGACGCCCGCTGCCGCGAGCGCCGTGTCGTCGTAGCGGCCGAGCCACGCCGCATCGACGGTGCCCATCAGCTGGAACCCGAGCTGCTGCAGCGCGAGCGGCAGCGCCAGCATCATCAGCGCGCGCGGCTCGGATCCGCCACGATCTCCTGCGTCCTCGCGGACGACGACGCTCACTTGAACGGGCGAGGAGTCATCGGCGCGTTCGCGAACGTCAGACCCTTCGCGATCAGCTTCGAGAGCTCGAGGCGGCGCGCGGTATCGGGGCCGACGACGCGCACGTAACACGGCGCATCGTCGTCGATGAAGATCAGCCCCTGACCGTGATGGTCGAGTGCCTTCATGCCGACCTGGACCTCCGAGGCCGCCTCGGGCGCACGCTGCGGCGCATCGGGACCGGCGTCCTTGTCCTTCACGCCGGCGTCTCGCTTCACGCTGCCCGGCTGGGGGCCCGCGTCGGCGACCGCGTTGTACTGCTCGATCAGCTCCGCGCTGGTCCGCGTGTATTGCGCGAACAGGGCGTCGGCGCGCTGCTTCATCCCGTCGCGGCAGTCGAAGTCGAACGTCCAGTACTCGGGCTGGCTCGAGGCCATGACCTCGTACGTGCATGGACGCGGCAGGCCGCGCGGCACACTCGACGGGCTGTCGACCTGCTTCACGTAGCTCGCGTTGAGCGCCTGCGTGATCTGCTCGGTCGTCGCGACCGTGTTGCACTGGAACCGGTCGGGGTAGACACCCGCGAGCTTGCGCGTGGTCTCTTCCTCGGGCTTGGCCTGGTTGGTCGCGGAGCCGTCGTTACTGCAGGCGGCCAGAGCGATCAAAATCAGGGGCGTACGCATCGAGCCACGCGACGGTATCAGAGATCAGTCGGAGGCGGCGGCGCGTGTTGTCGCGTCATAGACCAGGCGCAATTCCGCGACCTCTGCGATCGCCTCGGCGAGCTTGAGCAGCGGGGCGGGGTGGCGCGCCTCGTCGAGATGGACCTGCCCGCCGGTGCGCCGCTCCACGTACGCGACGTAGAGGCCGCGGCGCCGCGCTGACACGACGACGGCACGAAGATGAAACAACGGGATCGCTGCCTTCCGCTGGATCCCGAGGACCACCTGCTCGCTCCGGAGCAGGCCGTCCTCGCGATCGAACACGAGCGTGCGGCGCAGCGTACCGAGAAGAATTCCGACCCCGAGCACGATCACGCCCGCGACCATCGCCCACGCGGGACCGAGCGTGACGAGCCGGATACCGATCGCTGCGAGCCCGTAGCCGGTCCACGCCGTCGCTCGCGTGAGGACGAGCTCGACACGCGTCTCCGTCCGCTTGCGGATCTGCACGGAGCCGAGCCAGTCGAGCACTCGACGAGCTTACCAGGCTCTGCTCGAGACGCTGCCGCTAGCCTTCGCCGCCACCGCTGTCGCCGTCGCTCATCGAGCCACCGCCACCACCGCCGTCACCACCGCCCTCGGGCGGCGGACCTCCACCTTCGCCCCCGTTCTGCGCGCGCCACTCGCGCTGACGTCCACCGCGGCCGCGCCGCCGCCGACGACGCCGCTTGCGTAGCGGTTGACCGTCGGGGCCGAGCTGCGGCGGACCGCCTTGCGGCTGCTGCGGCTGCGGCTGCGGCGGCGGACGATTGGCCTCGCCGCGAACCTCGAAGAACGAGACCGGCGCGCCATCCGCGGGCGGCAGCATCTGCTGACCGTTCCCCGTCGGTGCTCCGTTGCCGGGTCCACGACGACGGCGCCGGCGACGACGCTTGCGCTCGCCCGGCTGTCCATTCTCGCCGACCGGCCCCGCACCTGGCGGTTGCGGCGGACGCGGTCCTCCACCACCACCGTCGGGACGGGGACGGAAGTCGCGCTGCCCGCGATCGAAGCCGCCGGGACCACCGCGCTCCCAGCGCCGGGTCTTCTTGCCGCGGCGCGGTCCGCGATTGTTACCGCCAGCACCGGCATCGTTCGGGTTCGCCGATGCGACCGGGGCCATCGCGATCCGCATCGGACCGCGCACGTACTCGATCACCGGACCACCACCACCACCGCGGCGTGGCTGCGCCTCGGCGATCGGCGCGGCTGTCGAGAGCACCGGCGTCGTGAACGCGCTCTTCGGCGGCAGCATCGCGCGACGCTTCCGGCGGCGTCGACGGCGGCGCCTGCGTGCCTCGGCCGCACTCGCGGACGGTGACGTCGCGTCGTCGACGCGTGCGGGCCGCTGCTTCGGCACCTTCGGCACCTTCTTGCGCGCCAGCACCGTGATCTCACCGGGGCCCTCGATGCCTTCCTCGGCGAGCTCCGCGGCGGTCTTGTCGATCACCTCGTAGTCGTCGTCATCATCGTCGTCGTCGTCGTCCTCGTCATCATCGAGGTCGTCGTCATCATCGTCGTCGTCGTCGAGGTCATCGTCATCCTCGCCGTCGACAAGCTCGAGCTCGTCATCGTCGAGATCGTCGTCGTCATCATCCTCGTCGTCATCCTGCGGCGCTTGCTCCGCAGGCGCGGGCTGCTTGCGCTTCTGCACCGCCGGCGCGGGGACGGGTGCAGCGGCGACGGGGGGAGGAGCAGCGGCTGGAGCTGGCGCAGCCGGAGCGGGCCGTGCGGCGACAGGCGCCGCGGGATGACCGTTCGGCTTCGCCTGCGCGGCGGCGGCGCCCGGCGTTCTGCGCAGCACCGTCTGCGGCTTCGCGAGCTGTACGGCAGGCGTGAGCGTCTCCGTGGGCGCGGTGGTCGGTGCCGGCTGATCGATGCGAACCACGCGCGCCTTGATCTCGCGGCGCGGTTTCACCTCGGTCGGATCGTCATCGAGTTGACGCGTCAGCGACGCGCCGAGGTTGGTGGCGAGCGTCGATGCGGCGAGTGCTGCTTCGCGCGAGCGCAGGCAGTTGTCGCAGCGTCCGCACTTCGGCGGCTCGGGCTCGCCGAGGTACGAGAGGATGACCTGGTTGCGGCAGCCCGGTGCCTTGACGTACGCGAGCAGCGCATCGAGGCGCTGGCGGTCGGCGATCCGGCGCGCTTCGTACTGCCGCGCGCGCTCCATGAGCTCCTCGGGCTCGGGCGGCGGTTCGGCGACGAAGTAGATGCCGCCTTCCTTCTCCGTGATGAATTTCTCGTCCTTCAGCAGCGACAGCACGGTGCGCGTGCGCTGCTGGCCGACGCCGGAGGACAGCGCGATGTTCGCGACGTTCGGCGGACTCTCCTCGGCGAGGCGGCCGCCCTGGCGATGCAGATCGGTGAACGCCTCGAGCGCCGAGAACACCTG
>JACCRC010000093.1 GCA_013813765.1 Deltaproteobacteria bacterium | reverse complement strand
CGGAACCTGTCAACGAGTTTGAGACACCGGCACGCATTAGTTTAGTGAGCTGATCGCGCTCTGGTCAGGTCGATCCGGTTGATCACGAAGTTGGTCAGGCTGTGCCGCGGCGGGCTTGTTGATCCAGACCGCGGTCGGCAGTTGAGGCGCGCGCGGGACGCCGTGGACGAAGCGCTCTGGGTGCGCGGCGTGGGCCGCGGCGAGCACGCGGGTCCGATCCTCGAGGCGCTGCTGGGCACGACCGTAGTGGACGTCGTTGGGCGTGTTGAGCCCGATCCCGGAGTGGTAGTGCTCGCCGTTGTACCAGGCGAAGAAATCGACGCAGTGTGCACGCGCGTCCTCGAGACAGCCGAAGCGCTCGGGGAAGTCAGGTCGGTACTTGAGCGTCTTGAAGCCAGCCTCGGAGAAGGGGTTGTCGTTGGACACGTGCGGCCGCGAATGGGTCTTGGTGACGCCGAGGTCGGCGAGGAGCTGTGCGACGAGGTTCGAGCGCATCGAGCTGCCGCGGTCGGCGTGGATCGTCAACTGACCCGGCGCGATGTCGTGGCGCTGGCAGGTCTCCTCGATGAGCTTCTCCGCGAGCGTCGCGCTCTCGTTCGGCGCGACCATCCAGCCGACGACACAGCGGCTGAACACGTCGATGATCACGTACAGGTAGAAGTACGTCCACTTCGCCGGGCCCTTGAGCTTGGTGATGTCCCACGACCACAGCTGGTTCGGCGCGGTGGCGAGGAGCTCAGGCGCCGCGTACGTCGGATGCATGAGCTGGGCGCGCCGCTCGCGGACCTCGTGGCTCGCGGTGAGCACGCGGTACATCGTGCGCTCCGAGCAGAGGAAGCGGCCCTCGTCGAGCAGTGCGGCGTAGACCTGCGCCGGCGCCAGGTCGGCGAACCGGTCTTCGTGAAACACGTCGAGTACGGCCTGACGCTCCTCGAGCAGAAGACTCCGAGGACACCGCACCTGGTAGCGCGGGCCGTACACGCGCGGAGCCCTCGACCGGTAGTAGCTGGCGCGGCACACGCCCAGCGCGATGCAGGTCGCGTCGATGCCATCGGCACCGGACGTGTCGTCGACGATCTGCATCATGGCTTCGTCTCGCTCTCGGTCTCGAGCGGGATCCCGAACAGCTCCGATACTTTTTTTTGGAGTTCGCACAAGCGCTCGTATCGATCCCCTCGCGCCTCGGCTTTGCGCAGGCGGCGCTCGAGCTCGGTGATCTGCTTGTCCCGAGGATCCGGGGGCACCGCCACCGGCCCACGCTTCTTCGGCGTCTTGCCGAACTGCCCGGCGTCACGCTGCTTGCGCCAGCTCGTCAGGTGCGACGAGTACAACCCCTCGCGCCGTAGCAGTGCGCTCACCCCACCTGCCTCCTGCGCGGCAACGTCGGCCTCGCGCAGGATCCTGATCTTTTCGGCCGTCGTGAACCGGCGCCTGCGCGCCTTCGACGAGACCTCGGTCGGCTTCACCATCAGATTTGTCATCGTGCATACCTCGACCACCCTCGACACTGATCTTTGGGAAGGCCGGTGTCTCAGCTACGTTGGCAGAGAGGGCCGCCTCGGCGATCGACTTCGACTACGTGTTCCTCGTCGAGATCGGCTCGTAGCCGCGCTGGAGATTGGCCGCCAGTGTGACCAGGCAAGGCTGGTCCGTAGGAAAGGGAGGTGCGGATGCCTTCATAGAAATACGGTGAGTCATCTAGCGGGTGCGAATCCCGCCCGATCAAAGCCGCCATGCAGGTCGGTAGCGAGCCTTGCGACGGATGTACGGGTGAGGGGGGCAGAAGCGGGTCGGCAACGGATCCGGCGATACGTAGGTGCGCGAACGAGTGAGCCGCGTGAAGTACAGCCTCGAAAACAATCCATGTCCCGAGTGCCCACGACCTTGGCGGGTCCGAAGGCAGAAGCGAGTCCTCCCGGAATTGGCGCAAGAGGGCGAGCACGGAGCGGGGTCTTAGTGCGCGGCGCGTTCGAAGAAGATGACCCAGAAACCTGGGAGACCCGTGAGCTCGGTTAGGAGCCGAAGGCCGAAGGCAAGGGAGACCAAAGCTTGGGCCGAATGCGAAGCGGGAGTCGGAGGGCCCGATACGAGCGACGACGTGGGGGAACGAGTGACGTCGAACCCCACCGAGCAAAGAGGGTCCGCGTTGGATCGAACTTCAAAGGGGAAACATGACCGATGCAACGACATCGCAGGACATGTCACCGGGACTGATGAGGGTAGCGGAACGAGCGAAAGGACATCCGGAAGCGCGAATGCTCGCGCTGGCTCACCACATCGATGAGCCAGCACTCGGCCGTGTGTACCGCCGACTCAGCAGAAATGCGGCAGTGGGCGTCGATGGGATCACGGTCGAGCGGTACGGCGAACGGCTCGTGGAGAACTTGCAAGCGCTACGAGCTCGGATGAAGGCGGGACAGTACCGCCATCAGCCCATTCGCCGAGTGCACATCCCGAAAGAAAACGGTGCGACTCGACCGATCGGAATCTCGACGGTCGAGGACAAGATCGTCCAGGGCGCACTGCGGGACGTGGTGGAGGCTATCTACGAGCAGGACTTCTTGGACTGTTCGTATGGCTTCCGGCCGGGACGCAGCGCGCACGATGCAATCCGCGCACTGAACGGGGTGGGTGACCGAGGAGACGCGAACTACATCGTGGAGGCAGACATCGTGTCCTTCTTCGACAGCATCGATCGCAAGGTGCTGATGGAGATGCTCCGCAGCCGGATCGCCGACGAGACCCTGATGAGGCTCGTCGGGAAATGCCTGAATGTCGGCGTCCTCGACGGAGAGAGTTATCTCGAATCCGACGAGGGGACTGCCCAAGGGTCGAGCCTGTCACCGTTACTCGGGAACATCTATCTGCATCACGTGCTCGACGTGTGGTTCGAGCGAGAAGTCCAACCAAGGCTTCGCGGGCGCAGCGCGCTCGTGAGGTATGCGGACGACTTCGTGCTCTGCTTCGAACGCGAGGACGATGCGGAACGGGTGTGGAACGTACTCGAGGCACGGTTCAAGAAGTTTGGGCTCGCCCTCCACCCGAAGAAGACACGCCGCTTCTCTTTCCGGCCGCCGCGCGACGGCGACGACAAGGGGGGCTCGACCTTCGATTTCCTTGGCTTCACGTCCTACTGGCGACGAACGAAGCGGGGGATGCAGCGGATGGCATTCAGGACTCGGGGTGTGCGCCTTAGGCGGGCTATCAATGCCGCCACCGACTGGTGCCGACGTCATCGACACGAGCCGGTCGAGGAGCAGCACCTAGCTCTCACGCGCAAGCTGAACGGGCACTACAACTACTTCGGCGTCAACGGGAACAGCGACGCACTGAATCAGCTGCGCTACTGGATCACTCGAGCATGGCGAAAGTGGCTGGACCGAAGAAGCCAGCGAGCGCGAATGAACTGGACGCGGTTTCGCGAGCTGCTCAGGCGATTCCCGCTTCCAGCGCCCCGGATCAGAGTGCAGATCTGGAGCAAGCCGTAAGACGACCCGACAGAAGAGCCGGATGGTGGAAATCTCCTTGTCCGGATCTGGGGAGGGCCCCGGCCTAACGGCCGGGGCTACTCGACAGAGCGCCAAGAACGCCAACAAAAATTCAAGGACCAGGGGCGCACCCACCGACTGTCTTCTTCGGATCCTTGGCGTCCCTTGGCGGCTTTGGCGGCCAATCTC
>JACCRC010000085.1 GCA_013813765.1 Deltaproteobacteria bacterium | reverse complement strand
GTATTGTCGGGACGATATTGTATGGATTCAGTGAACAATGCTCCCTGACCTCGAGTCCCTGCGCTGCTTCGAAGCGGCGGCGACCCACCTGAGCTTCCGCGTCGGCGCGAAGGCGGTCGGCCTCTCTCCAGCGGCGTTCGGTGATCGGATCAAGCGGCTCGAGCAGCAGCTCGCCTCCGCGCTGTTCGCGCGCACCACCCGGCGCGTCGAGCTCACGCCGGCCGGGCACCACCTCCTCCCCCAGGCCCGGCTCGTGCTCGCCGAGGCGGCGCGCTGCGCACGCGTGGTCCACGAGCGCGGTGCGGTCCCGTACGAGCTGACGCTCGGTACCCGGTTCGAGCTCGGGCTGTCGTGGCTCACGCCCGCGCTCGAGCCGCTGCGCGCCGCGCACCCGGAGCGCACGCTGCACCTCGTGTTCGGCGACAGCGAGGATCTGGTCGCCCGCGCGCGCGACGGCCTCCTCGACGCAGTCGTGACGAGCGCCCGGCTCACCGCGGGTGGCCTCGCCTACGAGGCACTGCACGACGAGGACTACGCGTTCGTCGGCAGCGCGAAGCTGATCGCTCGCCGCCCGATCACTCGCGCCTCCGATGCCGCGCAGCACGCGCTGCTCGACGTCACGGCCGACCTGCCCCTGTTCCGCTACTTCCTCGATGCGGGCGCGCGGCGCGAGCCGTGGAGCTTCGCCCGCGTCGAGTACCTCGGCACGATCGGCGCGATCCGGCTACGCGCGCTCCAGGGCGCGGGCGTCGCGGTGCTGCCCCGGTACTTCGTCGATGCGGACCTGCGCGCGCGGCGCCTCGTGCGCCTCCTGCCGAAGCGCCAGCTCCAGCGCGACGCGTTCCGTCTGGTCTGGCGCGCCGGCCACCCGCGCAGCGAGTCACTGCGCGAGCTCGCGGCCGACTTGCAGCGCCTCCCGCTCGCCTAGTTCGTAGCGCCTTCGAGGATCTTTTCACCCGAGTCGGGCTTCGGCGCGGACTCGTACTTGATCTCGATCTTGCCGTCCACCACATCCACGAAGGCGATGCCGCCCTCGGTGAGCTTGCCGAACAGGATCTCGTTCGCGAGCGGAGCCTTCAGCGTGGACTGGACGAGGCGAGCCATCGGACGCGCTCCCATCGCCTTGTCGTAGCCGTTCTCGACGAACCAGTCGATCGCCGCCGGCGAGACCTCGAGCTCGACGTGCTTCTCGCCGAGCTGACCGTCCAGCTCGTCGAGGAACTTGCGAGCCACCTTGCGGATGACCTCGATCGGCAGCGCGCCGAACATCACGGTCGCGTCGAGCCGGTTGCGGAACTCCGGCGTGAACACGCGCTCGAGCGCCTTCTTGCCGTCCTTGCCATCGGCGATCGAATCACCGAAGCCAATCTTTCCGAGCGCCATCTCGCGGCTACCGGCGTTGGACGACATGATCAGGACGACGTTGCGGAAGTCGCTCTTGCGGCCGTTGTTGTCGGTCAGCGTCGCGTGGTCCATGACCTGGAGGAGGATGTTGTAGATGTCCGGGTGCGCCTTCTCGATCTCGTCGAGGAGGACCACGCAGTACGGATGCTTGTTGATCGCATCCGTGAGCTGCCCACCCTGGTCGAAGCCGACGTACCCCGGAGGCGCGCCGATCAAGCGCGACACCGTGTGCTTCTCCATGTACTCGGACATGTCGAGTCGCAGGAACTCGACGCCCATCACGGTCGCGAGCTGCTTCGCGAGCTCGGTCTTGCCGACACCGGTGGGACCGGCGAACAGGAAGCAACCGGTCGGCTTGTTCGGGTTGCCGAGCCCGGCACGCGACAGCTTGATCACCGTCGAGAGCTGCTCGATCGCGGCGTCCTGGCCGAAGATCTTCTGCTTCAGCTCGCCTTCGAGGTCGCTGAGCTTCTTCTTGTCGGCGGTCGAGACCGAGCGCGTCGGGATGCGCGCGATCTTCGCGACGACCTCCTCGATCAGGTTCGGCCGGATCTCGGTGGGGCGATCCTCGGGCTTCATCAGCCGGACCTTCGCGCCCGCCTCGTCGATCACGTCGATCGCCTTGTCGGGCAGCTGCGAGCCGGAGATGTGGCGCGCCGACAGCTCGACCGCCGCCTCGATCGCCTGATCGGTGAACTTCACGCCGTGATGCTCCTCGTAGCGCGGCTTGAGACCCTTCAGGATCTCGATCGCCTCGGGCACCGTTGGCTCGCCGATGTCGATGCGCTGGAACCGGCGCGACAGCGCGCGATCGCGCTCGAACGCCTGACGGTAGTCCTTGAACGTCGTCGAGCCGATGCAGCGCAGCTCTCCGTTCGACAGGGGCGGCTTGAGGATGTTCGCCGCATCCATGGTGCCGCCGCTCGTGGCTCCGGCGCCGATGATGTTGTGGATCTCGTCGATGAACAGGATCGACTTCGGGTTCGCGATCAGGACCTTCATCACGGCCTTGAGGCGCTCCTCGAAGTCGCCGCGATAGCGCGTGCCGGCCAGCACCGCGGTCATGTCGAGCGAGTACAGCGTGGCGTCCTGGAGCGAGTCCGGAACCAGCTTGTCGACGATGCGCAGCGCGAGGCCCTCGGCGAGCGCCGTCTTGCCGACGCCCGGCTCGCCGATGAGCAGCGGGTTGTTCTTCCGCCGGCGCGACAGCACCTGGATCATGCGCTCGAGCTCGTCGGCGCGGCCGATCAGCGGATCGATCTTGCCCTCGCGCGCGCGCTGCGTGAGATCCACGCAGAAGCTCTCGAGCGGGTTCGCGACCTTCGAATCTTCCTGGCCATCGTCCTCGACGCCCCGCGCGCGCGGGACCACGGGGCCACCGCCGGTCTGGACCTTCGAGACGCCGTGCGAGATGTAGTTGATGATGTCGAACCGCGACACGCCCTGCTTCTCGAGCAGGTAGACCG
>JACCRC010000081.1 GCA_013813765.1 Deltaproteobacteria bacterium | reverse complement strand
CGCGGATCGAGCGTCATCGCCGAGACGATCTTCTCGCCGTCGGCGAACTTGAAGTACTTCTGCGCCGGGTCGCCGTATCCAGTGGTAGCGGCGATGTCATTGATCTTGATCACGTAGGCCGAGCCGCGGCTGGTGAAGAAGATTACGTGATGCCTGGTCGAGCCCGGCAACACGTGGGCCACCGAATCACCCTCGCGCGTGCGCGTCGCGCTCGGATCCTTGAGCTCGCGAACGCGCTTGATCCAGCCGTCGCGCGTGACGACCACGTTCGCGTCCTCGTCGACGATGAATGCGTCGGCGTCGAACTCCATCTCCTCGTTCGCACCACCGGTCTTCGTGCGGCGCGGCGTGCCGTACTCGAGCGACACGCGATTGAGGTCGTCCTTGATGACACTCCACAGCTTGCTCTCGCTGCCGAGGATCGCCTTGATCTTCTTCGCCTCCGCCGTCTTCTCCTTGAGCTCCTCCCGGATCACGTTGATCTCGAGCTTCGCGAGCCGGTAGAGCTTGAGCTCGAGGATCGCATCGGTCTGGATCTCGTCGAGCTTGAACCGCTTGATCATCTTCGCGGCGGCGTCTTCCTTGCCCTCGCTCGCGCGGATCAACTTGATGACCTCGTCGAGCGCGTCGAAGATCGTCACGAAGCCGTCGAGGATGTGGATGCGGTCGTTGAGCTTCTTGAGCTGGTACTCGAACCGGCGCTGAGTGACGATCAGCCGGAAGTCGAGGAAGTGCTGCAGCACCTCCTTGACCCCGAGCCGGCGCGGCTGCGGCGGAGAGCCCGCGGGTGCACCCTTCTCGAGGAACTCGGGCGGCACGAGGCACGTCATGTTGACGTGGAAGTTCGACTGGAGCGGCGTGTTCTTGAAGAGGTACGCCATCACCAGCTCGGGGTCGGCGTCCTTCTTGAGCTCGAGCACGATGCGGATGTCCGTCGTGGACTCGTCGCGCACGTCGAGGAGGTACGGCAGCTTCCTCGAGATGATGACCTCGGCGATCTTCTCGACGAGCGACGACTTCGTCATCGCGTACGGGATCGACGTGATCACGATGTCGGTGCCGCCGCGCTTCTTCTCCTCGAGCTTGTACTCGCCACGGACGCGGATCGTGCCCTGGCCGGTCTCGTAGATCTGGCGGACCTCGACCTTGCTGTTGAGCATCTGGCCACCGGTCGGAAAGTCCGGACCCTGGATGTGGCTCATCAGCGTGACGTGCTTGATGTTGCGGTCGTCGGCGAGCGCGATCAGCGCGTTCGTGATCTCGCGCAGGTTGTGCGGCGGGATGTTCGTCGCCATACCGACCGCGATGCCGGTCGAGCCGTTGACGAGCAAGTTCGGATAACGCGCCGGAAGCACCGACGGCTCCTCGGTCGAGCCGTCGTAGTTCGGCCGCATGTCGACCGTGTCGAAGTCGAGCTCCGCGAGCAGCTCCATCGCGGGAGCGGCGAGACGGCACTCCGTGTATCGCATCGCGGCAGCTTCATCGCCGTCGATCGATCCCCAGTTGCCGGAGCCATCGACCAGCGGCACGCGCAACGCCCAGTCCTGCGCGAGGCGGACCATCGCGTCGTAGACCGAGGTGTCGCCGTGCGGGTGATACTTGCCGAGCACGGCACCGACCACCGTCGCGCTCTTGCGATGCTTCGCATCGGGGCGCAGGTGGTTGTCGTTCAGCATCGCATAGAGGATCCGGCGCTGGACCGGCTTCAAGCCGTCGCGCACGTCCGGGAGCGCGCGCGAGGTGATGACGCTGAGCGCGTAATTCAGGTACCTGCGCCGGGCCTCGGCCTCGAGCGAGGCATCCATGTCACCGGGAGCCGCTCCGCCGGCACCGCCCGGAGCCGCTGGAACGCCGCCACCGCCACCGCCTTTTCCGGCTGCTTTGGTGGGTTTCTCCGGCTTCTCCTTAAGAGGCTTGGACTTCTTGGCCATGTCCGCGCCGGCACCATCACCCGTCTGGGAGAAAAGTTCCAGCTGCTCACGCGGAGGCAGATCTTCCGAGCCTGAAGGGACTTGCGTACTCGCCATTTCCTTGGTCCTCAGGAAGCCCCGTGATATTGCTGGCCTCCCGCGGTCATGGTCAGCAGGCGACGCCCCAGGGGCAAGAAAAGGACTGCGTCCCCTTCATATCTGGGGTTGGGCGCTCAACCCGCCAAGAAGGGCGGAGCCTGGGTCGTCCTGGTGCTCGGCGCACTGGTCGTGGTCAACCTCTACGTCTTTGTCTGGGACAAGAAGACGTCGGTCGGCGCGATCAAGCAGCAGGCTGACGCCGCCTCGCCGCGGGCCCCCGCCGCGGC
>JACCRC010000054.1 GCA_013813765.1 Deltaproteobacteria bacterium | reverse complement strand
AGGTCTCCGACGAGACCTACGCGGTGATCGAGCGCGCGGTCGACATCTCGAAGCGCTCGAAGGGCGTGTTCGACATCACCGTGGGCGCGTTCAAGGGCCTGTGGAAGTTCGACCAGGACATGGACGGGACGTTTCCAACCCCCGCCGAGGTCAAGAAGCGGCTCGCGATGGTCGGCTGGAAGCACCTCAAGCTCGACAAGAAGGCGAAGACCGTCTTCCTCGACAAGAAGGGCATGTCGATCACGCTCGGCGGCATCGCGAAGGGTTACGCGGTCGACCGGTGCGTCGCGCTCCTGCACGCGAAGGGCTACGTCAACTTCATGATCCAGGCCGGCGGTGACATGTACGTCGCCGGCAAGAAGGGCGCCGATCCGTGGGTCGTCGGCATCCGCGATCCGCGCGGCGTCGACGGGCAGATGTTCGCGGTCGCGCCGATCGAGGACCACTCGTTCTCGACGTCAGGCGACTACGAGCGGGGCTTCCTCAACAAGGCCGACAACGTCCGCTACCACCACATCCTCGACCCTCGCACCGGCTTTCCGGCCCGCGCGTCGCGCTCGGTCACGATCCGCGCGAAGGACTCGTTCACCGCCGACGCGTGGTCGAAGGTCCTGTTCATCCTCGGGCCGAAGGAGTCGCTGAAGTTGATCCAGCGGGAGAAGCTCACCGACTTCGAGGTCGTGTGGGTCGACGATCAGAACAAGATCGTCACGACGAAAGAGATCGAGAAGGTCCTCAAGATCCTGAAGCAGCCGACGCCGGGACCGTAGTCACCTCGATGCCGTGCGCGGGATCGAGCCAGCGCGCGATCGCAGCGTCGACGGTGGCGGGCGTGACCTCGCGATATCGCGCGAGCTCGCCGGCGAGCATGTCGTGGTCGTTTGCGTAGAGCATGCCGCGCTGGATCATCTTGACCCGGTTCATCAGCGTCGACAGCGACCAAACGGTGCTCGCCTCGCGGCGGGTGACCGCACGCTCGATCGCGCGCTCGTCGGTGCTCTTCGCGCACTCCTCGTCGAGGATCGCGCGCACGGCCGCCGGATCGCTGCCGGTCTTGAGATCGATCGCGACGTGCGTCTCGCCGCCGAGCCGGCCGTTCGTGGTCCATGCGGACACCCGCTGCGCGAGCTGCGTCTCGTAGACGAGGCGTCGCCACAGTGGGCCGGTGCCGGTCGCGCACCACGCGGTGGTCAGCACGTCGAGCTCGGACTCGCCGTCGCCGAGCGCGGGCGGACCGAGCCACACGCGGTGGATGCGGCCGAGCGCCGCGAACCGGTCGGGAACCGCGTCGCGCGTGGGCGCGGGCGGCGGCGCGACGGCGACCGGTCGTTCGGGCCGCTGCGAGCGCGGGAAGCTGCCGAAGAACTTGTCGACCTGCGCGTCGACATCGGGTGGCACGTCACCCGCGAGCACGAGCGTCGCGTTCGCCGGCACGTACCACGTGCGATAGAACGCGAGCACGTCGTCCACGGTCGCCGCCTGGATGTCGTCGTGGCGGCCGATCGGGGTGTGCCGCAGCGGGTGACCGTCCGGATAGAGCGCGAGCGCGACGGCGAAGTGCTCCGCGCCATACGGCACGTTCTCGTAGCGCTGCCGGCGCTCCGCGCGAACAACTGCCTGCTGTGCGATCAGGCGCGCTTCGTCGAACGCGGGCGCGAAGTAGCCCATCCGATCCGCCTCCAGCCACAGCGCGAGCGCGAGCTGATGCGACGGCATCACCTCGTGATACGCGGTCCGATCGATGCTCGTCGACGCGTTGGCATCGCTCGCCCCCGCCCTCTTCAACACTTCGTAGTGATGCCCACCGAGCCGCTCGGGCGGGCTCTTGAACAGGTGCTCGAAGAGGTGCGCGAAGCCGGTGCGATCGGGCCGCTCGTCGCCGCTGCCGACGCGGTACCAGACACTGACCCCGATCTGCGGCACCGCGTGGTCCTCGTGGATCACGACCTCGAGGCCGCTCGGCAACGTGCGCCGCCGGGCCGCGAGGTGCGGGAGCCCGTTCGCGAACCGGACCGGCTCGCTCATTCGCCGCCGCCTTCCGTGCGCTGGAGCGAGAGCGCGAGCTGGTAGAGCTGACGGCGCGGCTTGCCGGTGACGATCACGAGGCGCGCCGCCGCATCGCGCGGGCCGAGACCCTCGGCGAGCAGACGCTTCAGCTCGGCCTCGATGTCGATCGCCGGCCCCTCTGCTCGGCCGCCCTCGACGACGAGCGTGCACTCGCCGCGCGGTGGAGTCTCCGCATACTTCGAAGCGAGCTCGGAGAGCGTGCCGCGCACGTGCTCCTCGTGCAGCTTCGTGAGCTCGCGACCCAGGCTCGCGCGCCTGCCCTGCCCCAGGGCCTCGCACAGATCGCCGAGCGTGGCACCGACGCGATCGGGCGCCTCGTAGAAGATCATCGTGCCGGCCTCGTCGCGGAGCGTGCCGAACAGCTCGCGGCGCGCGCCGGCCTCGCGCGGAGGGAACCCGAGGAACGTGAACCGGTCCGTGGGCAGGCCCGATCCGACGAGCGCCGCGAGTGATGCGCTCGGTCCCGGCACGACCTCGACGCGCGCACCGCTCGTGACCGCGGCGGCGACTGCGCGCGCGCCCGGATCGGAGACACCGGGCATGCCGGCCTCGCTGATCACCGCCACTCGCTTGCCTTCGTCGAGCGCGGCGACCAGCTCGGCGGAGCGCGCCGCCTCGTTGCCCTCGAACAGCGACACGACCCGACGCGCGGGATTCACCGGTCCGAGCGCATCGACCTGCGCGAGCAGCGTGCCCGCCGCTCGCGTGTCCTCGGCGGCGATCACGTCGGCCTCGCGCAGCACGCGCGCGGCGCGCAGCGATAGATCCTCGAGGTTTCCGATCGGCGTGCCGACCACGAACAGCGTTCCGCGCCCACTACTCACGGGTCATCGCATCGATGTCGACCGCGCTGCCCAGCTCCGCCTCGAGGTACTTCTTCAGACGGTCGAGCATGCGCTTCTCGAGCTGGCGTGCGCGCTCGCGGCTCACGTTGTAACGATCGCCGATCTCCTGCAGCGTGAGCGGCTCGTCGGTGAGCCAGCGATCGCGGAAGATCGTCTGCTCTCGCCCCTCGAGCGTGGCCGCAAACGTCTCGAGCTTGCTGCGGAGCAGCTGCGCGAACTCGCTCTGCGCGACCGCGCGATCGGGGCGCTCGTCGTCGCTCGGGAGGTAGTCCATCCGCGTGCGCTCGCCGCCGTCGTCGCCCGCTCCGAGCGGTGCGTCGAGCGACGCCTCGGGTGCTGCCAGCCGGCGCTCCATCTCGATGACGTCCTTCTCGGAGACATCGAGCTTCTCGGCGAGCAGCTTCGTGGTGGGCTGGAAGCCGTGCTGCTCGAGCTTCTCGCGCTCCTTGCGCAGGTTGAAGAACAGCTTGCGCTGGGCCTGCGTGGTCCCGATCTTCACCAGACGCCAGTTGTTGAGGATGAACTTCAGGATGTAGGCGCGGATCCAGAACGCCGCGTAGCTCGAGAGCTTCACGCCGCGATACGGGTCGAACTTTCCGACCGCCTGGATGAGGCCGATGTTGCCCTCCTGCACGAGGTCGAGGAGGTTTCGGTGCGCGCGGCGATACTCGTAGGCGATCTTCACGACCAGGCGAAGGTTTGCCTCGATCAGCTTGCGCGCCGCGGAGGTATCGCCGTGCTCGACGAGCCGCGTCGCGAGCCCTTTTTCCTCGTCGGGAGTGAGCAGCGGAAAGCGGCGCACTTCGGACATGTACGCGGCCATCGGATCGCGCCGCGCGAGGGAGGCTCCGCGCGTGGAGACTTTCGGCTCTGGCGGGTCCTCGAGGTCGTCGACGCTCTCGGTCTCGCCGACGGCGGTCGCGGCTTCGACCAGGTCGGGATCGATCTCGACGTCCTTCTCGGCCGGCTCGGCATCCTCGTCGGTAGCCTCCTCGGCTTCCTCGGGATCTTTCTCGGCGGGGGCTTCACCCACATCGATAACGGCCTTCTTCGACCGTTTCTTGCCGCCCGGAGGCTTGGTGCTGCGCTCCGCCATTCGCGTCGTCGAGACTGTACTACATGCGACCACCGCGATGAGCTGAGGTGAGTCGCAGTCCACGCAGCGAATCTCTACCTGGCGCCTCACTCGTTGCGCCCTATAATCGGCTGATGCGAAGTCGGCTGAACCTGGCCCTGGTGGGGGTCGCGGGTGCTCTAGCACTCGTTCTCACCGTCATCCGACAGTCCCCTGAGGGTGTTGTCTCGCTCGACCTCGACATGCAGGAGGTCCGCGCCGCCCCTGGGCAGGTCCAGACCCCGCGCCATGACCTCTCGGCGCTGTCGATCTTCAACAAGACGCTGCTCCGCATCAAGGACCGGTACGTCGACCCGGGTCGCGTCGACCCGAAGAAGATGCTGTACGCCGCGCTCGACTCGGTGCAGTTCAACATCCCCGAGGTCCTCGTCGAGCCCGACGCGGCCCGCAACCAGATCACCGTCGCCGTGAACGACAAGCGCGAGGTGTTCGACACCAGCGACGTCGACTCGCCGTGGCGCATGACGATCAAGCTGAAGAAGGTCTTCCGCTTCATCGAGAGCAACATGAACGCCGGCGGCGACCTGGCGAAGGTCGAGTACGCGGCGGTCAACGGCATGCTGTCCACGCTCGACCCGCACTCGATCCTGATGGATCCCGAGCAGGCGCGCGACATGGACGTGTCGACGAGCGGCAAGTTCGGCGGCCTCGGCATCGTCATCCGCATGATCGAGCGGAAGCTCACGGTCGTGAAGCCGATGAAGAACACGCCGGCGTGGCGCAAGGGCATCAAGGCCGGTGACCACATCGTTCGCATCAACGGCGAGCCCACCGAGAACCTCACGTCCAACGAGGCGGTCGATCGCATGCGCGGTGACCCGAAGACCGGCGTCACCCTGTGGGTCGAGCGCAAGGGCGAAGCTCAGCTCATGCGGTTCGACCTGGTGCGCGACATCATTCGCGTCTCGCAGGTCGAGCACAAGCTGCTCGACAAGGGCGTCGGCTACATCAAGGTCAAGCAGTTCTCCAAGGGCATCGCGCAGGACGTCGCCGAGGCCATGAAGGAGATGAGCGGCAAGGGCGCCACCTCGTGGATCCTCGATCTCCGCTACAACCCGGGCGGTCTCCTCGAGGAGGCCGTGCAGCTCTCGGATCTGTTCGTCGACTCCGGCACGATCGTCAGCACGGTCTCGGGTCGCGACCGCGAGGCGCGCCGTGCCGAGCGCGGCTTCGGTGACACCGCGAGCGCGCTCGTCGTGCTCGTCAACGGTGGCTCCGCGTCGGCCTCCGAGATCGTCGCAGGTGCGCTGAAGAACCTCGACCGCGCGACCGTCATCGGCACGCGCACGTTCGGCAAGGGCTCGGTGCAGGAGCTCTACGACAACGAGGACAAGAGCAAGCTGAAGCTGACGATCGCGCAGTACCTCACCCCCGGCGATCGCTCGATCCAGAACCTCGGCATCGTCCCCGACATCCAGCTCCAGCGGATGTACGTCCCCGAGAAGAACGATTCGCCGCAGGACTTCGTTCGTCTGCTCGCGCCGTCGCGCAGCTACGGCGAGAAGGACCTCGACGCGCACCTCGTGTCGACCTACGCGAAGGACACCGACAAGCCGACCCACGAGATCGGGTTCATCGTCGAGCGCAAGAAGCCGGCCCCCGGCGCAGGCGACGCGCCGGTCACGCCGCCCACCGAGGACGAGGACGGCCCGGATGACGACGAGATCGTCGAGGACTTCGAGATGCGGTTCGCAAAGGAGCTGGTCTCCAGCGTTCCGGGCGCCACGCGCCCGAAGCTGCTCGCCGCCGCCGGCAAGCTGGTCATTCGGGTTCGCGGCGAGGAGGAGAAGAAGCTCGTCGCCGCGCTCGGCACGATCGGCGTCGACTGGACGGGTCCGGCGGTCGCCGAGGCGCCGGCGAACCTCGACGTCACGCTCACGACCACCCCCGCGTCGAACATCAAGGCAGGCGACATCGTCAGCGTCACCGCGACGGTGAAGAACACGGGCGCGGGCCCCGCGTACCGCGTGCTGTCGCGCATCCAGGGCGACGACCAGGTGTTCGAGGACTCCGAGCTGCCGGTCGGCAAGATCGCGCCCGGCGAGACCAAGACGTTCACCGCAAAGATCCAGGTGCCGAAGGACGCGCTCGACCGCGTCGACCGGCTCGGCCTCGAGGTCCGCGAGGCGCGGAACGCGACCACGCGCGTCACGCCGACCGAGGTCCGCATCGAGGCCGCGGCGCGCCCGGTGTTCGCCTACGCGTACCAGCTCGTCGACGAGGGCAACGGCGACGGCCTCGTCCAGAAGGGCGAGCGCTTCAAACTCCAAGTCACGCTCAAGAACACGGGCGCCGGCGCGACGCAGGATTCGGAAGTGATGCTGCGCAACGCGACTGGTGATGGCGTGGTGCTCGACAAGAGCCGCATCTCGCTGAAGACCACGCCGCTCGCTCCGGGCCAGACCAAGGACCTCGAGTTCCCGCTCGCGACCGACGCGACGCTGAAGGGCGACGAGGTGGTGGTCGAGCTCATGGCCTACGACTCCGCGCTCGACGTGCAGACCAGCCAGAAGCTGAAGTTCAAGATCGCCCCGGGCATCACCGGCCAGCCGCAGCGCGGCGAGGTCACGGTGAAGAGCCCGATCACGATCCGCTCCGGCGCCAACGAGGAGACCGAGCAGGTCGGCCTGGCGACCAAGGGAGCGAGCTTCGCGGCGATCGGAACGTTCGGTCCGTGGACCAAGGTCAAGCTGAACGCGGGCGGCTCGCGCATCGGGTTCATCCCGAGCTCGGCGCTGTCCTCGGGTGGCTCGGGCAGCGGATCGTTCACGCAGGTGTGGAACTCCACGCCTCCGGCGATCTCCCTGAACATGAAGGGCCTCGAGACCAGCGCCGAGACCTACAAGCTCAGCGGCGCGGTCACGAACGACATGAAGGTCGAGGACGTCTACATCTTCGTGTCGAACTCGCGCGCGAAGATCGACTCGCGCAAGGTGTTCTACCGCTCGAACCGGGGCGGCAAGGACCCGAAGTCGCTCGACTTCGCGACCGACCTCCCGCTCTGGCCAGGGTCGAACATGGTCACCGTCGTGGCCCGCTCCAACAGCGAGGTCAAGAGCGTGAAGACCATGTACGTCTACCGGGACCACGCGCGCACAGCGCAGAAGCCGTAGCCAAGTAGCTGCAACTCCTGGCATCATGGGCACTGAATCAAGGCACATCGGACGGCGTCTGATTCAGTGACCATGCGCACCATCCTCACCACCGCAGCTGTGCTCCTGATCGCGACCGTTGCTCCCGCGGCGGCCGAGGACCTCACGGGCACGTACGATGTGAAGTACGAGGAGGTGTCGACGAACTGCCCGTCGCCGCTGAAGTACCAGCACGGCAAGCTCGAGGTGAAGAAGACGTCGACCGGCGTCAACGTCGACATCAACCGCACGCCGGTCATGCAGGGCTCGGTCACGAAGGCCGGCAAGGTCAGCGCGAAGTCGAAGGCGGGCCCGACGATGCTCGACGGCATGAACGGCGTGTTCTCGGTCGCCGGCAAGATCACCGCCGAGGGCGTGCTGACGTTCGTGATGGTCGGCGAGTACACCGCGGGCGGCAAGGCGCTCTGCTCGCAGTCCTGGAACGTCGTCGGCAGCCGCGCGGACGCGACGCCCGCGACGCCGCCGAAGAAGAAGTCGACCGACACCGAGCAGATGTTCGTTCCGTCGGTCCTTCGCTAGCGCGCGTGCCTGCTGCGTCCCGTGTGGGCCCGACGGCATGGGCCCGCCGCGCCGTCGTCTCCGCTCCTCACGCCCCACACCGAGCAGCCCGCGCAGAAGCAGAAAACTGGAACAAAGACCCGAGGAAGCGGAGCAGAAATTTTTCTGCTCTGATCTCTCCGCCCGCTACCGCCCGCCGCTACTGCAGCTTCACGTGCAGGAACCGGCCGCCCGCATCGGGCGTGACCGACATCGGCGCGCCGAGGCCGGGAAGGTCCGGCAACGCGATCGCGGTCGAGTCGCCGAGCAGCGATGCGGCGGTCTTGCCGATCTGCACGCCGATCGCGGCCTCGAGCGCCGCGTCGGGACCATCGTAGAGCTCGTCGAGGAGCGCGACGGTGGCTTTCGTCTCGACGACGGTCGGCACGAGCTTGCCGGCGTTCGGCACGAGATCGAGCATGAGCGTCAGGTTCACGCCGAAGCGGAACACGCGCTTGCCCTCGAGCGTGATGTCGACCATCAGGTCACCGATCTCGACCTTGAGATCTGAGGGGCCCATCGGCGTCGCGGTGACGAGCGGTGGTAGCTCCGCGTCGACGGTGATCTGCGCCATGCTGGTCGAGAAGTTGTCGTAGAGCGGCGGTACGAGGATCTGCAGGACTGAGATGTCGGCGTCGGGCGCGGCGCGCGTCATGCCGCCGTCCTTCCACGAGGCGAACAGCAGCTGGCCGACGAGGTTCGCGTCGAGCAGCAGCTCCTTGGCGGGAACCGCCGGGCGCGCGCCATCGATCTGCGGAGTGCCGGGCGCCTCGCGCATGCCGGTGCCCGCGGCCCGCGCCGCGATCCGCGCGACCAGCGTGGAGCCGACCTTGTCGAGCCCACCGAGGCAGAGGTGCATGTCGACCTGCTTGCCGAGCAGCTCGAGCTGCGACGTGCGATCGAACACGGAGATGTCGGCGAGCTTCTGCGTGAGCAGCGTGTTCGCCTTCGTGCGGACCTCGGTGACGAGCTGGTCGTGCGCCTCGGTGGCCTTCTCGCCCGAGAACATGTCGACCATCCAGTTCTGCAGCGGACCGCCGGTGCCCCACACGTTGAAGCCCCAGCCGCTGATCGTGACCTGCGGCGTCGAGTGATTGAACGCCTCGAGGCAGGTCGCGCCGGTCTGCTTTGGCGTCAGGCGGGTCACCACGTCGATCGTTCCGCCCATCTCGCCGGCGACCGGGATGACGCGCAGGAGCCCCTGGCACTCGCCCTCGAAGTACACGTAGAGGTTCGGGATGCGGATGCGGAGCAGGAGGTCGCCCGCGTTCTGCGTGAGCGTGACTTGCACGGTGCCCTGGCGGGCCTGCACCGGCCACGTCGCGCACCGGCTGTCCTGAGACAGGTACGGGCGCGCGAGGATCTCGGCGGCGACGTTGACGTCACCAGCCTCGCTCGCGATACCACCGCTCATCGCGGCGAGCAGCGTGTTGTCGAGCACGAGCGACGCGGCGGTCGTGTTGTGCTCGGCATCGGGCAGGAAACGCGCCGCGAGCAGCGTGCGATCCGCGCGGCGCACGTGGCCGAGGTCGTCGGTGACCGTGACCGGCACCGGCGTCAGCCCGGGCATCACGGCAACGGTCGACGAGAACGAGCCATCCGAGCCGACCTCGACGGAACTTCCGGCGACCGTGATCGAGGCGATGCCGTCCGTGGCGGTGGCCACACCGGCGACCGGCCACGATGTCTCCGTGCCCGGCTGCACGAAGCGGTCGGTCTTGCTCATGTCGACGGTGATCGTCCAGCCCTTCGGATCGGGCTCCGGCTGTTCCTCCTCCGGCCCCGTGGACGTCCCGGAACAACCTACGACGACGATCATCAGCGCGATCGACGCGAACCTACGCATGAGCCCCTCCTTCATGCACCGTAGGCAACCGGGGCGAGATAAGGAAGCGCAGCGTCCTGACATTCAGTTACTGACGACGAGTCAGTAAGCCTCTACTGACGGTGAGTCAGTAAAATCGTTGCGCGACGCCTACTTGATGGCTTCGCAGCGCGAGCCGTCGGGGTGCTGGGCCACGTGGGCCTCGCACAGGGCTGCGGTCGGGAACGCGAAGATCTGCTCCTGGACGTTGCGCACCTGCGCGGTTCCCTGGGCCCTGCAGCCCGCCGACGCGCCGAGCACGTAGCGATCGAGCTCGTACTGTGCAGCGCAGTCCTTCGCTGTTCGCGCGCAGCTGCCGAGGTTGTGCGCGGGATCCGCACCGGCGAAGCACACCCAGCCTCGGCCCTTCGGAAGCTTCTTGCGATCGAGCTTGGGGCGCGCGACGGCACCGGTCGCCGCACACGCCGACACGCTCGACGTGGCCGGCAGCACGCGCTCTCGATAGGCCGTGCACGCCTCGCTCGTGGCCGACGCGACGTAGCCCCAGCGCGAGGAATCGCGGAACGTGAGCACGTACGCCGTGGATCGCTCCGCACACTTCGTCCCGCCCAGCGAGTCGCGCCGGATGGCTTCCTCGCACGTCGCGACCGTGCGCGTGCACGCGGGGCGCGCTCCCTTCGGCGCCGGCGACGGTAGCTGGAGGCACCACCAGGTCTTCCCCGGCGTGATCGCGGAGCTCTCGAGCTTCGATGGCCGTGGGAATCGCTTCCCGATCTCCTCGCACTGCGTGACCGGCGCGTAGGCCTTCGTCGCGAGCAGCACCTTGCGCACCGCGAGGCAGCCGTCATCGTCGGGCGAGGCGGTGAACCGCCACAGCGTCCGCTGCGGATCGTAGTAGGTGATGACGGTCGCGGTCTCCTGCGCTGCACACGCCGTCATCTTCGCGGGCTCGGAGAGCGTCGCGCGGACCTCCTTGCACGCCGCCATCGTGCGCTCGCAGCGCGGCGTGTCGGTGGTGGCCGCCTTCGGATCGAGCGGGCGAAAGCACGACCAGTCCACGCCGAACGGGACCAGATCGGCGGGCGGCTTGCCGGGGCCGCGCGCGCTCGCGACGGAGGTGTGCACCAGCAGCTCGGCAAACAGCCCGATCGCGAGGAGGCGCATCCCGCCCCATGATCGCACACTAGTGGCGCTTGTAGAGCGACACGATCGGCACGCCGTCCGCCCGAAGCACGAACATCGGCTGCACGGAGCCGTAGATCTTCCAGACCAGGTAGTCGTGGCGGTTGAAGTGCTTCTCGTGGATCACGAGCGCGTACTTGCTGTTCGCGATGCCGCCCTCCTCGTGCCCGGAGTCGTGCATCGTCTTCGGGATCAGACCATCGCGGATGTAGAGGCCCCACGCCGGCGACGCATCGTGGGAGTACACCGGTGTCGGTGTTGACGATGCCGGCTCCGCGGCCAGTACCGGCAGCACGCCGCGCGCCGCGTAGCCCCAGTAGTGCCGGTTCATGCCCTTGTCGGCACCGCCCGGCGCACCGCCCGCGAGCGCGTTGTACCAGGTCAGCGCGTACGGCTGCGCGGTGATGGTCTCGGTCGCGGACGCGAGCACGACGACGCCGGCGACCGCCGCGAGGATGCCGTGCTGCACGCGCGGCGACAGCGCGCGGCGGGTCTCGATGAATGCGATCGCGGCGCGTGCGGCCCACACGATCCCGACCGCCGCCGCGATGCAGATCGTCGGCAGTGCAGGCATCCAGTGCTTCTCCGCGCCGAAGATCGGCGTGGTCCCGAGGAAGAACGGCCCGATCGAGGCCGCCGCGGAGAGCACGAGCAAGAGGACCGGCGATCGATGCTTGTCGGGCAGCTCCGCGCGCTTCGCGATCCACACCGCGGCGCCGGCGACAGCCGAGGCCAGCGTAGCGACCGGCACGGTGAACAGCGTCGTGACGAGCGCGACGTGCCACGGGAACCGCGGCGCGTTCCAGTTATGACCGAGGTACTCGAAGTTGTAGTGCACGTGCTTCATGTGGAACGTCAGCCACGTCTTCACGTGCGCGTAGGTGTCGAACCACAGCCACGGCCACAGCAGGATCAGCGTCAGCGGGCCGAGCACCATGAACGACACGATCAGCCGCGGCCGATGCATCACGATGCCGCGCCAGCCGGCCGTGCGGAACCCCACGACGCCGTAGTGCAGCGCCAGCGCGAACGGCAGCAGCACCGCGTTGTGCTTCGTCGCGAGCGCCAGCCCGAACACCACACCGGCCTGCCACGGAATCTTGATCTTGTCGTCGAGGCAGCGCCAGTACGTGTACACGGTCGCGAACCACATCGTCATGATCGGTGCGTCGAAGCACGCGAGCCCGGCGTGGAACACCGCGCGGGGTAACAGCATCACGAGCAGCGCCGCGACGAGTGCCTCCGCGAGGCCCCACAGCTGCATCACCATCAGGAACACGAGCGCGACGAGGACGCCGTGCAGGATCGCGCTCGGCAGGCGATACGAGGTGACCTCGCCGAGCACGTTCTTGAACAGCTTGTGGGACAGCCCGAACAGCGTCTTGATCAGCGGCGGGTGCTCGGTGTTGTTGCCGCCGCCGGGCGCACCGCCCCAGTTCTTCTCGAGGTTCTCGCGCCCGATCCCGTGATCGAACGTGACGAGGCCAACCCACCAGTCCGCGTAGCGCGCACCGGCGTTGAAGTAGACGACCTCGTCGCGCGCGATGCCCACCTCGCGCTGGTTGAGGAGCACCAGCAGCGTCGTGAGCACGCCGAGCGCGAGCGCGATCAGCCGCGTGTGCCTCGGCTTCACTGGCGCGCCTCCGCGGCGAAGCACAGCTGGCGGTTCGGCGCCTCGGCACTCGCGATGAACGTGACGTCCGCCGTGCCCGGCGTCGTCGCCGTCTGAAACCGCACCCAGCCGTCGTCGACGCCGGGTGTCGCGGTCGCCATGATCGTCCCGCCGATCTCGACCTCGAGCTTGCCCGGCGCGCGGATGTCGCGACGCGTGAACACGTCGGCGAGCCCGACGTAGCCGACGAGCTCGCTGCCGAGCTGCACCTGCGGGAACGTCAGCCGCACCGGCTTCCCGGGGTTCGGCACGATCAGGATGCAGCGATGCGGCGCGAAGCCGACCTCGACCAGCTCCAGCGACGGGCCCCGCCCTCCGCCGGTGGCCTGCACGGTACCGATCCGCGCGCGCACGTCGGAGAGCACCGTGACCGGCGTACGCTCGTAGCGGCGGACGCGCACGCCGCCGTGGTCCTCGGAGCTGACCGGATCGAGGCCATCGGTGTCGGCGTGGCGTGCGCC
>JACCRC010000053.1 GCA_013813765.1 Deltaproteobacteria bacterium | reverse complement strand
CCTTCTTGTACTGCTCAGCAGTGGCGGGACCGATGTCGAGCGCCATCGACTCGGCGGGAATCGCATCGACCGAGACCGGTGCGCTGCCCTCGGAGTCATCGATGCTCGTCGCGACGATCACGTCCGTCGGCAGATGAACGGTGACCCGCTTCTCGCTCGCCTTGCGCAGGAAGTTGCGGGCGTTCGCGAGCTTCTCGGTCTCGACCTTGCTCTTGCCGAGGCTCTTGCCCTGTGCGACGAGGAACGTGTTCGCCATCGCTCCGCCGATCACGACCGCGTTGACGCGCTCGAGCAGAGCGTCGAGCACCTCGATCTTGTCGGAGACCTTCGCGCCGCCGAGCACGGCGACGTACGGGCGATCGACCTCGCCGAGGAGACGCGACAGGAAGTCGATCTCCTTCGCCATCACGTAGCCCGCGCCCTTCTCGCCGACGAACTTCACCATGCCAGCGGTCGACGCGTGCGCCCGATGCGCCGTGCCGAACGCGTCGTTGACGTAGAGATCGCAGTACGAGGCGAGCGTGCGAGCGAACGTCTCGTCGTTGCTCTCCTCGCCCGGGTCGAACCGCAGGTTCTCGAGCATCGCGATCTGGCCGTCGCGGAGATCGGAGACGACCTTGCGCGCGCCATCGCCGACCGGCTCGTCCGCGAGCGCGACGTCGAGCTTCATCAGGTCGGCGAGGCGAGCCGCGACGGGCTCGAGCGAGAACTCGGGCTTGTGCTGCCCGTCGGGACGGCCGAGGTGGCTGCCGAGCACGATCCGCGCTCCGCGCTCCACGAGGTGACGCAGCGTGGGCAGCGTGGCCTGGATGCGGGCGTCGTCGGTGATCTGCTTCGTCTTCTTGTCGAGCGGAACATTGAAGTCCACGCGCACGAAGACGCGCTTGCCCTCGACGGGGAGATCCTCGACGTGCTTGATGCCGCCGGGAAGTCCCATGACTAGAGCCGCTCCGAGACAAACTTCGCGAGATCGAACAGGCGCTGCGAGTAGCCCATCTCGTTGTCGTACCAGGACAGCACCTTCACCTGATCACCGATCGCGGTGGTCAGCGCGGCGTCGACCGTCGACGAGTGTAGGTTGCCGTTGTAGTCGCACGACACGAGCGGCTCGTCGCTGACGGCGAGGATGCCCTTGAGCGGACCCTCTGCGGCCTTGCGGAACGCGTTGTTGACCTCTTCCGCGGTCGCCTTCTTCTCGAGGCGCGCGGTGAGATCGACGAGCGAGACGTTCGGCGTGGGAACGCGGATCGCCATGCCGTCGAGCTTGCCGGCCATCGAAGGCAGGACTTCCTTCAGCGCCTTCGCGGCGCCGGTCGTCGTGGGGATCATCGACAGCGCGGCGGCACGGGCGCGGCGGAGATCCTTGTGCGGCAGGTCGAGGATCTGCTGATCGTTCGTGTAGCTGTGGATCGTGGTCATGATGCCCGACACGACCCCGAACGTCTCCTGCAGGACCTTCGCGACGGGCGCGAGGCAGTTCGTGGTGCACGAGGCGTTCGAGATGATGTGGTGCTCGGCGGGCTTGTACACCTCGGTGTTGATGCCCATGCAGATCGTGACGTCGGGGCCCTTCGCGGGCGCGCTGATCAGCACCTTCTTGGCTCCTCCGGTCAGGTGCTTCGAGCAGCCTTCCTTGTCGACGAACCTGCCGGTCGACTCGATCACGATGTCGACGCCCGCATCCTTCCAGCCGATCTGCGCGGGGTCCTTCTGTGCGCTGATCTTGACGTGATCGCCGTTGATGGTGAGGCCGCCATCCTTGACCTCGACCGCGCCGGGATACTTCCCGTGCACCGAGTCGTACTTGAGCAGGTGGCCGAGCGTGGCCACGTCCGTCAGGTCGTTGATGAGGACGAGATCGAACGTGTCCCTCTGCGCTGCCAGGCAGCGCACGAAGCCACGACCGATCCGACCGAAACCGTTGATGCCGATGCGTACCTTCGCCATATGCGGCGCAGGCTAGATCGATTCCACGGGTGCTGCCAGGGACAGACCGTCGTATCCTGGTCACCCTGTGACGGTCCTGTCTCGTCGAGACGCCCTCAAGTGGATGGCAGCGGGCGCGGGCGCCCACCTCATCGGCTGCGGGGGACCCACGCGCGTCGCGTCGTCTGCGCTGCTCGGCACCCAGCAGCTCCCGCAGGCCCCGACGCCGTGGCCCACGCCCGACCCGTTCCTGTTTTGCGTTCACCACGACGACGCCTACCCGCTCGGCAACGAGGTGCTCGGTCCGGCCGCTCCGCTCGATGGCCGCCAGCTCGGAATGGACTTCGCGGGCCGCGACGGCTGGCGCATGTATCACGGGCAGCGCGTGCCCCGCTTTCCGCAGCACCCGCACCGCGGCTTCGAGACCGTCACCGTCGTGCGTCGCGGCCTGCTCGATCACTCCGACTCGCTCGGCGCCGCCGCACGCTACGGCCGCGGTGACGTCCAGTGGCTCACCGCCGGCGCCGGAATCCAGCACGCGGAGATGTTCCCGCTGCTCGAGCGCAGCACGCCGAACCCGGTCGAGCTGTTCCAGATCTGGTTGAACCTTCCCGGCGCCGACAAGTTTGCGCAGCCGCACTTCTCGATGCTGTGGGATCGCGTGATCCCGCGAATCACGCCACCGGGCGTGCGCGTCACCGTCGTTGCCGGCGAGCTCGCCGGAGCTCGTGCGGCAGCTCCTCCGCCGAGCTCGTGGGCGTCGCGCAAGAGCGCCGATGTCGCGATCTGGACGATCCAGCTCGATCGCAACGCACGCTGGACGCTTCCCGCTGCGTCGGCCGGTGCGAACCGCTGGCTCTATCACGTGACCGGCGGTAGCTACGCGATCGATGGCGCCGCGATCACGCCGCGCGTCGTCGCGAGCCTGCGCTCCGATGTCCCCGCGCTCCTCGACGGTGGGAACAGCGGCGTCGAGCTCTTGATGCTCCAGGGTCAGCCGATCGGCGAGCCGGTGGTGAAGCGCGGTCCCTTCGTGATGAACACGAAGCAGCAGATCCACGAAGCCATCCACGACTTCCAGACCACGCAGTTCGGTGGCTGGTCGTGGGCGTCGAACGAGCCCGTGCATCCACGCGATGCGGGGCGGTTCGCGCGACGACCCGACGGGACGATGGAGAAGCCGGCCTGAGGCTGGACGAAGGGCCGCCGAAAACGACAAAGACGCAGCGCGTGAGCTGCGTCCTCCAGGAGCGATGAGGCGCCGAGCTAGGCGACTTGCTGCGGGAGCTTCTCGCTCGAACCGCGGGAGATCTTGTTCGTCACTTCGGAGATGAGCTCGGTGGCGAGCGCTACGATCTGCTTCTCGTCGAAGCCCTGCGCCTCGAGGTCACGGTAGATCGACTTTGCGAGGATCTTCACCGCGCGGGATTTTGCTTCGCGATCAGTCATGGGACGGCCAACTGAGCAGCACTCCCCGTGCCATCGATCACGCCGTGCAACCCCTGGAAACCACGAGGCGATAATCGTCCGGTGGATCGCGCGAGAGCCACTCAGCTGCGTAGTCTCGCGCCGGGTGCGTAGTGGCGTACACACACGGTCCGACCAATCGACACTGGTATGCTGGTGATCCGCCATGTCAGCTCCACCTCCAGACGACGAGCCGACGCGCGCCCAACGCGTCCCCACGTCGATCGTCGCAACGGTCACGGCGGGCAAGCGCAGCGGGGTTCGGTTCCGCATCGAGAACATCTCGATCACGGGAGCGAAGCTCGAAGGACCGCTGACGCTCGGCAAGGGCGAGAAGATCGGCATCTTGTTCGAGGCGGAAGGGACGTCGGTCCAACTCGTGGCCGAGATCGTGCGTGTCGACAGCCCAGACCTCATGACCGATCAGATCGCGGCACGGTTCGTCGATCCCAGCCCCGAGGCGCAGCAGACGATCGAGACGCTCGTGAACAAGCTCCTCGAGGAGCAAGGTGATGACGAGGATGACGCCAGCATCGTGATGGAGCCCGGCGAGGAGTAGAGTCGCGCATGCCCTCGGATGTGACGCTCGAGCTCGATGACTCCGGCAGCGCGCTCCTCGATCTCGGCAACCAGCTTCGCGCGAGCGGCTACTCGTTCACCACGGTCACCCCGGAGACCCACCGGCGCAACAACGAGCGACCCGAGTCCCGCGAGGCGCGGACGTTGCGCGACGTGTTCGGCTGGAGCCGTCCATTCACGCGCGCGGTGCTGCCACCGGCGATGCTGGACGCGCTGCACCGCGCCGGCGCGGTGAACGAGCGGGACGGTCGACTCCAGGCGACCGTGCGGTTCTCGACGCTCGCCGGCGGCCTCTACGTGCACTCGGCATATCCGACCACCGACGAGAACGCGGTGTTCTTCGGCCCCGACACCTACCGGTTCTGCTCGCTGCTGGCCGCCGAGATCCGACGTGCGCGCCGGTGCGTCGACGTCTGCGGCGGCTCGGGAGTCGGCGGCCTCTCGATCGCGGACCGCGCCGATCGGATCGTGATCGCGGATGTGAACCCGGCGGCGCTCGCGCTCGCACGCGTCAACGCGCACCTCGCAGGCGTCGCGGATCGCGTCGAGCTGGTCCGCGGAGATCTGTTCGCGGCGGTCGGCGGCGACGTCGACCTCATCGTCGCGAACCCGCCGTACCTGCTCGACCCCGGGCACCGCGTGTATCGCGACGGCGGTGGCACGGCGGGCGAAGGTCTCGCCATTCGCATCGTTCGCGAAGGACTCGCGTGTCTCGCGAGCGGCGGAGTGCTGGTGCTGTACACCGGAGCACCGATCGTCGAAGGACGTGACGTCGTGCGCGCGGCGATCGCACCGATCCTCGATGCCGGTGCGGCGCGCTGGACGTACCGCGAGCTCGATCCGGACGTCTTTGGCGAGGAGCTCGAGCTGCCGACCTATGCGGCGGTCGAGCGCATCGCGGTGGTCGCCGCGGTCGCGACCGTCGCGTGATCGAGCACCGCGAGCAGGCAGGCCGCGCTGCCGCCGGCGCGATGGAACTCGTCGAGGGGCGTGTAGACCGTGCGCTTGCCGAGGCTCTCGAGGATCTCGTTGACCTCGGCGGAGTCCGTGCCGGTGACGACCGCGTCGCCGATCTCGATGACGTTCAAGGCGAACCGCAGCGCTTCATCGCGTGACACCGGGATCACGTTGCACACCTCACGCAGCCCGCGGCGCGCGACCGGCGAGAACGCCTCGTCACACACGAGCGCGGTTCCATCGGCGAGCAACGCGAGCGCGGTATCGAGGTGGTAGAGCGCCGGATCGACCAGCTCGAGCGGAATGACCGGCAACCCGAGAAAGCGCTCCACGACGAGTGCGGCGTTGCGCGACGAGCGGAATCCGTATCCGAGGAACGCACAGCGACCAGGGAGCACGAGCACGTCGCCGCCCTCGAAGTCCGCGCTGTATGGCTCGACGGTGATCCCCGTATGCGTGAGATCCCGCGTCCGCGCCGCCTGTTCCATCTGGCGTTCCGAAAACCTCGGGCGAGCGAGCATGGCGTGCGTCTGAGCCCGCCTGGTGATGTAGAGCGCGTTGTCCTTGGCGAACACCGAGTCGAAAGCGCCGTGCACGAATGGCACGGTGATGACGTGCCCACCTACCCGGCGCACTACGCGCATGAACGTAGCGTGTTGCTCCAGCGCCCGTGTGCGATCCACCGATCCAACGATCATGTGTGGATTGATCGACCAGGCCACCTGATACGAGCAGTCCGTCGTCGCGGAGTGTGCTGTGGGGCAGCACGCCGGCATGCTCGCGAGAAACTGCATCGACCATCGGGTGGAGCAAGGACCGTTCCTGCGCGCGCCGGTCTGGGCCTTGCACCACTGGTGTGCAGAATGCTGCCTGCACTTCATCGCCAGCTCGCTGAAAGGAATTCGAATCGCCTCGACGCGGGGTTTCCCAGCAAGGACTGGAGAGCGGGGCTGGCAAAGGAGCACGAGCTCCGCGTGCTCGAGCACCAGGTGATCGAGCTCGAGCGCACCGAGATCCGCGAGCGTGCAGCGACGGCGCCGACGGATCCGGATGGTTTCATCGCTTGGTTCGAGGAGCTCGAGCGCACCGGTCCCGGCCAGCACGATCCGTTGTTCCCGTGGCTCGCGGAGACCGCCACCGTCGAGCAGATGCGCTGGTTCGTCCATCAGGAGGTCGCCGGTGAGGCGGGCTTCGAGGACCTCGTCGCGCTCACCCAGCTGAAGCTCGCGGCCCGGCCCAAGCTCGAGCTCGCGCGCAACTACTGGGACGAGATGGGACGCGGCAACGCCGGCGGCATGCATGGACCGATGCTCGCGCGGCTCTCCGACGAGCTGAGGCTCTCGGAGCTCGACGGCGTGTCCGAGGTTGTCTGGGAGTCGCTCGCGCTCGGCAACATCATGATGTGCCTCGCTACGAACCGCTGTTACGCGTACCACTCACTCGGTGCACTCGGTGCGATCGAGCTGACCGCGCCGGGCCGCGCGACGTGCGTGAACGCGGGCCTCAAGCGCCTCACGATCGCGCCGACGGCGCGCCACTACTTCGCGCTGCACTCGACGCTCGACATCAAGCACTCGGCAGCGTGGAACGCCGAGGTGCTGTGGCCCGTCGTCGCCGAGCAGCCCCGGGCAGCGCAGGCGATCGCGGAAGGCGCCCTGCTCCGCTTGCTCGCCGGCCAGCGCTGCTTCGAGCGCTACCGACGCGAGCTCGGGCTCGAGCTCGACGTCAAAGCCAGCCGAGCCGCGTGAGCTCCGCGAGGCCTCGAGCTCGCAGTGCGTCGCCGATATCGTTGCGGTAGCGCACGTTCGGGATCGTGATCTTCGCTGCGAGCGCATACGCGGCGCGCTGCGCGTCCTCGATCGTCGCGCCACGCCCGGTGACCACCATGACGTACCCGATCTGGCCCGCGGTCACGAGCGTCTCGCCGGCGAGCTCGACCTCGCCGTAATGTACATTTGCGCGCTCCTCGTCCTCGAGGTCGCCGAAGAGGATCGGCAGGCCCTTCGAGATCTCGTCGTAGCCATGGTGATAGGGGAACGGCGGCACGGTCAGCACGACACCGACCGCGTAACCGTCGTGCGTCTGGATCGCCCCGCCCTCGCCGCGCGCGATCCGCGCGAGCATCGGTCCCCTCGGCTCGGCGAACAGCGCCGAGAGGATCGCGAAGCCCGGATAGCCGAACCGGCACGTGAGCTCGAGCGGCCAGATGCCCTGGTCGTTGATGATCGTGTTGAGGTTGATGTAGCCGACGTGATT
Source organism: Deltaproteobacteria bacterium (assembly GCA_013813765.1). Classification (GTDB taxonomy): domain Bacteria; phylum Myxococcota_A; class Polyangia; order Haliangiales; family Haliangiaceae; genus JABFXX01. The sequence continues at coordinate 5,965 of JACCRC010000053.1, read as the reverse complement.
CGCCTCGCGCAGCCGCGGTGCGAGCTTCGCGAGCGTCGCCTCGAACAGCTTTTCGCCGCGGCGATAGGTCACGACGGTGCCCATCTCCCCGGTGAGCTCGCCGAGATCGCCGGGGAAGAATCGCTTGTGCTCCCAGTCGAGGTTCACCGGCCCCACGAACTGCCGGCCGTCGAAGAACGCGCCGAGCCCGGTCTCGATGCCCTGCACGTGATCCATCAGCACGAAGCTCGTGGCCTCGTGGTGATCCGGATGCAGCGTCAGCTCGTGGCGGCGCAGCGCGGCGACGACGTCCGCACCGTCGGCGCGCACGCCGACGTAGTTCATGTCCGAGGTCAGCCCCGAGCCGTTGAACTTCAGAACGTAGCGTCTCGGCTCGCGCTGGATGAACGCCTTGCCCGCCTCGTGGCTCTCGAATTCGCGAGTGGCGAGCGTCGACATTCCGATGTCGGCGAGGACCTGCTGGCCAAACGCGCGGTCCTGCTCGAGGCGGTCGCCGTACGTGCTTCCGCCGAGGACGTGGAACCCGTCGCGTCGGAGCTGATCCTGAACGCCTCCGCGGCCGACCTCCTCGAACACGATCAGCCCGTCGGCGCCGGCCTCGCGCACCCACGGCAGCTCCGCGGACCAGTCCTCGGTTCGCGTGAGCAGTCCGGCGAGGACATCGCGCGAGCCCTCCTCGGCGATGTGGACGCGGACCTCGTGACCCTCGCGGGCGAGCTGCATGTAGACGGAGCCCAGATCGTTGTAGTCGCCGATGCCGAGGACGCGCATGTGCGAGGGCACTGTGGCACGCTTACAATGCATGGGGAGACACCGGGAACGGGGCAACGCAGTGCTGGCCGTGATCGCCGCGCTCGCGATCTCGGCGAGCGTGGGCGTCGGCGTGTACGTCGTGATCAAGAACCAGCGCCAGGCGTCTGCTGACGGTGCGGACGCGGTGGCCACCGCCGCGACGAGGCCGGCGCCGCCGCCTGAACCGACGACGACGCCGACACCCGAAGGTGAGCAGCCGGTCACGCCGCACGATCCGCCAGCGCCCCCGCCCGTCGACAAGGCGGAGGCCGGCGCGATCGATCCGGCCGGAAACCAGATGATCGGCACGGTGGGCATCGACGGCGAGCTCGAACCGAACGCCGTAGGGCTGACGATCGGCACCACCGCACCGAAGCTCGAGCGGTGCGAAGTGGCGCTCGGCGGCAGCGTCCGCGTGACGCTGCAGATCAACCGGCGCGGCGGCGTGGACAGCGCGATCGCCGCCGGCGGCGACGAGGCGCTCGGCGCGTGCGCGGCGCGGGTGCTCCAGCAGCTGCGGTTCCCGCGCACGCGCGACGGCAACGCCGCGAAGGTCGTGGTGCCGCTCGCGTTCAAGCGCCCGAGCGCGCCGTGTGACGAGGTCTCGTGCGTGCTCGATAACTACACGGGCGCGTGCTGCGAGCAGTACCGGCGGACGCGCGGCCCGCGCAACCCGGATGAGCTTCCCGACACGGCGAGCCTGCAGGACAGCCCACCGGTCGACGAGCTTCGCTCCACGCTCACGACCGATCGGCGCGCCGTCTCGAGGTGCGCGATCGAGGCCAACTTCGAGGGCACGCTGAAGGTGAAGCTCACGATCGACCCCAGCGGCAAGGTCACCACGGTCACGATCGCGGACCAGGAATCGCCGCTGGTCAACTGCGTCGCGCGCGTGATGAAGAAGCACACGTTCTCGCGGTCGCGCAACGGAGCGACGGTGTCGTTCCCGTATCAAGTTCCGCTGTGAAACTGTGAGGGCCGAGCGCGCCTCCACCCACCGCGTTGGGTAAGATGCCGCGGTGGCTGCGAAGCGTCTGGCGGTGTTCGACCCTTCGGGTCGGCTGATCGCCGATCTGACGCCGCTCGCGGATCGCGCGGGCGTGACGCTCGTGGCGGTCACCGCTGCCGATGTCGACACCACGACAGGATGCGCCGCGATCCTGCTCGCGCCGCTCGTCGCGACCGAGCTCGGACCCGCGCCGGCCAACGGTCCGCCGCGCTGGATCGTCGGTGATGGCAGCAACGCCGCGCGAGTCGCCGGCGCTGCGGCACAGGCCGGTGCCTCGGGCGTGCTGCTGACACCGACCTCGATCGACGCGATCGATGCGGTCGCGCACTCGGATCCCACGTCTCCGGACTTCGACCTGGCTCGCGCGCGCGGCCTGATCGCGACGTCCCTCGTCGATCTGACCGGCAGCGCGACGGAGACGCTGCTCGCGGTGGCCGAAGGATTCACCGCGAACGACTGCATCGTGTGGTGGCGCGACGGCTCGCAGATGCTGCCGACCTCGGCGCGCACGCATCCCGACGACGGCTATCGCACGCAGGTCGCAGCGGCGGCGCGGATCGCGGCCGCTGCGCAGGGCACCGTGATCACGTCGGGAACAAGGCCGCGCTCGGTGATCGCCGACGCGCTGCGCTCCGGCCCCACCGAGATCGCGGGTCTCGTCGCGATCGTCGCGGACTCTGGCCGCCGCTTCTCGGCCGCGGAGCGCACCGACCTGAAGGCGATCGCCGCGCGCCTCACCCGCGAGCTGTCATGGTTGTCGAGCCACCGCCGGATCGTCGCGGAGGGCGAGCGGTTGATGGCCTCGAGCCTGCACGATCCGCTGACCGGCGCGATGACGCGCGGTGCGTTCGAGCAGTCGGTCGCGCACGAGGTCGCCGCCGCGGGCCGCCGCAACGAGAAGCTGACGCTCGCGATCTTCGACGTCATCGGCACGCGCAAGATCAACCTCGAGTACAGCCACAAGGCAGGTGACGAGGTGCTCGCGCAGGTCACGGCCCGGATCCGCGCGACCGTGCGCGGCAACGATCCGATCGGCCGCCTCGGCGGCGACGAGATCGCGGTGCTGCTCGTCGGCGCGAACGCAGATCAGGCGGTGCTCGTCGTGCGCAAGGTGATCTTCAAGCTCCAGCAGGAAGCGATCAAGATCGACGAGAGCACCGAGATCCCGGTGACCATCCGCGCGGTCGCGAGCGAGATCGGGCACGGCGAACGATCCGGCGAGGCCGCGCTCGCGCGCTGCTATGGAGCACTCCGCAATGCGCCGCCCTCGGACGTGCGCGTCGTCGCCTCCGACGAACGCATGACCGAGGCGGACATGGGCGCCGACACGGGCTCCCTCGCGGTCGGCACGATCGTCGGTGGCACCTACCGCGTGGTGCACGAGCTGTCGCGTGGTGCGATGGGTGTCGTCTATCGCGGCGAGGACCTCGGCCTCAACCGCTCGGTCGCGATCAAGGTGCTGCGCTCCGACCTCGCGAGCGACCGAGATCTCGTGCAGCGGTTCCGCGCCGAGGCCGGCATCCTCGCGTCGCTGCATCACACGAACCTCGTCCAGGTCTACGCGCTCGGCGAGCACAACAAGGACGTCTACTTCGTGATGGAGCTCGTCGAGGGCCAGCCGCTCTCCGAGGTCGTACGGTCGACGCTCGAGAACAAGGAGTGGTTCCCCACCGCGGCCGTCGCGCAGATCGCGCTCGAGATCGGCGACGCGCTCGACGCGATGCACGCGCTCGGGTTGATCCACCGCGACGTGAAGCCCGCGAACATCCTCCTCGATCGCGAGCGCGATCGAGCGGTGCTCGTCGACGTGGGCGTCGCCGTGAAGGCGGGCGATGCGCGCGACGCCGCCGGCACTCCCGGCTTCGCGGCACCCGAATCGTTCCTCGAGCAGGGCGATGGCCCGACGACCGATGTCTACGGCCTCGCGGCGACCGTCTACTGCATGCTCACCGGCCGTCCGCCGTTTGGCTCCGGTCCCGCGCCGCAGGTCGTGCAGCGCCAGATGAACGATCCGCTGACGCCGCCGTCGCAGCTGCGGCCCACGCTGTCGAACGCCGTCGACGCGGTGATCGCGAAGGCGCTGTCGCCGGCGTCGAAGAAGCGCTGGGCGTCGGCGTCCACGTTCGCGACCGCGCTCGGCCGCGCGCTCGAGCGTCCGCCCGCGGAGCACGTTCCGATCCCCACGATCGAGGAGCAGGCGGTGCAGGCCGCGCAGGCCGTGTTCGCACCGACCGCGGGCATCGGCGGCTCCGACGTCGCCGACATGCTCGCGGCAAGGGCGAAGGCGAAGTCGCACGAGGTCTCGGGCCAGGTGCTGAACGCGCACCTGCGCGTGCTGTCGAAGCTCCTGCAGCACCACCTCGGCGAGTCCGGCATCGCGAAGCTCGCGGCCGAGTCACACGTGATGTCGAATGCGCTGTCGTCGACGCTCGCGCCGCTCGGCTGGGTCGAGCTTCACGATCTGATCGTCGTGCTCGAGCGTGCGAATCAGCTGCTCGAGGGTCAGCTCGTGGCGCGCAAGGTCGGGAGGGGCACGATGTCCGCGACGTTCGCGCGCCTGTTCGGCGCCGACCCGTCGTCGCTACCCGCGGAGACGGTGCTCGCCGCACTGCCGACGTTCTGGGACCGCTATCACATGTGGGGCGAGATCGAGGTCGTCGTGCACTCCGGCAGTGCCGACGTGTTCCTCGGTGGCTACTCGGGCGCGCCCGACATCTGCGCGATCGTCGCCTCGGAGCTCGAGCGGATCGTCGAGCTCACCGGTGCGGAGGCCGTCGGGGCGGCGCACACCTCGTGCGTGCACCACGGCGACGAGCAGTGCCAGTTCCGGCTGAGCTGGACGACCGGATAGCTGGTTTCGGGCGCGGCGTGATACGAACGGCTCGATGCGCACCCCGTTCGTCGTTGGCAACTGGAAGCTGAACAAGACCGTCGCGGACGCGCTCTCCCTCGTCACGGAGCTGAAAAACCAGCTCGGCGCGGTGAAGGGGGTGCAGGTCGGCGTCGCGCCGGTCGCCACCGCGATCCACGCGGTCGCGAAGCGGCTCGAGGGCACCTCGATCGCGACCTGCGGGCAGAACTGCCACTGGGAAGCGAGCGGCGCGTGGACCGGCGAGCTGTCGCCGCAGCTCCTCGCCGACGCGGGCGCATCGTGGGTGATCGTCGGTCACAGCGAGCGCCGGCAGTTCTTCGGTGACACCAGCGAGAGCGTCGGGAAGAAGGCAGCCGCGGTGATCGCCGCGGGCCTTGGCGCGATCGTGTGTGTCGGCGAGTCGCTCGCCGAGCGCGATGGCGGCCGCACCCTCGAGGTCGTCGACTCGCAGCTCGCGGGCGGTCTTGCGAGCATCGATGCGTCGTCCGCGGCGAAGCTCGTCGTCGCGTACGAGCCGGTGTGGGCGATCGGAACCGGCCGCACCGCGACGCCGGCACAGGCGCAGGAGGTCCACGCGCACATCCGAAAGCACCTCGCCGATCGGCTGGGAGCGGCTTGCGCCGACTCGATCCGGATCCAGTATGGAGGCTCGGTGAAGGCGAGCAACGCCGAGGCTCTGATGAGCGAGAAGGAAATCGACGGCGCGCACGTCGGAGATGCCTCGCTTGAAGCGGTTGATTTCATCGCGCTCGTCAAGGCTGCACGCCCGTCCTGAGGCTTGCAGTCGAGTCTCCATTGGGCTAGAAGCTAGGTCCCTTCATGTCGACGCTGATCACGGTCCTGCACGTCATCGTGTGCCTGTTCTTGATGCTCACGGTGCTCCTGCAGAGCGGCAAGGGTGGCGGTATGGGCGGCGCGTTCGGCGGCGGCAACGCAGCGACCGTGTTCGGTGGCTCCGGCGCCTCGTCGTTCCTGCGCAAGCTCACCGCCGGCGCGTCGACGGTCTTCATGCTGACCTCGATCGTGCTCGCGTTCCTCGCGAGCCACAATTCGGCCGACTCGCTCGAGAAGTTCGGCGAGAACCAGGCGAAGCTCGCGGCCGACAAGGAGGCCGCGAAGGCCTCGGCGCTCGAGACTCCCGGCGCGGGCTCCGGTTCCGCGGGCTCCGGCTCGGCGGCGCCGATCATGCTCGACCCGCACGCAGGCTCTGGGTCGGCAGGCTCCGGCTCGGCGGCCACGGGCTCGGCGGCGACGGACTCGGCGGCGACCGGCTCTGCCGGTGAGCCCGGTGC
>JACCRC010000051.1 GCA_013813765.1 Deltaproteobacteria bacterium | reverse complement strand
CAATCGGAGCGCCGCACTCGCGCGCGCCGACGAGCTCCTCGACAAGGTCGGCCTCTCGGCGCGCAAGCATGGAAAGGCGAGCGAGCTCTCGATCGGCGAGGCTCAGCGGGTCGCGGTGATCCGCGCGCTCGCCAATCGCCCGCAGCTGATCCTCGCCGACGAGCCAACGGGCAGCCTCGACGCCGAGTCCACCGCCGCCGTGATGGCACTGCTGGTGGGCGCCGAGAGCGCTGCGGTGCTGATCGTCACCCATGATCCCGAAGTTGCCGCCCAGGCCAGTCGCACGCTGCGCATGCGCGATGGCAAGCTCACCTCGTGACGGACCGCCTGCTCCGAACGACCACGTCGCTGTGCGGCGTGTGCAAGCGGGCGACGCCGGCCGAGGTGTGGCGCATCGCCGAGCGCGTGGTGATGCGCAAGGTGTGCGAAGCGCACGGCGCGAGCGAGGTCGTCGTGTCGCCGAGCGCCGACTGGTACGAGTCCGTGATCGATCAGGCGCCGGTGCTCGCGAAGCCCGAGGCTCGTAAGCCTGTCAGCCAAGGCTGTCCGTTCGATTGCGGACCGTGCACGAGCCACGAGCAGCAGGCACAGCTGCCGATCGTGCCGATCACGAGCGCGTGCAACCTCGACTGCCCGATCTGCTACACGCACAACAAGAACGACGGCGCGTTCCACATGACCGAGGCGCAGCTCTCCGCGATCCTCGAGCACCTGCGCGCCGCGGATCCGGAGCGCAGGATCATCAACCTCACGGGGGGCGAGCCCACGCAGCACCCGCAGTTCGAGCGGATCGTCGAGCGTTGCGTCGAGGAGGGCATCCATCGCATCACCGTCTCCACGCACGGGCTGCGCTTCCTCAAGGAGGAGCGGCTACTCGAGCGACTCGCGAAGCTCGGTGCTCGCATCGTCCTGTCCTTCGACTCGTTCAAGCCAACGACGAATCAGCAGATGCTCGGCGGCAACTTCCTCGAGGGAAAGCTGCGCGTCCTCGACCTCCTCGAGAAGTACCAGGTCGAGACCACGCTGCTTCCGGTGCTCGCGCGTGGCGTCAACGATGACGAGGTCGGCGCGTTCGTGAAGCTCGCGCTCGAGAAGGACTTCATCCGTTCGGTCGAGCTGCACACGATGACGTTCACCGGGCACAACGGCCAGTCGTTCGCGCGCACGGGCCGCTACACCACGTACGAGGTGCTCGCAGACCTCGAGACGCAGACCGATGGCGCGCTCCGGGTCTCGGACTTCGTGCCATCGCCCGCTGCACACCCGCTCTGTTACCTCGTCACCTACCTGCTTCGTCTCGACGACGGCCGCTGGCTCCCGTTTCCGCGGTTCATGCCGGGTGGCGATCTGCGCGAGCTGCTCGCGGGCATGCTCTACCTCGAGCCAACGCTCGCGATGGAGGAGAAGCTCGGCGACGTGGTCAACCGGCTGTGGGCGGGCGAGATCGAGTGCAGCGAGCAAGAGCAGGTGCTCGCGCGCCTGCGCCGCTTGACCGAGACGGTGTTCGAACGAGACATCGGTGCCACCGAGCGACTGCGTCGCGCGGAGGGGAGTGCGAAGGCCATCTACGTGCACTCGCATATGGACGAGGAGACCTTCGATACCGACAGGATCCGTCAGTGCTGCGTCGGCATCCGCGAGCCCGACGGAACGAACATCCCGTCGTGCGCGTACAACATCCTCTATCGCGATCGCGACGCTCGATTCTCCTCGAAACCCGCCGCACCTCTGATCACGCTCGGCCGTGGCCGCGCCTGAGAAAACGGCCGTACCGAAGCGGCGGTGGCTGTGGGTGCTGCTGCTCGTCGCGCTCGGTGCGCTCGGCGTGTATCTGGGTGCACCCGACAGCGGAAGCCTGCGCGCTGCGCTGGAGCGGCTCGGTGATGCACCTCTCGCCACGGTCCTGATCGTCGTCGGTGGCGCGCTCGGCCTGGTCCTGACGGAGGCCGTCCGGATCGCGGTGATCGGCCGGCTCGTCGGCGCGACCGTGGCACCGCGCGATGCGTGGGATGCCGCGGTCGCGAATCACCTGATGACCGCGATCACGCCGCAGGTCGGGCTCGGCGAGCCAACCGTTGCGTATCTGCTGAACAAGCGAGGCATCGCGTGGGATGCGGCGGTCGCGATCCCGTTCATCAAGTTCACGACCAGCCTCGCGCTCGTGTTCCTGCTCGGCTCTGCCCTCGTGCTCGCAGGCTTCGGTCCGCCGGTCGATCGGTGGATCGCGACATCGGGGCTCGCGCTGTTCGTGACGATCGCCGCCGTGACCGTGCTCGTGCTCGTCGTGTGTTCGCGACCTCCGCTCGCGCGGCGCTGGATCGAGGGGCTGCGTGGCTGGCTGTCGCGCCGGAGGATGCTGGCTGGCGAAACCTGGCAAGCGCGGATCGCGAGCGCGGCCGAGGTGGCGACGCGCATGATCGACCGGCTCGACCGGGTCCGTCACACCACGTGGCGCGGCGCCGCGGCCCTGTGCGCGGTCCACCTCGTCTACTACGCGTCGTACGTGGCCCCGCTCGTCGGGCTCGCCCTCGTCCTCGGCGATCCTCCGCTGGTCGAGCTCGCGCTGCGCTCGCTGATCTACCTGTGCTTCGTGTTTGCCATGCCCACCCCGGGTGGCGCTGGGCCGAGCGAGGCCGCGGCCGGGCTGTTCTTTGCCGACCTCGTCGCGCCGGCGGATGCCATCGTCGTGGTCGTCGTGTTTCGCGCGGCCACCTACTATCTGCAGCTCGCGATCGGTATCGTCTACTTGCCGATCATGAGCCTGTTCGGGAAGCGTCCATGAGCGAGCTCGAGCTCGTCACCTGGATCGCCGCCGGCGTCATGTTCGGTGCGTTCACCATCGAGGCGCTGATCAGCTACTTCGTGCTGCGCGACGACAGGTACGGTCTTGCCGATACGTTCACCAGCATCGGGATCACGATCGGGTACGTGGTCGCGCGGCTCGGCGTCGGCGCGTTCGTCGCGGTCATGCTGCTGATGATCTACGAGGTGACACCGCTGCGCTGGTCGATGACGTCGTGGTGGCACTGGGTGGTCCTGTTCTTCGTCAACGACTTCTTCTATTACTGGTCGCATCGCGCGAGCCACGCGTTTCCGTTCATGTGGGCGTCGCATGCGGTGCACCACAACTCGGCGCGCATGAACCTGTCCACCGGTCTCCGCAACTCGTGGGTGGGTGGAGCCATCGACTGGGTGTTCTTCGTCCCCGCGATCTTGCTCGGCTTCCATCCACTCGCGCTGGGAGCCGTCATCGCGTTCGGCAGCGCGTGGGACTTCCTCACGCACACGCCGTACGTGGGGAAGCTGCGCTGGTTCGATGCCTGGGCGAACAGCCCGTCGAACCACCGCGTTCACCACGCGAAGAATCCCCAGTATCTCGACAAGAACCTCGGCGGAGCGCTGATCATCTGGGACCGGCTGTTCGGCACGTACGAGCCGGAGGGCGAGAAGCCGATCTACGGGATCGATCCGATGCCGGCGCGCCCGAATAACCCGTTCTATCTCGAGCTCTACCTGTGGGCGGAGTGGCTGCGCGGCGTGTTCAAGCGCAAGAGCAGCGCGTAGCTCCCCATGCACACCGCGCTCGTCACGATGACGATCGCAGGGAGCTTAAAAATTCCCGGCACAGCGATCGGTGCGACGAGGATCTGCAGCGCGACCACGATCGGCACGTGCGCGATGTAGCACCAGTACGACGACTCCGATGCGAGTCGGAGCAAGGGATGCCGGCGGCCATGGCGCACGCATAACCCGAGGAAGCCGATCATCACCGCGATGGCGAACAACGCGCTGGCGGCGCTCGCGTGGAGCGGTGCGTGCGTGATCGCGTCGAGGCCGTCGTAGAGCGTGGTGATGACCGCGACGAGCAACACGAGGGCGATCGCGAGCGCGTGCCACGCGTAGCGCTCGTAGCGCGGGAGTTCGTCGGGGCGACCGCGGACGATCCAGCCCCATGCGAAGTAGCCGCCCATGAAGATCGCGATCGGAGCGTCGGGCACGAACCCGAGCGGCGTATCCGTGTGCACGGATCGCAGCGAGGCGAGCACTCCGAACGTGAGCAGCGCCGGCACGGCCAGCACTCCGATCCCCATCGGGATCCGGATCCCCGTGGCGCGAGCGATCCGGGCGATGACCACCGCGGCCACCGAGAGCAACAGCAGGTAGTAGAGGTACCAGAGGTGTCCGAGGAAGATCGGCAGCTCCGAGCTCTGCAGCTTCGGGATGTTCTCGGCGACACCGGGACGCGCGATCACCTCGCGGCCCCAGTCCCACTCCGCTCCGAGCAGGAGCGAGCAGGGGACCAGCGCGAGCGCGAGCGGGATCAGGATGCGGACAACTCGATGGCGCACGTAACCGCGGAGTCCGCGGACATCGAGCAGCTCGCGCGAGAAGTAGCCCGACAGCCAGAAGAACATCGGCATCACGAAGGCGCGGACGATCCACACCGCGAGGTCCACGCCGAGATGTTGCGAGCGGTCCTGTACGGCCCAGCCGATCGGCGTGACCATGAACGAGAGCGCGGTGTGGGTCGCGACGACGAGCACCATCGCGATCGCGCGCGCTGCGTCGAGGGCGTCGTTGCGTGCCATCAGCGAGCGACCGCCTCGGCGATGAGCGAGCCGAGCATGTGGTACTCGAGGTAAGCGCGCGAAGCGTCGAGTGCAGCGGGAAAGGGTGCGGTCGCGTCGTCGAGCCGGATCTCACCTGATCCAGCGATCGTCCGGAAGCCGAGCGTCTGGCCCGCGCGCAGGCCGCCCCGCGCGACGGGGGCAAGCAACGGAACATCGGACATCTGAAACAGGAAGAGATCACGCTGCACGAGCTCGGGCAGCCAGCGATCGGTCAACGCTTCGATCGAGAGCTCCCAGCTGCCGTCGCGCAACATGTCGGCGAGCGAGCCCCGGGCGATCAGCGGTGCGTTACTCGCCGCGAGCGACGCGATGCGCACGCGCACGAGCATGAGGCCGCGGCCCAGGGCACCGATCCCGATCGAGCGATCGATCACGCGATATCCGGGAGCCGCCGGATCCTGATGCGCCGGGAGGTGGTCGCGCGTCGTGGTCAGCGCACCGGAGAGCCGGCGCGCGAGCGGGTTGTGACTCGCCACGAACGCGAGCTTCTTGAGGTTCAGCAGCATCGTACGGCGGTCACCATCGACAGCGTCGATCTCGAACGGTTCGTAGGCGAGACGCGCGCGCGGGAGCTTCGAGGGCTCGTGCGTGTGGATGTCGATCGAGAACGCGTGCCCGAGCTTCGTGATCTCGGCGTGGATCGTGAACGGTGTGGCGCGTCCCGCTTCGTCGATGCCCTGCGCGAGCCAGACCAGGTCCGCGAGCACGGTCTTCTGTGCACACGCGCGGTCGTCTGCGATCGTGATGCGCCCGGCCGCGCGATCGACGGTGACCTCGGTCGCCGGATCATCGACGGCGAGGCGGTTGCTCGCATCGGCGGGTCGGTTGCCGACGCCGGCGAGCGGGCAGGTCACCCGCCCGGGCAAGAACGTCACGCACGGCCCGCGGTAGGTCTCGATGGTCAGATGCCTCCGTTGGCGGAGATGACCTTGCCCTGGATGTACGTGTTCTCGAGAGCGAGCCACGTGATCACCTTCGCCGCCTCCTCGGCCTTGCCCGGCCGGCGCAGCGCCGAGAACGTCTCGTAGTCCTTGCGGCGCCGCGCGCCGAGGTTGCTGGACAGGCCGCCGTCGAGCGGGCCGAGCGCGACGAGGTTCACGCGGATGTCCTGGCGGCCGACCTCGTGGGCCATCGCCATCGCGAGCGCGCTCAGTGCGCCCTGACTCGCCGCGAAGTGCACAGGCAGCGGCAGCGATTGTGCGCGGTCGAGCCCGCCGACGAGGACGACGTCGCAGCGCTTCGCGCGCCGCGCCACCCACTGACAGGCGAGGAACGCGGACTGGACGTTCACCGCCATCACCTGCTGATAGGCCGCGAGATCGATCTCGGTCGTCGCGAGCCCACCGCTCACCGCGGCGCAGTGGATCACGACGTCGACGTTATCCTGGATGCCCAGCAGCGCCGTCGTGGCGGCCGCATCGGCGAGGTCGACCTTGACCGCGGTGTGCCCGAGCTCGAGCTCGAGCATCTTCGCCTTGTCTTCCGAATGGAGGTACGTGAACGTGGCCGGCACGCTGCGCCGCGCGAGCTCGCGCAGCACGGCGCTGCCGACATGGCCCGTACCACCGAGGACGAACGCGCGTTTCACACAAGGTTGCACAGGTACTCCAGCTCCTCGTCGACGGCGGTGATGAACGCGGCGAGGGTCGCTTCCTCGATCGTGAACCGCGGGAGCACGCGCAGGATGCGCCAGTCGTGCCCGCACGCGAAGCAGTAGAAGCCGCGCTTGTACAGGCGGTGGCAGAGCAGCACGCCGATCGTCGGCTGATCGTTCAGCGCGTCGATGCCGAAGTGCTCGAACGAGAGCCACGGGTGATCGGATGGCTCCAGCTCGATGCCGACGAGCAGCCCCGCGCCTTTGACCTGCTTGAACAGCCCGTGGCGCGCGAGGGTGGCCGCGAGCTGCGCGCGGAATGCATCGCCCACGCGGCCGACGCGCGCGATCAACTCGGGTGTCAGGAGATCGAGCGCCGCGAGCGCTGCGACGCAGCAGAGCGCACTCCCTCCGAACGTGGTGTTGTGCGCCTCCGCGGACGCGTAGTGCAGGCCGTATGCACGCTCGAACAGCTCCTCGCGCGTCAGCATCGCGGAGATCGGGACGAGCCCGCCGCCGAGATGCTTGCCGAGGATCAGCGCGTCGGGCCGGCGCGGCCAGCTCTCGCTCGCGAGGAACCGGCCCGTGCGACCGAGGCCGGTCTGGATCTCGTCCGCGACGAGCAGCGCACCGTGCTTCTGCGTCAGCTCGCACGCGACCTCGAGATACGACGAGGAGACGGTGCGAACGCCGCCCTCCAGCTGGATCGGCTCGAGGACGAGCGCGGCGACATCACCGCCCGCGAAGGCCTCGACGAGCGCATCGATATCCCCGAACGGGATCGGGCCGGCACTTGGAAGATGCGGCCCGAATGGATCCTTGAACATCCCCGCCTTCATCAGCGCGCAGCTGCCCATCGTGCAGCCGTGGTACGCGCCATCGAGCGAGATCACGCGCGGCTTCCCGGTCGCCGCGCGTGCGAGCTTGAGCGCGGCCTCGACCGCACCTGATCCCGAGTTCGCGAAGAACACGTTCGAGTACGCGGAACGCGGGCCCTCGAGCGTCTGGTTCGCGCGCTCGCATAGCCGCTCGGCGAGGAGGCCGGCGTACGGATTGACGCGGCACGGGAACCAGTTCGGCGAGTCCGAGGCGAGGAACTCCGTGACCGCCTGCGAGATCGCAGGGTGACGGTGACCGAACGTCTGCGTGCCGTGGAAGTCCTCGACCTCGCCACGCCGCTCGACGAGCTTGCCGTCGTGCACGGACGTGATCCGCGTCGGCTCGCCGAGCAGCTCCGCGCGCAGCGTGACCAGCGGGTTGACGTACTTGCGGTAGCTCTCGTAGCCCTCGCGCAGCATGGCCTGCACGTCGAGGGTCACAGGCCACCATCCGCGACGATCTTCGCCGCCGCCATGAACGAGTTGTCGTCGGAGACCAGGAACGTGGCCAGCTCCGCGATCTCGCGCGCGGTGCCGAGCCGACCCAGGGAGCTCTGCGCGAGGTACTCCTGGATCCGGTGCTTCGGCAGCATTCGCGCGAGCCCGCAATCGAGCAGGCCCGGCGACAAGAGGTTCACCTTGATGTTGTAGCGGCCGACCTCGCGCGCGAGCGACTCCGTCATGCCGCGCAGTGCGGACTTCGCGGCCGCGTAGTGCAGCGGCGCCTCGATCACGCGTTCCGATGCGAACGAGCCGATGTTCAGGATGTGCCCGGACTTCGCCCGGATCATCGAGCGCACCACCGCGCGAGAGAACAGATACGGTCCCTTCACGTTCACCGCCATCACCTGATCGAAGTCCGCCTCCTCGAGGAGCGCGATCGGCAGGATCTGCGTGACGCCCGCGTTGTTGACGAGGACGTCCACGCCACCCCACGTGGCGACGACGGCGGCGACGGTGTCCTTGACGTGCGCCGAGTCGGCGACGTTGCCCTGGAACACGAGCGGCTCGCAGCCGAGCGCGACGAGGCTGGCCTTCGCGGCTTCCGCGTCGGAGGTATCCGTGCGGTAGGTGAACGCGACCTTCGCGCCGGCCGTGGCGAACGCCTCGCACATCGCACGCCCGAGGCCGCGCGAGCCTCCCGTGACGAGACAACGCTTGCCCGCGAGGCGCGTCATCGCAGCACCGGCAGCGAGAACACGCGCTGGCCGCCGCTCTTCGTGCCCCACTGCGCGGGCTGCACGTTGAACTTCTCCTCCTTCTCCCGGTACAGCACGTTGTAGTTGCAGACCGGGATCGTGGAGCCATCGGCATAGCAGTTGCTGTCGCAGCAATCGACGGCGCGCTCGGTATCGAACGTCTCCTCGTCCATGTGCGAGTGCACGTAGACCGCCTTGACGACCTTCTCGCCGGCGCGGATCGCCTGGTCGTGCGTCAGCGGACGGTCCGACGGGAACATCGTGTCGAGCATGAAGCGGAGCAGCCGCAGCGTGCGCACGCTGGTCGCATCGTCCTCGACCCACAGTCGATCGATCGCCTGCTTCAGGGATTCCTCGAGGCGAGGCGACGGTTCGAGGTAGAGCCGCTCCGAGAGCGCATCGCGCAGCTCCTCGGCCGGCATGAACCGCGTGAACGGAATCGGAGGTCCACCGTCAGGATCGAGCAGCAGGTACGCGATCTGGTAGCAGAGCGGGTGCGCGCACGGCGACGTCACGAAGTCAGCGGGCGTGAGCAGGCCGGCCGTTGTCTTCTCGATCTCCTCGAGCACCTCGTACATCGAGATCCGGCCCGAGCGCTGGAACGTCGCGCCGCTCTGCCCGGTGAATGTCATCGTGTGCACCTCGATGTGCCGCACGACCGGTCGCGACAGCGCGAAGTCGAGGATCTTGCCGACCTCGTGCTCGTTCACTCCGCGCGTCATCACCGGGATGAGCGTCACGTCGACGCCGTACTTCTCGCACAGCTCCATGCACTTGATCTTCGTCGCCAGCATGTGTGCGCCCTGAAGCAGCTTGTCGGCGTGCGGGTCGAAGGTGTCGAACGACAGCGCGATACGCGCGCCGTACTCGCCGAGCTTCGCGACGAACGCCTCGTCCTTCGCGAGGCGGATGCCGTTCGAGCACACTGTCACGCGGTGAATGCCCGCGGCGCGCGCCATCTCGAGCATGTCGAACAGGCGGGGGTGCAGCGTGGGCTCGCCGCCCGTGAGGTTGATGATGTCGAGCTCGCCGCCGTGATCGGTGCGCAGGTGCTCGAGGATCAGCGCGAAGTCCTCGACGGGCATGTGGTAGGCGTCGTCGTTCTTGTTGTGGACGTAGCAGATCGGGCAGTCGAGGTTGCAGGCGCTCGTGATCGTCACGACGGGCAGCCGCACCTTCTGGGTGTGGCTCGTGCACGGCCCGCAGTCGAACGGGCACCCGTGCTCGACCTCCTTCTTCATCACCGCGGGCGCCGCGAACTGCTGCTTCTGCGCGCGGGTCTGCTCGTACCAGGCGGCGTTCGTCGAGAGCCGGACCTCCTGTGCACCGTGCTCCGCGCAGGTCTTCTTCATCCAGACCTCGCCGCTCTCGTGCGCGACGACGCTCGCGGGCACCGCGCCCTTGCACGCGCGGCACAGGCTCGTCGTGGTGTGGATCAGCCGCTCGCTCATACAGACCGCCCGTCGCGCTTTCCGATCACCATGTTCGCGAACGTCTGCACGCTGAACAGCGTGAGGATCGTCGAGGGTCGCAGGCCTGGAGCGATCCGGTCGGACGCCTCCGGCATCAGCTCGCGCAGCCGCGTGAGGCCGGCGTCGGAGATCACGCCGTTCGGAGCGAACTCGTCCTGCGTCATGTCTCCGCGCGAGGCTCGCTCCATCTCGCCGCGCGTGATCTCGATCTTGAAGTCGCGTTCGATGCGAAACACGATGTCGAGGAAGTCGAGGGACTCCGCGTGAAGGTCCGCCATGAGCACGGACGTCAACTGGACGTCGGCGAGCGGCTTCCCCAGCGACTCGGCGACGATGACACGGCACATCTCGCCGATCTGCTCGTTCGAAAATGCAGCTTCACTCATCGGGTCTCCTCGTCGATCCACTGGACCACGCGGTCCACAGGTTTGCGTCCTCGCGCCGGTGCGTCGCCTATCGGCCATCCGATCGCGATCGCTCCGACCATCCGCCACGGCTCGGCGATCCCGAGCAGTGTCTGGATCTCGGTCTTCGCCACGATCGGCCCGGCCATCATGCACGCACCGAGGCCTTCGGCGTGCGCCTGTAGCAAGAGGCTCATGATCGCCATGCTCGTCGAGCAAAGCTCTGCCTGCATCGACGAAGCCGTCGTGAACTGCTTCGGATCTCCGCCGCCCGATTCGATCAGGTTCGCGATCAGATCCGGATACTCCCGATACTGCGGGATCACGATCACCTGAGCGGCGCCGAGCGGTTCGAAGAAGAAGTCGCCGTAGTCGCCGTAGCTCTCGGCATGCCGGCTGTTCTGAATGATGGCCTTCATCTCGGCGACGCGCGTCGAGACCGCGTTAACGATCCGGCTGCGCATCGCAGCGTCGCGCACCACCGCAAACTTCCACGGCTGGCGATTCGTGTTCGAGGGTGCCGTGATCGCACCTTCCATCACGCGCTCCATCACCTCGCGTGGCACGGGCTCCGCGCTGAACGTCCTCACGCTGCGCCGCGAGCGCAGCCACTCGAGCATCTCCGGTCCGGGCTTCATTCGAGCTTGAATCCTCCGTCGACGTTCCACACCTGTCCGGTCACGTAGCTCGCATCGTCGCTGCACAGGAACGCGACCACCTTCGCGACCTCGTCGGGCCGTCCGAGCCGTCCCATCAGGATTCGCTTGCGCAGCTCGTCGGGAGCGATCGCCTGCAGCTCCGCGGTCATCGCGGTGTCGATGATCCCCGGCGCGACGCAGTTGACGCGGATCGAGCGCGGCGCGAGCTCCACGGCGAGCGAGCGAGTGAACGCCTCGACGGCGCCCTTCGAGGCGGCGTAGTTGCTCTGTCCGCGGCCAGGTCGCTGTGCGGCCACCGACGAGAGCGTGACGATCGTGCCGGCGCGCCGGCTGACCATGCGGCGCGACGCCTCGCGGCAGCACGCGACGACACCGAGGAGGTTCGTCGAGATGACGGATGCGAAGTCATCCTGCGTGCTGGCGCCCAGGAGCGTGTCGCGCGTGATGCCGGCGTTGCACACGAGCGCAGCGAGCGGGCCGAGCTTGTCGATCTCGGCGAACATCGTTGCGACAGCTGCCGGATCGGACGCATCGGCGCGGATCGCAGCAGCGAGCGCGCCAGTCGCCTCGACCGCCGCGGTGGCCTCCGCCGCCGCGGCCGAATCCTGGCGGTAGTTGAGAACGACCATGAAGCCGCGCCGGCCGAGCTCGATCGCGATCGCACGGCCGATGCCTCGCGATGCACCGGTGACGAGTACAAGGCGCGGATTGCTCATCGCGGTACCTCGACGCGGATCGCGGCGGCGAGACCCGGCTGGCTCGCGTGCACGCCGAGCGCGACGCGCGCAGCGGTCGGCGTCGCGCGCGTGACCGGGACAAGCGGACCCTCCGCGGCGTGCTCGAGACCCGCGATCGGCGGCAGCGTGCCCGCGCGCAGCGACTCGGCGAGCACGATCGCCTGCACGAGCGTCGTTGCAGCGCCGAGCTGTCCCATCGCTGCCGACGGAGCCACGAGCGCGGCATCGCGCGGGACGAGCGCGCCGATCGCCGCACGCTCGGCGGCGTCGAGGTCTGGCCACGCGCGGCCCGTGCCGGCGACCACCGTCGCGCCGTCGGCGAGGTGCGAGGCGCAGCGAGCGAGCGTCGAGGTCGAGTCCGGTTCCGCACCGGCCGTGTCGCGAACCTCGATCCACGCGATCGGCGCGTCGGTCTCGCGAACGAGCACGATCGCGGCCGCGGCCTCGCCGGGCACGAAGCCCGCCGCGTCCTGGGAATACGGTGCGGTGAGGCGTTCGAGCGACGCGTGCGTCGCCGAGCGGCGTGCGCCGAGCTCGACGAGCGTCTCGGGCTCGAGCAGCGAGTCGTATGCGATGACGAGCGCCGCATCGATCGCGCCATCGTGCAGAGCGCGGCTCGCCGATGCGATCGCCTGGGCGCTCGCGCTGCCGCCGCCGAACGTGGCGCCGTCGCCGCGCAGCCGCAGCGTTGCAGAAGCAAGTGCGTGCACGTTGTTCGAGAGGTGCCGCAGCATCCAGTACGGGTGCACGTCGCGAAGACCGCGCTCCCACATGCGCTGGCCGTCATCGGCCTGGCTCGCGAACGCGGGCATCATGTACTCCCAGTGCGCGCGTAGGCCACCAACGCCGCAGAACACGCCGGTGCGTGGGCCAGCTTCGATGCCCGATGCTGCGAGCGCCTCGCCGGCGACCTCGAGTCCGAACAGGCCCATGCGCCCGAGGAACCGCGCCTGACGCGACTCGGCAGGTTGATCGCGAACGGGCGCGATCGTCGAGCACGGATAGCCCGCGCGCGGATCCGTGGTCGCCGCGCGTTCGCCCGCGAACAGGCGCGCCATCGCCGCATCGACAGTGTTGCCCAGCGGCGTGCGCCACGCGCGAGCGATCATCGCGACCTTCACGCGGGTCTCCCGATCACGAGGCTCGCGTTCTGACCGCCGAAGCCGAACGAGTTGGAGAGCACCGCGTCGACGCGCGCGTGTCGTGGCTGCGGACCGATGACGTCGACGTTGCACTCGGGGTCGCGCTCGACGAGGTTCGCGGTGCCCGGCAGGAGGTCCCGCTCGAACGCGAGCAGGCTCGCCGCGAGCTCGATCGCCCCGGCCGCCGCCATGAGGTGGCCGACCGCGCCCTTGATCGAGCTGACCGCGACGCGCGATGCGTGTGTACCGAGTGCGCCGTGGAGCGCGAGGCACTCCGCAGGGTCGTTCAGCGGCGTGCCGGTGCCATGCGCGTTGACGTAGCCGATCGACCCGGCGGCGAGTCCGCTCCTGGCGATCGCCCGCTCCATGGCGATCCGCGCGGCACTGCCATCGGGGCGCGGGGCCGTGGCGCGGTAGCCGTCCTGCGTGCTCCCCCAGCCGAGGATCGTGGCGATCGGTCGTGCTCCTCGCGCGGCTGCCCGCTCTGCGCTCTCGACGACGAACATCGCCGCGCCTTCACCGATCACGAGACCATCGCGGCGTCGATCGAAGGGCCGGCACGCATCGAGCTCGTCGCGCGGCGACGGTGCGCCGAGCCGGCACATGCCGCCGAGCCCGAGTGGGTTGACCATCGAGTCCGCCCCGCCGCAAAGCACGATGTCTGTGGCGCCGCGCTCGATCAGTGACGCCGCATGTGCGACCGCGAGAGCGCCGGCGGCGCAGGCCGAGGCGTTGACCACGGACGGCCCGCGCAGATCGAGCCGCGCGTGGATCGCGCGCGCGGTCAGATCCACCGGTGCGCGGAATCGGATACCGGGCGTCGTGTCGGCGCGCTCCCACGCGATCGCGCGCCCGCCTGCAGCATCGCACTCGAAGATCGGAACGAGGTCCTCGAGGAACGCCTGCTCGAGGCCGAGCGCGATCACGAGCGATGCGCGCTGTTCTGCCTCACCGCAGCCCGCCATGCGCCACGCCTCGTGCGCCGCGATCAGTCCGAAGCTGACCTTGCGATCGCGCAGCGCGCCCGAAGCGCCGAGCGCTTGCGCGTGCGGCGGATCGCCGAGCACCTCACCCAGCCACGCCGCATCCGCGCCCGGGACCGGAACCTCGCCGGCCACGCGCGTCGGGAACGTCGATGCATCGAAGGATCTGATCCGCGAGATACCGCTCCGTCCCTCGGCGAGTCCCGCAAACATGGCTTCAACTCCGACGCCGAACGCCGACACCGCACCGACGCCCGTGATCACCGCGCTCACGCAGCACCTCGCGCGATTGCGACCGCGCCCGGATCGCCGTCGACGCCGAGCGAGAGCACGAGCGCTCGCTGCGCAGGCTCGAGGAGGTCGGCTGCCGCGATCACCGCGAGTGCCGCGCTCGCCGCGAGGCTCTCGCCGAGAGCGGCCGTTGAAACAACGTTAGCGGTTGGATGGAGCGCCGCCGCCCACGAGCGCAGCGCGTCCGCGGCCGGTGGTCCCCACGGTGCGATCACGACGAGATCCACGGTCTCGGACAGTCGTGCGGCGGCGACGGAGTGGGCGATCGCTTCTGCGATCGGCCGTCCACGCCCGCTCGCCACACCACAGCCCTCGACGACGATGTCGCCGGGGCGCGCGACCTCGAGTGCGAGCAAGCCCGCGGCGTCGGCCGGAACGAGACCGCGTCCGATCAAACCGTCGCGACCGAGCTCGGCCGCGGTCGCCGGGTGCGTCGGCGCATCTGCGCCTCCACTGATCGCACGGTCGCACTCGCCCGATGCCACCGCGTACACGGCCTCGCCCAGCGCCGTGATCGTGCCGGCGCCACGTGAGAACAGTGCGCTGTTCGGCCCGCCGAGACCCTCGAGGATCGCCCCGTGGCACAGCGTGAAGTTGTTCATGAGCTGGAACGCGAGCAACGGATTGCAGGCGGCGAGGCCGCGGTGCCCGAACCGCTCGAGCGAGTACGCGCCGTCGACGAGGCTCTCGTCGAGGAGTGCCATGAAGTCATCGAGCGAGCCCGCGGATGCGCCAACCGCGAGGTAGTAGGCGATGCGGTCGCGCGCGTCGGTCCAGGCCGCATCGCGGAGCAGATCCGCGAGGCAGCGCGCTGCGAGGTACGCCGCCGGCGACATCATCTTGCGTGAGCGCGGGCTCGCGAGCGGCGTCTCGGAGGGAAGCCCGGGAAGCAGCGCGCCATCTGCGAGCGCACGTCCCAGCCCGCGCGCGCCCGCACCGAACGCGGAGACCGCTGCCGTGCGCGCGATCGCGACCGGCCGCATCACGTGGCCCTCCGCATCACGAGACACGAGTTCGCGCCGCCGAACGCGAACGCATTCGCGAGCGCGGCATCCACGTCCTTGGACCGCGCGCGCCCCATCACGTGCGCCACATCGCACGTGGGATCCGGATGCTCGAGCCCGGCGGTGGGCAGCACCACGCCTTCGCTGACCGCGTGCCACGCGTAGAGCGCACCGACGGCGCCTGCGCCCGCGACCCAGTGGCCGAGTGCGCCCTTGCTCGAGCTGACGTGCGCCGTCGCGACTCGATCACCGAGCGCGCGCTTGATCGCGCGGACCTCGATGCGATCGTTGAGCGGTGTCGAGGTCCCGTGCGCCTGGACGTAGCCGATCTGCGGGTCGCCGGCGTCGTGCAGCGCGGCGATCATCGCGCGCGCCGCGCCATCTCCGTCGGGATCGGGGGCGGTCAGGTGGTGTGCGTCGAGGCTGCGGCCAACGCCGGCGAGCTCGACCCGCGCGTCACCACGCTCCGCGGAGAGCACGAGCATCGCGGCGCCTTCGCCGATGATGAAGCCATCCCGGTGCGCATCGAAAGGGCAGGAGATGCCGCGCGGCGACAGGATGCCGAGCAGTCCGAAGCCAGCGAGCATCAGTGGATCCACATCCGCGCCCACGCCGCCGCAGAGCGCGACATCGCACTGGCCGAGCCGGATCGCGCGTGCGGCCTCGACGATCGCCGCACTCCCCGAAGCGCACGCGAGCGAGATGGTCTCCACCGGCCCGAGCGCGCCGTACTCGACCGCGAGTGCCACGGCGACCGCCGACGGCGAGATCACGGACGCATCGATGCGATCGGCGAACGCCGGTGCTTCGCGCGCGAACCGTCCGTGGTCGAACGTGTTGTCGGGGCCGCGTCCCGCCCGCGCCAGCCCGAGTGCGGTGGTCCAGTGGCAGCGTCCCGACTCGGCCCCGAGGAACACGCCGAGCCGCGCCGGCTCCGCCGTGAGCCGCGCCATCTCCCACGCTTCGCGCGCAGCTAGCCGCGTGTAAGGCAGGCGCCGATCTTCGTCGGGGAACGGCGCGTCGATCGCCGCCGCGGAGCGGCACGGAAAGCCCGTGGCATCGAACCGCGTGATCGGGCGGATCGCCGTGGCACCCGTCGCCAGCTCGGCGGCGGCAGCAGGCCACGTCGCGCCGAGCGGCGTATACGCGCCGACGCCCCGCACGAACACGCGACGCTTCGTCACTCAGCGCACCTCCGAGGACCCCGTGAGCCAGATCTGGAGGTACTCGCGACGCCGCTGCAGGATCGCCGGGTTCGTGATCGTCGCGAAGGCGAATGACAGGTGCGCCTCGGTGACGAGCTTGCCGTCGACACGCGCGAACGTCTGTACCTGACCGCCGTCCTCGGTCGCGCGCTCGCAGCGTGCCTCGAGCTCGAGCTTGTCGCCCGGCAACACCAGGTGCCGGAACTTCGCGCGGTCGGCCATCGTCAGGATCGCGTGCAGATCGTGGCGGTCGCGCTTGCGCATCGTGGCCTCGAGCAGCACGCCGCCCAGCTGGGCGAGTGCCTCGAGGATCATGGCCCCCGGCATCACCGGATGACCGGGGAAGTGATCCGCAAACAGATCGTCGGAGAGCGACACGCACTTCACGCCGCGCGCGAGCTCGGGCGGTTCCAGCGCGGTGATGCGATCGAGCAGGATGTAGCGCACGCTGCGCGCAGCCTATCAAAGCGCGTCGAGGAGGATCCGGAGCAAGCGGGCAATTCCAGGCAGTGCCTTGCGTCGACGGTCACCCTCACGGTACGCCGTGATCATGGACTGCACGAGCTGCGACACGGTGCCACCACGGCCCGACCGTCCCCACACGTTCATCGCACACGCGCAGGACACGTGCCCGACGTGTGCGCTCGCCGGCGAGGCGCGCGTGGTGCTCCGCGACGGAAAGGTCGTGCACCTCCTGCGTTGCACCACGTGCGGTCCGCAGGAGCGCGAGGTCCACGCGAACGCGCAGACCTGGATGCAGGAGTTCCTCGCGAAGGGAGTGGTCCCCGCCGGTCTCGTCGGTGACCACCTGTTCAAGCACACCACCTCGACCTGCCCGAAGTGCCTCGCGCTCGTCAAAGCGGACGTGGTGATCCGCAAGGACCGCGTGTTCTTCCTCAAGGACTGCGTGCGCTGTGGTCCATCGGAGGCGCTGGTCTCCGAAGATGCGAGCTACTACGTGAAGGCGTACTCGTTCGCTCGCGCGGGCACCCAGCCGCTGATCTTTCGGAACACGGCGGAGCATGGCTGCCCCACGGACTGCGGGACCTGTGACGACCACGAGCAACACACGTGCTTGCCGATCGTCGAGGTCACCGACCACTGCAACCTCGAGTGTCCGATCTGCATCGTCGACAACAACTACTCGAAGCACATGGAGCCCGCGACGTTCCAGAAGATCGTCGACGGTCTCGTCGAGGCCGAAGGCGTGTGCGAGACGATCGCGCTCTCCGGCGGAGAGCCCACGAGCCACCCGCAGATCCTCGAGCTGTTGAAGATCGCGTGTCGCCCGGAAATCGGCCGCGTCGTGCTGATCACGAACGGCATCCGCCTCGGCAAGGACCGCGAGCTCGCGCAGGCGCTCAAGGAGATGGGCATCTACATCGGTCTGCAGCTCGATGGCTTCACCGCCGAGGTGCACACCAAGATCCGCGGCAAGGATCTCGTGAAGGAGAAGGAGGCCGCGCTCCAGATGATCGAGGAGCTCGATCTGCCGACGCAGCTGATCTTCGTCGCCACGCGAGGCGTCAACGATCACCAGATCGGGCAGGTCGTCGAGCTGTTCCTGTCGAAGCCGCAGTTCCTCTCGCTCAACTTCCAGCCGGTCGCGTACACCGGTCACGGCGGCGGCACGTTCGTTCACGATCCGAACGATCGCCTGACGATTCCCGGCGTGATCCGACACATCGACGCGCAGACCGGCGGCAAGGTCGGCTACACGGACTTCTTCCCGTTGCCGTGCTCGCATCCGCAGTGTGTGTCGCTGACGTATCTGCTGCGGCTCGACGACGGCACGAGCGTTCCGTTCGCGCGGTTCGTCGACTTCGAGAAGCACGCGACGCTGCTGCGATCCTCCGCGACGCTCCCGGCGACGCCCGAGGTCGAGGACGCACTCGCCGACGTCATCCATGAGGTGTTCGCGCGTCAGGACGAGATCGAGCGCGGCCCCGAAATCCTCGCCGCGCTGCGCCGCTGCCTCGACGAGATGTTTCCGCAGAAGCCGCTCTCTGCACGCGACCAGTTCCGCGCCAGCGAGCGGCAGTCGAAGTCGATCTTCTTGCATCACTACATGGATCGCCACGACTTCGATCTCGAGCGGCTACGGAAGTGCTGTCATCATTACCCGCAGATCGACGGCAAGATCATGCCGGCCTGCGGCTTCAACATGTTCCATCGCGGCGCCGCGAAGGGGCCGGAGACGCCGCGCGCGAAGTTCGGGCGCGCCCCGTTCTCCCTCCCGGTGATCACCTAAGTGTCGGCCCTCTGCGCGGGCCGCGTCGCGTTCGTCACCGGCGGATCGCGTGGCCTCGGCCGCGCGATCTGCAAGACGCTCGCTCGCGAGGGCGCGTTCGTCGCGTTCAACTACCTCAAGCACGACGAGGACGCCGCAGCGACCGTCGCCGCGATCGAGGCCGCTGGCGGCCGTGCCTCGGCGCACAAGGTCTCGGTGCTCGACAAGCCCGGGCTCACCGAGCTCGCGAAGTCCCTCGACAAGCTCCACGGCAAGATCGACATCCTCGTGAACAACGCGGGCTACGGCCAGGTCGTTCCGCTCGCCCTCATGGAGGAGTCCGACTGGGACGAGATGCTCGACACGCACGTGAAGGGCGCGTTCCTCTCGACGCAAGCCGTGCTTCGCACGATGGTGCGCGAGAAGTACGGACGCATCGTCAACGTGGGCTCGCTCGCCGGCATCAAGATGATGCAAGCCCCCGTGCACTACGCGACGGCGAAGGCCGCGCTGAAGGGCTTCACCGAGTCGCTCGCGAAGGAAGTGGGCCGCTACGGCATCACCGTCAACTGCGTCGCCCCCGGCATCCTCGACGAGGGCGTGAGCGATCACCTGCCGCCCGGCCGCAAGGAAGAGTACCTGCGCCACTGCGCCGCTCGCCGCGTCGGCAAGCTGAGCGAGGCCGCCGACATGATCGCGTTCATCGCCTCGGAGCGCGCGAGCTACACGAATGGCGCGACGCTCGTCGTCGACGGGGCCGTGTGATCGCGCTCCCCGCCGGGTGCGAGCTCGCCGAGGTCGCGCTCGGTCCCGGCGACGATCGCCACGCGTGCGGCCAGCGTGCCGCCGCCCTCGCGCTTGCGCCGTTCGGTGCGACGCTGTCCTACGACGGTACGCGTCCGATCGCGAACGGCGTCGCGATCTCGATCACCCACGGCCGCACGCGCGCGCTCGCGATCGCGGGCCACGTGGCCCGGCTCGGCATCGACCTCGTCGACGACGAGGACGAAACGCGCCTCGCCCGCCTCGCCCCGCGCTTCCTCGCTGCCGAGCGCGAACTGGCGACCACCGCCGCCTCGCGGGCGGCATGCTTTGCAGCGAAGGAGGCCGGCCTCAAGGCGCTCGGCCTCGGGCTCTACGACGGCGGCATGTTCGACGACTGCGCAGTCACCGTGCTCTCGCTCGATCCACCGCGCCTCGCGCCCGATCTCGCGCTCGTTGTCGGGCGAGTCGCCGACGGCACCGTGGCGATCGCGTTCGCGATCTAGGCATCACAAGACGACGAGCCTTCCCTGCTTGACCTCTTCCAGAGTCCGCGCGCCGATCCAGATCTTTCCGTACACGGGAACGGAATGCCTCACGAGCTGCTTCTTGATCGTGTCTCCGATCAACCGAAACGCTTTCTTCAGCTCGGCAGATGGAGGCTCGAGCTCTCGTGTGTTGGGGTTTCGATAGAAACTCAGCATATTCAACGAGCCCGGGGTTAGCTCGCGATCACGGAGCCCGGGAATGAACCAGCGCAATCGCGGGCCGATGTTGTCGGTAAGAAAGTAGGTACCCGCCGCCGATCCGGACTCTCGTCGGTCGAATGTGAGCCCGTGCTGGGTGAATGCGCCCTCGAGCTGAAGCACGGGGAACGTTGCGAGCAGCGCCTCGACTTCAGAGGTCATCCGGTCGAACGTCGCCAGACGAGGCTCCTGAAGAATCGGAATCTCCGGGACAAGCCGGACTCCGCGCACCTCGGCGACGCGATTGACAAGGGACAGCGTCTCTTCGTGTGTCGAATAGTATCTGAGCTCGGGCATCGGATCCCTGTCCGACTACTTCGGCGTGATCAGCGCGCGCATCAGCTTCGCGCTCGTGCCCTTCGGGAACCGATCGAGGTAGCGGCCGGCGATCGCGGCGGCCTCGTGCTTGCGGTCGAGCGCCATCAACACGTCGACGCGCAGAACGAGCGCGCGCTCCTCGAACAGCGAGCCCGGATCGTCGGTGCCTGCGAGGTCTGCGAGGGCGCGTGCGTGATCCTTCAGGTCGTGATGGCGCAGGTACGCCGCGGAGTACGCGGCTTCGAGCCGCGCCGGTGCCGCGAGCGCGCGCGCCGCAGCCTCGAACGCATCGGCCGCCTCTGCGGCGCGGCCGAGCGC
>JACCRC010000029.1 GCA_013813765.1 Deltaproteobacteria bacterium | reverse complement strand
GCGCCGCAGTTCTGGTACTGCTTGTCACCATCGGCCCACGTGGCGACGACGACCACGGTCATGTCGCCGGACTCGGCGATGATCTTCCGCGAGTTCTTCCCCTTCTCGTCCTTGATGACCTTGCCCTTGAGGTGCGAGGCGTAGACCTTGTCGATGACCTTGTCCCACTCCTTCGCGGTGCACTCGCCGTCGCAGTTCGTGCCGACGTCGAACTTGGTCATGAAGCCCATGCCGTCCTTGTCGGGCTTCAGGCTCGCGAAGCTTTCCATGTCCTGCTTCCAGCCCTGCGGCGCCGCGACCGTGTAGGTCGTCTTGCTGCGGCCGCGCTTCTCGACGATGTCGCGCTTCTCGAACAGGACCTTGCCCTTGAGGTCCACCGGCACGAGCGCGTTGACGGCGTTGATGTCGAGGGGCTTGGCTTCCGCACCACCGCCGCTCTTCTTGCTGCCGCAACCGAGAGCGCCTACGACCACGAGAACAACTGCGAGCTTATTCATTGTCTGTTCCTCCTGAGCCTTCACCGCGGTGGATACCAAGGGCGCGGAGCTTCTTGTGGAGATTCGTGCGTTCGATTCCGAGCGCCTGTGCAGTTCGCGAAATATTCCACTCAAATTCTGCGAGACGGATGCGAATAAACTCGGACTCGACCTCCTCGCGGAACTCGCGGAGGCTCTTGCCGGCGTAGCGGCCGAGGTCGATGGCGGTCTGCGGGCCCGAGCCGCGCGATGCGCTGGCCGGGCGCGGTCCGCCGAGGTACGGTGGCAGGTCCTTCTCGCGGATCACCTCGTCGGACATGATCACGAGTCGCTCGACGACATTGCGCAGCTCGCGGACGTTGCCGGGCCAGTCGTAGTGCTTGAGCCGCTCGAGCACCGCCTCGTCGACGGGCTTGTAGCCGAGGCCGTTCTCGTCGCAGCACTCGCGCACGAACGACTCGACGAGCAGCGGGATGTCATCTGGCCGATCTTTCAGATCGGGCGAGCGGATCGGGACGACGTTCAACCGGAAGTAGAGGTCCTCGCGGAACACGCCGTCCTTGACCATCTGCTCGAGGTCGCGGTTCGTCGCGGCGACGACGCGGCAGTCGGTGCGCATGCTCTTCTCGCCACCGACGCGCGTGAACTCGCCGGTCTGCAGCACGCGCAGCACCTTCGCTTGCGCGGGCAGGGCCATGTCACCGATCTCGTCGAGGAAGATCGTGCCGCCGTCGGCGACCTCGAACAGGCCGCGCTTCTTCGCGACCGCGCCCGTGAACGCACCGCGCTCGTGGCCAAAGAGCTCGCTCTCGATGAGCTCCGGCGGGATCGCCGCGCAGTTGACCTTGACGAACGTGCCGGCCGACACCGAGCTGTTGCGGTGGATCGCTCGCGCGATGAGCTCCTTGCCGGTGCCGCTGTCGCCGGTGATCAGCACCCGGCTGCGCGTGGGCGCGACCTTCGCGATCTGTCGCCGCAGGTCCTGCATCACGGCGGTATTGCCGAGGAGCTCCCAGCGAGCGTCCACGGCGCGGCGGAGATCATGGACCTCCTTCCACATCTTGCGACGCTCGAGCGCGTTGCGTGCCGTGACGACCACGCGGCTGCGGTCGAGCGGCTTCTCCATGAAGTCGAACGCGCCGAGCCGGGTCGCGGCGACCGCGTCCTCGATCGTCGCGTGACCGGAGATCATGACGACCGGGATCTCCGACGTGCGTGACGACATGCCGTCCTCGCCGCGGGACTTGATCGTGCGCAAGAGGTCGAGGCCGTTGTCCTCACCGAGCTTCACGTCGAGCAGGATCAGATCGATCGACTCGCGCGTGATCACCGCTTCCGCCTCGGCGATCGAGCCGGCCTCGTGGACCACGTGGCCCTCGCTCTCGAGCACCATCCTCAACGTGCGGCGGATGTTCTTCTCGTCATCGACGATCAGGATCGGCTCGCCGTTCAGCGTCGAGGAGGTAGCGGTGTCGTCCGTCATGCTTGGTCCTTCGGATTCTCACCGCGCGCGGCGGCGGCGAGGTCATCTGCATCGTCGTCGGTTCCTGCGCTCTCTGCGCTCGCTGGCTCCACGCCATCCTCGCGCTCGAACCGCTCGCGGCGTCGTCGGTTCCACCAGAACAGCGCGGCGAGCAGCACGATGCCGGCGCCGAGATAGACCGGCCGGCGATCCGCCGCGGGCTTGGTCTGCGGGATCGTCATCGGTGGGAGCTGGACGTTCTGCCCGTCGGTGAGCCGCGCGGGCTCGTTCTGTAGCACCGGCGGGGCCGCGACCGGTGCGGTGCCCTCGGGCGCGGGCTCGAACCCGATCCGCTCGGCAACCGGGATCCCCGGATCGAGCGTGGAGAGTGCTTGCACGCACGCGTTGACGTGCGCTCCGTCGGCCTTGTCGATGGAGAAGCACTCGCCGCGCACGCCGACGAGCTGGTTCGCACTCGCCGCGACGAGGAGCAGGCCGACGGTCTGCGTCGTGCCCTCGACCCACTCGCCGCGCGCGATGATCGCGTGGTCCGCGCTCGCGGGCAGCACGCGCCAGTCGTACGCCTTCGCCGCACCGCGTGCCTTGAGGTCGTCGATCGCGAAGCGCACGGCCTGCTCGCGCGTACTGACGAGCTTGTCGGCGGTGATCCGCGTGACGAACAGCGCGACGCCGGGCACCGGTGACATGTACGCCTCGGTCGCGACGACGACCTTCGCGCCCCCGAAGTGCTTCAACGCGGAGATCTTCGAGGCGATGATCGCGGCCTGCTCGGGATCCTGCTTCCAGTCCTTCGGCGGCGTCACCATCGGCACGGGGCTCGCGGCGGCGTTCACGGTCAGCGCGACGACGATCGCGAGCGCGCGCTTCACGGCAGTGCTCCCAGCAGCGTGGTGCACGGTGACTCGCATGTCTTCGGCTCGCGCTCGTTCGCGAAGCACGCGAGCGCCGTGATCGTGTCGCCGGCGATGCGGGCGCGGAGGCGTCCTCCGTACGAGCCCTTCGTGAAGCTCGCGGCGATCACGCCGTCGTCCGACTCGGGCGTCACGACGTTGGTGGTCGCGATCTTCTCGGCGGCGAGACCCGCGAGGACCGCATCGACCTTCGCGCCGGCGCCCTTCAACGTGAACCACACCGCGTAGCAACCACGCGCGGTCTCGCCCCACGCCTCGCTGCCGGTTGCCTTCGTCGCATCGACGACCTGCTTCGCGAGGTCGGGTAGTGCCTGCCAGCCCGCCGGCGGCGTGATCCCCGATGCCGGGCTCGGCTGTGCACCGGCGGGGCTACATCCCGCGAGGGCGACGAGCGCTAGCCGTAGCAGAGCCATACCTTGTGGCCGTCCTCGACGGCGAGGCGCTGGCGCGCGTCCTCGGTGATGCCCACGACGCCACCGCCGAGTGGAATCACCCGCGTTCCGACCGCGCGAAACTGCGGCTTCGCGGTGCCGCCTTGCACGGCGATCACCGCCCACGGGCGCTCGGTGTCGGCGACATCGACGATCTTCACTTCCATCTCGGTCGCGTTCTGCACGAGCGTGATCTCGTCGGTCGCCGCGCAGAAGTGCGGGCCGCCATCGAACGGATCGATCTGCCCCGCGTACTCGAAGCCGATCCGCCGGAGCATCGACTCGACGGCGCGGGTGTCGGGGCCGACCTGACCGATGATCTTCTGCACGTCCTCGGGCAGGAGCTCGGTGTGGATCGGATCGTCGGGGAACAGCGCGTGGATGAACTCCTTGTTGTCCTTCGAGATCAGATCCGCTTCCTGATACGTGAGGCCCGTGAACTTGCGGCCGAGCGCTTCCCACAGCTTCGACGTGCCGTCCGCCTCGAGCGGTGGCAACAGCTCCGAGAGCACCTGCGAGCGAAACAGCGGTCGGTGCATGCGCATGAACAGGAAGCGCACGTACGACAGCGCCTTGCCGAGGCCCTCCGTGCTGCGCCGGTACTCGGGCAACAGGATCAATCCGCCGATCTCCGTCGGACCGCTGTAGTTGTACCCGATGCGCAGCGTCTGATGGATCATGTGCTTGTCGAGCGTGACCGAGTACCTCTCGTCATTCTCGACGCGATAGAAGATGTGCGGCGCGCGCTTCGTTCCGTGCTGCGCGTAGATCATCGACGTGCCGATGATCTGCTTCTTCGCGAGGTCCTCGAGCACGAACAGGAACTCGCGCTCGGCCACCGGGACCGTCGCGGCGAAGCCCTTCTCCGACCGGTCGAGGATGGCCTCGATGTGGTCGCGTTCGGCCGGGAGGTTGACCGTGTCGAGGTGCTCCGCCACCGCGAGCACCTGATCGACATCTTCCCGATACGATTGACGAATCCGAAACATGGGCGAGCGATCGGCACCCTACCACAGTGGCCCCTGTCAGGCCGCGCGCTAGCTACCAGTTGCCCGACAGCGTGAGCGCCGGCGCCGTGCTGCCGCTCGCGCTCGTCATCAGCGACGGTCCCAGGTTCCACCTGCGCGCGGCCTTCTCGTTCGCGCGGCCGGCGGCGCGGTGCGCGTCCCACAGATCGTAGAGCGTCGCGGCGACGAGCGTGCCGGCGCCGACCCACACCATTCGCTTCGCGGTGTTGTTGTCGTCGTGGTCGTGCGGCTGCGCGCTGCAGTCGTCGCACGAGGCAACGTCCGCGGTGTTCATCCCCGCGACCAGGCCCATGCCGAGCACGAGCGCGCTGCCGGTGCGGAGGAGCGACATCTTCACGCCGTGGCCAGTCTCGCCCGCGTAGAAGTGACCGACGGATGGGCCGATCAGCGACATCATGATGCCGCCCATGATCATCGAGTCATTGCCGTTCCTCGCGCCGAGGTTGACGACGGCGAAGCCGCCGATCGTCGTACCGATCGCGAGGAGCGTCGCCGTCGAGCCGCTCTTCACCTCGGGGGCCGAGGGCTGCGCGGGCTCGTAGCGGGGGGAGGTCATCGCCGGCTGGGCGACGGCCGTGGACGCGGCGGCGACGAGGAGGGCGGCGGTGAGGACGGCGTGGCGCATGACCTCCTCTACAGCAGCGAACGCGCCAGCCGCAGATCCAGGACTTGCCGCCAGTTACCCGCCGTCAGTCGGCCTGCCACGGCTGGGGCATGACAGCCGTGTCAGGGCGCATGATCTCGAGCCGGCGGCGGGTCGCGCAGACCGCTCCGATCCCGAAGCCCTCCGCGGGTGCGCGCTTCACCCGTTCCGCGGTCGCGGGGCCGAAGTCGCCGTCCTCGGCAATCTGATCGTCGGGAGCGTTTCTGTTCCACAGCCGCTGGAACGCGACCACGCCGGCGCCGCGGATGTCGGCCGACGCGAGGTGATCGAAGTGCACCGGATCGCCGGGTATGTCGTGAGACCACCCGTGGTTGCCGAACGTGGTCACCCACGCGCTGTAGTTGCTGATGTCGAGCGCGCGGCCGCTCTCGTGGTTCGAGCGGCCGGGTTCGGCGGCGGCCGTGATGCCGCAGCGCCCGAGCTCGAACCAGCGGCGCAGCAGGTACTGCTGGACGACGGTGCGAAGCGCGCTGTTGATCTGCATCGGCGTGGTCGGAAGGGCGTTTGCGGTGGCGTAGAGATCCGTGCGCGCGGGCGAACCGAGGTACGGCAGCACCGCGGATCCGGAGATCCTCATCCCGGCCATCAGCTCGAACTTCACGAGCTGTCCCGGCATCAGGCAGTCGACCTCCTCGGCGATCTGCCGCGACAGCTCGATCACCGTGCCGGTGGTGCACGAGGTGGTCTCGAACGAGGACACCGGCGTGCCCTCGATCGACGGCGTGCCCGTCGGGCCCGCATCGGGCTCCGGTGGTCGCGGCGCGCTGTCATCTCCGCAGCCGCCGGCAAGGGCGGCGCCAATCAACAACCAGCGGAGCATGCGAGCATCTTACGGCAGGACACTCGCGAGCGCCGTGCGCAACCCCACGACGCGCGCCTTCGCATCCGCGCTCCAGGCCGCGAAGCCCTTCGGCAGTTGCTCGACGGCGAGCATCGGTGCCTGGAGGATCCGGATCTGGCGCTTGCCGGACTCGGAACGCTTCTTGTTCTCGGTCTCGATCCACTCGAGGATCTGCGGCAGCGACTTCACGGTCGCCGTCTTGATGTCGTGCATCAGGAGGACGTTGCGGTCACTCGAGCGCGCGAGGCTGCCAGTCACATACGAGAAGGCCTTCGCCGGGTCGTCGTGCTTCCACTCCTGCGGGTCCAGATCCCAGTGGAAGTGCTGCAGCTTTCGCTCGGCGAGCAGATCCTCGAGCCGCTGACAGCGCGCACCAAACGGCGTGCGGAACCAGACGAGCTTGACCTTCGCGACCTTCTCGATCGCTGCGATTCCATCGTCGATGTCACTGGCGGCCGCGGTGTCCTGCAGCTTCGCGCGGCAGAGATCCTTGTGGTGCATCGTGTGGCTCGCGAGCACGTGACCCTCGCGGAGGATGCGCTGAACGATCGGAGCGACCTTCTTGTTCTGGCTATCTGTCATCTCGCCGACGAGGAAGAACACCGCGCGAACGCGGTGCGCCTTCAGGGTGTCCAGGACCTTCGGCGTGGTCGTAGGGCTCGGGCCGTCGTCGAACGTGAACAGGATCTCCGGGTCACCCGACGCCGACTCACCGGCGGCCGGTGTGGGCCAGCCCTTCGCGGCGGCGGTGCCGGCGATCGCGACGAGGACGGCGAGGGACAGCAAGCGGGGCACGTTAGTTCACTAACACGCGACACGGCGCCGTCATTCTTTCTGGTACGAGACGCCCCCTCCACGGCTACAGTCCCGCCATGAGCGAACCGCTCCACCCTCGCGAGCCGGCGCGCGTGCCGCTCGCGAACCAGCCCACCCGCGGTCACTGGCTGCGCTACGGAGCCGACGCCGGCCTGCGCACGAGGATCTGGCTCAAGCGCGACGACCACACCGGCAGCGAGCTGATGGGCAACAAGGTCCGCAAGCTCGAGTACCTGATGGCCGAGGCCCTCGCGCAGGAGGCCACGCACGTCATCACCTGCGGTGGCGAGCAGAGCAACCACGCGCGCGCGACCGCGTTCGCCGCAGCGCAGCTCGGCATGAAGTCCGTGCTGATCCTGCGCACCGACGATCCTGCGAAGCCGCCCGCACCCACCGGCAACATCCTCCTCGATCGCCTCGTCGGCGCCGAGCTCGTCTGGATCTCCCGGTCCGCATGGAAGGAGCGCAACCGCCTCCTCACCGAGCAGGCCGAGCGACTGCGCTCCGCCGGGCAACGCCCCTACATCGTTCCCGAGGGCGGCTCCAACGCGCTCGGCAGCTGGGGCTACATCCGCGCGGCGCGCGAGCTGGTCACGGATCTCGCGACGATCGCCTCGCCCGAGCATCCCGCCACGATCATCTACGCATGCGGCTCCGGCGGAACCGGCGCTGGCCTCGTCCTCGCCTCGAAGCTGTTCAAGTTTGCCGAGCGCGGCATCCGCGTCGCCGGCGTCAACGTCTGCGACGACCGCGCGTACTTCCTCGACTCGATCAGCAAGATCTGCGCGGAGGCCGACGAGCGGTGGGAGCTCGGCGCGAACATCACGCACGACGACATCGAGCTCGTCGACGGCCACGTCGGCCTCGGCTACGCCCGCTCGCGCCCGGAGGAGCTCGCGACGATCCGGGACGTCGCGCGCACCGACGGCGTCGTCCTCGATCCCGTCTACACCGGCAAGGCCTTCCACGGGATGGTCACCGAGCTGCGCGCGGATCCGGACCGGTTCGGCACGAGCGTCGCGTTCATCCACACCGGCGGCATGTTCGGTCTGTTCGCCGATCCCGACACGATCGCGCAGGTGCTGTGATGAAGAAGCTTGTCGTCGCGCTCCTCCTGATCGCCTCGCTCGCTCACGCGAAGCCCCGCAAGCCGACCACCGCGTACGCACTCTCCGGCGGCGGCACGGCAGCTTCCGTGGCTCTGATCGCCGGCGCGTTCCTGCTGCCTCCCCGCAGCGGCGACATCTACATGCCGATGCTGTGGACCGGCCTCGCGACCTCCGTCGTCACGCCATCGCTCGGCAACTGGTACGCCGGCCGCTGGTTCACGGTCGGCATGGGCATCCGTCTCGCGACCG
This sequence comes from Deltaproteobacteria bacterium, assembly GCA_013813765.1. Taxonomy (GTDB): domain Bacteria; phylum Myxococcota_A; class Polyangia; order Haliangiales; family Haliangiaceae; genus JABFXX01. The sequence goes on along the minus strand of JACCRC010000029.1, from coordinate 17,927 downwards.
GCGGCTTCGCGGCGTACGTCGCATCCACGCAGCGCCAAGACGTCCAGTGTTCCGACTCCGCGACGCCGAAGACGTGCCAGGAGATCACGAACACCGGCGTGACGCTGCTCGGCGTCGCCGGCATCGTGTTCATCGGCGGCGCGGCCTACGACTTCAAGACGGTGCGTGATGACGTGGACGCGTACAACCGCAAGCACGCGTTCCAATGGGCGCCGGTGCTGACCGCACCGCCAAGCGGATCGGGCGCTGTCTTGGGTATCGGCGGGACGTTCTGACCGCACCGCCAAGCTCCGCGCGCCGCCAAGCTCCGCGCACCGCCAAGCTCCGCGCACCGCCACGCCCCGCGCGCCGCCAAGCTCCGCGCACCGCCACGCCCCGCGCACTGCGCTGGCACTTCCGTGCCGCGGATTAGCGCCAAGCACGCCAAGCTGCCAAGCACGCCAAGTCGGAGAACTTTCTCTCGCTTCGCGAGAAGAAACTTCCCGTCCTGCCGCGCTCGCCGCTCGCCGCGCTCGCCGAATCCCGCCACAGAAGCGCCCACGCATGGCCGAGCGTACCTGTCGTATTTGGCCGTGCTCGCCGTGTTGCCGTGCTCGGTGTGCTCGCCGTGTTGCCGTGCTCGGCGTGCTCGGTGTGCTCGCCGTGCTCGCCGGTGTCCGGCGAGAGCGCACGCGAACGACGAACGCATGTGGGACTCATCCGGGCGGGCGCGGTGACGAGGACGGGCGCGAGGACGAGCGCGAGGACGAGCGCGAGGACGAGAGACAAGAACGGAAAGGGTCGAGTACGACGAGCGAGAGTTTGTTTCGCGAAGCGAAAAAAGTCTCTGGGCTTGGCGTGCTTGGCCCCTTGGCGTGCTTGGCGCTAGTTCTGGGGCACGGAAGCGCTCCGCGTGCTTTGGCGGTGCGCACGAGCGCACGGCGTGCTTGGCGGTTCGCGCTCGGCGTGCTTGGCGGTTCCCCGCCAGCGGTCAGTTCACTGACTGCGCGAGCAGCGGCGCGAGGATCATCTCGAGCTTCTCGGCGTGCAGCGGACCAACGTGGCTGAACACCTGCTTGCCGCCGCGATCGAACACGTAGGTCGTGGGCAGAGCGTCGGGATACGAGTACGAGACGAGGATGTCGGAGTTCGCGCGAACGACCGGGTACAGCATGTCGTAGTCCGACTGGAAGTTCAGGAGCTGGTCGTTGTCGGGCGAGTCGGTCATCACGCCGAGCATGACGAGGCCCTTCGCCTTCAGCTTCTCGTACACCTTCGAGAAGTCGGGGATCTCCTTCTGGCAGGGCTTGCACCACGTTGCCCAGAAGTTCACGACCACGACCTTGCCGGCGAGATCGGCGGGCGTGTACGCCTTGCCCTGCGTATCGGTGTAGTTCACGTCGGGGAGACAGTCGCGCTGCCCCTTGGTGCATGCCGCGGCGGCCTTGCTGCCGACCGAGAGCGGCTTGCTCGGATCCGATGAGAGGTGGACGAACAGGAAGATGATCACGCCGACGGAGCCGGCGAGAAGGAGGCCGATCAGCGCTTTGGTGCTGTTAGTGACACTCATCGAAACCTCAACAGCGAGGGCTCCAGGTCATCGGGCGGAACGAAGCCGAGGAGCTCGAGACAGGTGGCGGTCACGTTGGCGATTCCGGCGGACTTGCAGCGATCGGGGTCAATCTCGTAGCGGTCACCGCGACGTGGATCGTCGATCAAGAATGGCACGGCGTTCAAAGTGTGGCTTGTCTTTACCACGGGTTGGCCGCTCGCCTTGTCGCGTAGAACGCGGCCGGCCTTGTCGCGCTGGAACATCTCGTCGGCGTTGCCGTGGTCTGCTGTAACTACAAGGATTCCCTCGAGCTCGTGCACGGCCTGGCGGAGGCGCGCGAGCTGGAGATCCACGGTCGCGACGGCGAGCACGGTGGCGTCAAACGAACCGGTGTGGCCCACCATGTCGCCGTTCGCGTAGTTCACGCGCGCGAACCGATGGCGGCCGGTCCGGAGCTCGTTGATCAACCGGTCGGTGATCTCCGCCGCCTTCATCCACGGGCGCTGCTCGAACGGCAGGTTGTCGGACGGGATCTCGACATAGGTCTCGGTGTTCTCATCGAACATGCCGCTTCGGTTGCCGTTCCAGAAGTAGGTGACGTGACCGTACTTCTGGGTCTCCGAGATCGCGAGCTGCGTGACGTGTGCGGCGGCGAGGATCTCGCCCATCGGGCGCTCGATCGCGGGGGGCGTGACCAGGTAGCGCCGCGGGATGTGAAGATCGCCGTCGTACTCCATCATCCCGGCGTAGACGACGTCGGGGTGGCGAATGCGATCGAACTTGTCGAACGCGGCGTCGTCGAATGCGCGCGAGATCTCGATCGCGCGATCGCCGCGGAAGTTGAACATCACGACCGCGTCGCCATCGACGATCTCGGTGCGTGGACCGACGCAGAACGGCGGCAGGTCCTGATCGATGATCCCGGGCTTCTCGGCGCGCAGCGTGTTCACGGCCTCGGTGGCAGAACCGAACAAGCGCTGATCCGCGCGCACGTGCGTGTGCCAGCCGCGCTCGACCATCGCCCAGTCCGCCTCGTATCGATCCATCGTGATGTGCATGCGGCCGCCGCCCGACACGATCCGGGCGTCGATCCCGCCGGAGGTGCGCAGTCCGGCGAGATACCGCTCGGTGCGCTCGACATATTCCAGCGCGCTCGTCGGCGGCACGTCGCGGCCATCGAGCAGCGCGTGGATGAACAGGCGCTTGCAGCCCGCACTCGCGGCGGCAGCAAGCAGGGCCTCGAGGTGATCGAGGTGCGAGTGCACGTTGCCGTCGGAGAGGAGGCCGAGGAAGTGAACGGCGCCCCCGCGGGCACCGCGCTCTACGATCATCTTCCAGGTCTCGCCCTCGAACAGCCCGCCGGTCGCGATCGCGGCGTTCACGAGCTTCGCGCCCTGCGCGTAGACCTTGCCCGCCCCGAGCGCGTTGTGGCCGACCTCGCTGTTGCCCATGTCGTCGTCGCTGGGCAGCCCGACGGCTCTGCCGTGCGCGCGTAACTCGCAGCGCACCCCGGGGACCCACAGCCGATCGAGCGTCGGGGTCGCGGCGATCGAGACGGCATCCGCCTCATCGCCGGCCCCGCGGCCGATGCCATCCATCACGACGAGGACGACCGGGCCTTTCGGCGTTTGCTTCGTGTGCGTGCGCAGCGCTGACATCCGCCGCGGACCTTAGCTCAGTCGTTGCCGTCGCGGTATGAGGTCGCCTCGAGGCCGAGCCGCTCGAGCGCGTCGTAGATCTCCTTGCGCGTCTTTTGCCCGAGCTTCGCTGCGAGCGAGACGTTGCCGGCCGAGGTGCGCATCAAGAGCGAGTAGTAGTCGCGCTCGAACTTCTGCTTCGCATCCTTGTAGGGGAGCAGCGGGATGTTCGCGATCGGACCGCTGTCGCGCGTGGACGTCTGCGGGAAGATGATGTGCTCGGCATCGATCGCGCGGTTCGCCGCCATCAGCACCGCGCGCTCCAGCAGATTCACGAGCTCGCGCACGTTTCCGGGCCACGGATAGGACAGGAGCTTCTCGAGCGCGCCCGGGGTCACGTGCAGCGCCGGACGGTTCTCGCGGGCGGCGATCACCGAGAGGTGATGCGTGACGATCGGCGGGATGTCCTCGGGGCGCTTGCGCAGCGGCGCGACGCGCAGCGGGTAGACGAGGATGCGGTAGTAGAGGTCCTCGCGAAACCGTCCAGCCTTGACCTCGCGCTCGAGCTCGCGGTTCGTGGCCGTGACGAGGCGGAAGTTCACCTTGCGTTGATCCGTCGAGCCGATGCGCTGCACCTCGCTGGTCTCGAGGACGCGCAACAGCTTTGCCTGCATCGGCAGCGGTAGCTCGCCGATCTCGTCGAGGAACAGCGTGCCCTTGTGCGCAGCTTCGAACGCGCCGGCGTGTGCGGCGACGGCACCGGTGAACGCGCCCTTCTGATAGCCGAACAGCTCTGCCTCGAACAGCGTCTCCGGAATCGCGGCGCAGTTGATCGCGATGAACGGCTCCTTGTTGCGCGGCCCGCAGAAGTGCAGGGCGCGCGCGACGAGCTCCTTTCCGACGCCGCTCTCGCCGTTGATCAGGACCGGAGTCTGAGACGGCGCGAGCTGATCGAGCGAGTGCAAGAGCTGCTGCGTCTCCGCGCTGTTGCCGATGATCATGTCCGTCTTGCGGCGCCACGACGGCGCGGCAGATGCTGCGATGTCATCGCTCTCTTCCTGGAACAGCAGCTGGGTCAGCATCGACCCGAACAGCTGGGGCTTCGGTGCGGCCGGCAGCCAGAGGTTCGGCTCCGCGCGACGCAGCACGTCGTTTCCGATCACGATCAGCGGGATGCCATCGGGCCGGCCACGCAGGAGGTCGATCAACTCGGTGTCCGAGGTCACTCCATCCGCGCAGACCACGAGCGCGCGGATCGATTGAAGCGCGACCCGCAGGGCCGCGGGGTCCGGCCACTCGATCGGAACCACGCTCCAGCGCCCTGCTTCACGGACCGCTCCCGCGAGTCCGTCGAGAGCCGAAGCTGCAGCACATGCTCCAATTAACGTAATGTCCGTTACTTCCATAATGAAGACTGATAGTTGGCCCGTATTGAAAACGATACACGATCGAGTCGCGTTCTCAAGGTTTCTTCTTAGTTCTGCGGGCTTGGATGTTAGATCGCAGTTTTTCCGGAATGAGTCGGTTTTTTACTCAACAAATTGCACAGTTGGCCGATTGGCGTATTGAAAACCATCCACCAACTCCCGGCGCTAGCCTACTTAACCCAGGGATTACTGTGACTTGAGCGCTCAGCCGACTTGGATCTAACTGTGCACTAAGGCTCGCCATGTCGAAGCTTATCGTGGGTGGGCTGGTCGCACTGAGTGTGGCGGGGTGTGCGGTCGACGTTACCGATGTGGTCACCTCCGGTACGGCGGAGGAGATCGCTCGTCACGGCGGCAACTTCTTCCCGAGCAACATCGCGATCCCCAACAAGGCCGGCTTCACCACGACCATCTCCACGGCTCCTGACGGCAAGATCGATCTCAACAACGAGTTCTTCCAGGACATCGGTAGCAACGGCCGCCGCTGCGTCAGCTGCCACCTCCCCACCGCCGGCTGGGGTATCACGCCGGAGCAGACGCAGGAGATCTTCCACGCGACGCGTGGTGGCGAGAAGGACGACAGCCTGGGCCTCGGCGCGATCTTCCGCCTCAACGACGGCGCGAACCGGCCCGACGCGGACGTGTCGACGTTCGAGAAGCGCAAGGTCGCGTACTCCATGCTGCTCAACCGCGGCCTGATCCGCGTCGGCATCGGCATCCCCGCGGGCGCCGAGTTCGAGCTCGCGGCGGTGGACGATCCGTACGGCTACGCGTCGGCGGCCGAGCTCTCGCTGTTCCGTCGCCCGCTCCCGACCACGAACATGAAGTTCCTCGCGACGATCATGTGGGATGGCCGCGAGACGGTTCCAGGCCAGACGATCCACTTCGACCTCTCGCAGCAATCGAGCGACGCGACCACCGGCCACGCCGAGGGCGACCCGCTCGACAACGATCAGCGCGAGTCGATCGTCTCGCTCGAGATGACGCTTCACACCGCGCAGATCAAGGATTACGGCGCCGGTGACCTCCGCGAGAGCGGTGGCCAGGGTGGCCCTGCGGCGATCATCTCGCAGGACTTCTACATCGGCATCAACGACAACTTCGGTGACTGCACGGACGCGAACAACACCGGCTGCCGCGTCGTCGGCGCGCCGCTCGGTTCGGGTACCCGCGGCGCGGCGTTCACGCCGAACGTCTTCACGATCTACGACGCGTGGAGCAACAGCAGCAACTCCAAGCGCGCGCAGGTGGCTCGCGGCCAGAACCTGTTCAACACCCGCACGATCAACATCACCGGCGTCTCGGGCCTGAACAACGAGGCGGCGTTCGGAAACCCTTCGCTCGTCCCGGGTACCTGCACCACGTGCCACAACACGCCGAACAGCGGTAACCACTCGGTCGTCGCGCCGCTCGACATCGGCCTCACCGACGAGTCGGTTCGCACCCCGGACATGCCGCTCTACACCCTGAAGTGCTCGGCGGTCGGTATTGCCAATGGCGCGTGCACGGCGAACCAGAGGGTCAAGACCACCGATCCGGGCCGCGCGCTGATCTCCGGCAAGTGGAAGCACGTCGGCCGCTTCAAGGGCCCCATCCTCCGCGGCCTCGCCTCGCGCGCTCCGTACTTCCACAACGGCCTCGCGAAGGACCTCGGCGCGGCGGTGGACTTCTACAATACGCGCTTCAACATGAACCTGACGTCGGCGGAGCGCACCGACATGGTCGCGTTCCTCGAGACGCTGTAAGCCGTCACGTTCGAAACGAAAACAGCCACCCGCTTGGGTGGCTGTTCTGCTTTCGGAGCTGCGAGCGCTTACTGGCGCGCGTTGCCGAACTTGTCGGGAGACAGCGTCACCGCGCCGCCCTTGAGGTCGAGGGACGCGGTGTTCGCGCCTTCCTTGATCTCGATCTCGCTAACGGTGGGGTCACCGCTGCGCTCGTTCCAGGCCTGCACCTTGTACTTGCCGGGCGCGAGGCTCTTGAACTCGAACTTGCCGTCGGCGCCGGGGATGACGTAGTGCGGCGCGTCGACGACCACCAGGTACGCCGACATCGCGGCGTGCAGGTTGCAGCCGAGGCGGATGATGCCCGGCTTGTCGACCTTCACCTCGCGCGTCTCGCCCGTCTTGTAGAGGCCGAGGTCGAACGCCTTCGGCTTCGAGAGCGAGAACACGTTGTGGAAGATCGGGTCGAAGTTCGGGAACGAGATGGTCGAGCCCACCGGGACGGCCATCACGTGCGGCGCGAACTCCTTGTTGCGCTGCTCGATCACGCGCGTCTTCGCCGTGCGCTTCTTGCCGCCCGCCTTCGGGGTCAGCATGACGACGCCGAGACCATCCGGCGCCTTGCCGTTGATCGTGAGCGAGCCCGACAGCGCGCCCTTCGCGGGCTTCTTGTCCGGCTCGTCGGCATCCGAGCCGCCGACCGTCGCGGCCTGCGGACCCTTGTCCTCCATCTTCTTCGTGGGCGTCGCGATGCGCACGGGCGCGCCGGCGCGGAACACCGCGGCGACCGACGCCACGGTCTTCGGGCCGACCTGCATCTCCGCGCGGCTGAACAGCTGCTCGGCGTACGAGAGCTGGCCGCGCTTCGCGGCGGTGACCGCGGCGGTCATCAGGTCCTGACCCGCCTTGTCCTTGAGCGTCGCGGTGAGCTTCACTGCGGGCTCGAGCTTCGCCGCATCGACCGGCTTCAGCTTGTCGGCCGCGACGACGATCTGCGGCTTGAGCGGGCCGAGCGCCCCGAGGAGCTCCCCCTTCTCCTTCTCGGGCACCTTGAACTTGTCGAGTGCCTTGACGAGATCCTCGACCAGCGCATCGAACTCCTCGTCGACGAGGTCCATGCCGGCGTGCGACGTGGCCATGTCCTTGCCCGTGTACTTGCAGGGACCACCGGTCGCCATGCACACGAACTCGACGAGCAGCTTCTTCAAATTTTCGATGTCGGTGTTGAAGAAGCGCTGGTTGATCCGCGCGTCGCCGGCGACGTTACCGACGAACTCCGCAACCACCGCCTGGATCGCCGGCAGACCGCCGAGGCGATCGTAGAGCGACTTCGCCTTCGGACCCGGAGTCGGCGCCGGAGGATCGCCTGGCGCCGGTGCCGGGGCCGGGTCAGCCGGAGCCGTCGCGACCGTCGTTGTGGTTGACTTGGACGAACCGCACGCGCCAAGCAAAACGAGACCAACAAGCACACCCGAAGTCCTCATGGGACCAGGGTTTATCTCTGTCCGCGTCCCTTTAGCAAGAGGAGGAGGTACACGACGAGCAGGAGCCCACCAACTCCCCAGCTCGCGTTACGAGCCAGGCCGTAGCTCTTCACGGGTCCGGCTGCGGCCCCCGGGGCGCGCGTGACGATCGAGACCTCGAGCGCTTCGGCCTTCGCCGTCTTGAGCACGAGGGGCAGCTGGATCGTCGTGGTCGTCGCGTCCTTCGCCTCGCTCTTCGCGATGACGAGCGGAGCGCCGAGGCCGACGAGCTTTGCTTCGAAGACGAGCGGCGCGAGCGCGCGGGTCGCGGCCTCGAGATCGACCGGAGCCTGGAGCTCGACGAGGCCGGCGGCCTTACCCGACTGGCCCGCAATCGGCGTCGCGACCGTCGCCACTAGATTTGTGCCGTCGCTCGCGACCCGCGCCTCGCCCGCCGCCAGTGCCTCGAGCGAGGGCCCACCGGCCGGGATCTTCAGGAGCGACGTCCGGGTGTTGTCGCGCACCTGGATCAGCTCGAACACCTCGCCCTTGCCCGGTTTGAACAGGAAGTCGTTGCCGACCATGTCCCTCACCGTCGCCGCATCCGTCTCCACGCCGGCGCGCAGCATCGGAGTCTGCGCGATGCCTTCGGCGCGCATCTGCGCCGACCGGATCGTGTTCTCGATCGCGAGGCCGATCGCGTCGACACCGCCCTGGATCGCTGTCGTGCGCTGGGCCATGTCCTCGGCGGCGGTGCCCTTCGCCTGACCATCGAGGTACATCAGCGCGCCGCCCGTGATCCCGGCGATCAACGCACCGACGAGCCACACGGCCCCCGAGCTGCGCTTGGGAGGCGGAGGCGTCAGCGCGATCATCGCGGCGGCTGCCTTGCGGATCTCCGACTGATCCATCCGCGTCGCGACGGGGATCGACTGGCTCGCGCGGCCCTCGCGGATCAGGCCCGCGAACGCCTCGAGCGCATCTTCGACGTCCTTCATCGTGGGGTAGCGTTGCTCGCGGTCTTTCGCGAGGAGCTTCGTGAACAGCATCACCTCGAGGCCGGCCGGTGCATCCGGCAGGTTCAGCGGAGGTGGTGACGCCTCGAGGATGTCCTTCACGAGCGCATCGGTGTCGTCGTTGTTGAACGGCCGGCGCGCCGTCAACATCTCGTAAAGGATCACGCCGAGCGCGTAGATGTCGACGCGACGATCGACGCTGGCCGGGTCGGTGATCTGCTCGGGCGCCATGAACTGCGGCGTGCCCATCACCATCGAGCGAGTTCCGGGGCGATCCTCGTCGGTGTCTTGGAATCGCGAGATCCCGAAATCGAGGACCTTCACGTGATCGCCGGCCTCTTCCTTGTCGGTCAGGAACACGTTGTCGGTCTTCAGATCGCGGTGGATGACGCCGGCGTTGTGCGCGGCCGACAGCGCCGATGCGATCTGGCGGGCGATCCGCACGGCGCGGCGCACGGGCATGCCCTTCACGCGGTAGATCTCGTCGGTGAGGAGCGACCCCTCGAGGTACTCGAAGACGATGTAGGGCACGCCATCGCGCGTGAACCCCATATCCGTGGACTCGACGATGTTCGGGTGACCGAGGGTGCCGGCGGCACGAGCCTCGTTCATGAACCGATCGATCACGTCGGCGTCCATCGCGAGCTCGGGACGCAGCACCTTCATGGCGACGCGGCGCTTGATCAGGAGGTGTTCCGCAAGGAACACGCTGCTCATCCCACCATCGTCCAGGCGACGGATGATCCGATACCGCCCTTCGACGGTGTCGCCCTCCTTCACAGGAGCTTCCGGAGCATCCCCCATCGCTCCCGACAATGATCCGATCCCCCACCGCCCAGGTAAAGCGCGTAGTTGGCAGATCAGCGGGGTCACCGGCCTTCCCGTACGTAAGCGGGCTTCCCCGGTGGTCAGAACTTCTGACCGAGTCATTGCAAGTCGGTGACGCGCGGTGGACCCGAAGCCGATACGTTGCGCCATGCCCGAGCGCCTGACGACCCGCACCAGCATTACCGGCGCCGGCGTCTGGCATCCGCCGACCGTGCTCGACAACACGGAGCTGTGCATCGCGTTCAACGAGTTCGTGCGCCGCGACAACGCCCGGAACGCCGAGGCGATCGCCGCGGGCAGCCGCGAGGCACTGCGCGAGTCGTCGCCCGAGTTCATCGTGAAGGCCTCCGGGATCGAGCGTCGCTATGTCGAGGACAAGAGCGGGCTGATCGATCCGGATCGCATGTGTCCCAACATCCCGGAGCGCCCTCCAGAGCAGCTCAGCTTGCAGGCCGAGTACGCGGTCAACGCAGCGCGCGCTGCACTCGCCCAGGCCGGGCGCGTTGGCGAGGACGTCGACCTCGTGATCTGCGGAGCGGCGTGCCTCCAGCGCAGCTACCCGGCGATCGCGATCGAGGTCCAGGATGCGATCGGCGCGATGGGCCACGGCTTCGATGTCTCGCTCGGCTGCTCGACCGGCGTCCAGGCGCTGCAGCTCGCGTCGCACGCGCTCCAGCTCGGCCAGGCGCGGTGTGCGCTCGTGGTGCTGCCGGAGCTGAACAGCCCGCACCTCAACTGGCGCGATCGTGACTCGCACTTCATCCTCGGCGACGCGTCCGTGGCCATGGTCCTCGAGTCGACGGACCGCGCGCGCGCCGGTGCGTGGGAGATCCGCTCGACGAAGATGGCGTCGAAGTGGTCGAACACCATCCGCAACAACTTCGGCTTCACGAACCGCTGCGATCCGAGCACGCGCGACGCGCCCGACAAGCTGTTCCACCAGCAGGGCCGGCGCGTGTTCAAGGACGTCGTGCCGATGGCCGAGAAGTTCGTGCTCGAGACGATCGCGCAGCACGGGCTCGAGCCCGCGCAGATCGATCGCTACTGGCTGCACCAGGCCAACCAGAACATGAACGATCTGATCGCGAAGCGCGTCCTCGGCCGTGACGCCACCGCCGAGGAAGCCCCGCTCGTCCTCGCCGAGTACGGCAACACCGCGTCCGCCGGCTCGCTGATCGCGTTCACGCTGCGCGAGACCGATCTGCCCGCAGGCAGCATCGGCGTGATGTGCGCGTTCGGCGCCGGCTACTCGCTCGGCTCGCTCGTCCTGCAGCGCAGCTAGCCGGTTGCCTTGTCGCGGAGCACGCGAACGAGCTCCCCGACGAAGTGCTCGGGATGCTCGCGGTGCATGAAGTGTCCGCCGGGCACCTGCACGACCTCGTACGACGACGTGAACCAGTGCCGCGCCTTCTCGAATGCGCGCGGTGAGATGTTGTCGTGCTCACCAGCGAACGCGACGACCGGCACGCTGATCTTCTTCTTGAGCGATCGCGGCATCCGGATCGTCAGCTGCTGGTAGTAGCCGAGCGCCGCCTCGACGACGCCTGGCTCGCCGAACGCCGCCTTCACCTTCGCGGTCTCGCCGGCTGGAACGTCCTTCCACGCCGGCGACCAGCGACGGAACAGCTCGTCGACGAGCGCGTAATCGTTTGCCCGGATCTTCGCAGCTCCGCGCTTACCCTTCAGCGTGATGAAGTGCCGCATGATCCACGCGAGCCGCGGCGTGGGGATGATCGAGGCGGGGTGCGGGATCGCGAGCGTGATCGCGAGCCGGATCTTCTCGGGCGCGATCGACGCGGCGGCGTAGGTGGCGCTCGCGCCCCAGTCGTGGCCGACGACCACGGCGGTCTTCTCGCCGAGCGCGTCGATCAACGCGACGAGGTCCGCACCGAGCGTGTCGGTGTCGTACTTGCCGTCGGCGGGGATCTCCGTTGGATGGTAGCCGCGCGTGAACGGCGCGACCGCGCGAAAGCCGGCGGCCGCGATCGCCGGCATCACCGCATCCCAGGTGTGAGCCGTGTCGGGGAAGCCGTGGACGAGCAGCACGAGCGGACCGGTGCCTTGTTCGAGGTAGCCGAACTTCAGGCCGTTCGCGGTCACGTAGGACGTCACGAGGTCACACCGATGAGGGCTCCCCAGGCCTTCGCTTCCGCTTCGATCATCGTATCGGACAGCTCGATGATCTTGCCGTCCTCGAACCGGCACCGCGAATCACCGGTCAGCACGACGCTGCGATCACCGATCGAGTAGCGCGCCTTCCACGGTACGAGCAGCTCGCCTCCGCGGACGCGCGGCAGCCCGCGGAACCCCGGCTTGCGCGAATCGAACTTGCGGTCGAGATCGTCGAGCATGCGCTTGAAGAACGCGACGATCGCATCGGGATAGGCGACCTCGCCGTCGTAGCTCGTGCCGCTGCCGCGCACGATGTAGCGCGCCTCGGAGTGGAAGCAGGCCTTCACCTCGTCCCACTGATCCGTCTTGAAGGCGCGCTCGAACCGCAGCGCGTACCGCGCGAACCTCAGCCGCTCGAACATGCCTCCGAGTCTACTTCTTCGGCGTCTTCGGCGCGGGCGTCGGCTGGATCAGCGTCGGCTCGGGAGTCGCGGAACCGGCGCCCTGCTGCTGCTGGTCGGCATCGACGATCCGGTAGTTCTTGACCGACCTCTCGTCGAACTCGAACCAGCGAGCGTCGACCGTCGCCTTGAAGTCGGGCGCGTAGAACTGGAAGTGGTTCACGTTGTCGGACGAGTCGATGATGATCGACTGCGTGACGTGAAAGTCACTCGGGGCGACGACGAGCGTGAGGCTCTTGTACTGGGCCGACGGCTTCTTCGGCGTGAGCCTGAGGACGATCTCGTCCTTCTTGCCGAACTTGCCGCTCTTGTCGAGGTCGGCGTTGAACTCCGCCTTGAGGTCGCCCTTGCCGTAGAGAAACGAGACGGCGACCGGCATCAGGTCGTTCTGAAGATTCTTCTTCACGACCTGCTTGTTGTCGTGCTCGACCATGTAGAGGTACGCGCCGTTCGAGATGAAGCTCTTCTTCTGGACCGTGACGGCCTTCTTCTTCTCGCTGTAGTCCCAGCGCATCTTGCCGGGCTTCTGGAGCCACATCTTTCCGTCGCTCGCCTTCGTCGTTCCGAAGGTCGCGTACGTGACCGTCTGGCGGAACAGCGCGGAGACCTGGTTCACCGATGAATAGAACTTCTGCACCTTGTCGACGCTCTCGGCAGCGCTGACGCTATTGGCGGCGACGGTCCCGGTGGGGTTGGTGACGGCGACCACGATCGCGGGCTTCGCCGGGGCCGGCTGAGCCTGAGGCGACGTGGATCCGAGGAACACGCGAGTGATGATGCCGAGGAGGTTCATGGTGCTTGTGTCCTTGGACGCGCGGCAACGCCGGGTGATTCAGGCGTGGAAGTACGTGGACTTCCTGGGTGGTAGCACGGGCGACGGTTCGATACCCTATCTGGTGATGAGACCGGTCTGGGTGGTCGCTGCATTCCTCGGCTGTAGCGGAGGCACTGCGCACAATTCCCCGACCACGTTCGTCACGCCCGACCAGGCTCACGGCGCCTTCGCCGAGGACGTGCTCTTCATACCGACCTACGACAAGGCCGACCTGCAGAAGACGTTGATCGCAGAGCGCGGCGCCGAGGCGACGGGCGAGCGCGTGATCGCCGAGCTCGAGATGAGGGCGCTCGACTCCGCCGGTGAGGATCGGCTGCGGGTCGCTCGCGCCGATCTCGAGGTGCGCCGGCGGTTCATCCATTCGCTCGAGGCGTGTCAGTCGTCGGGGCGCACGTGCCCGCCGCGGCTCGACGATCCGCCGTGGAGCTACGACTACGATGGCGACGGGCCGCAGCCGATCAAGGTGGATGCAGATCTGCGCTTCGATCTGAAGAGCTGGCAGATCCTCGCGGGCGAGCTCTACGGCCGCTCGTGCGCGTGCCGCACGATCTCGTGCGTCGACTCGATGACCGTCGTGATCGACGTGCTCGAGGTGCGGCCGATGCCGGAAGTGCAGGGGGACGAGCTCGCGAGCCTGTCGGTCACACGCGCGCGCGAGTGCCTGTTCCGGCTGCGAGGCAAGAAGGCGACGCCCGGTGGCCCGTCGCCTGCCTCGTTCGACTGATCGCAAGGCCCGGCGAGCCGGGCCGCGCAGCACCGCCGCAGGCGGTGCGGAGGTCGATCGATCACGCGGCGACGAGGACTTCGCGCTTGTTCGTGTGATCCGGGGGGCTGACGACGCCTTGCTTCTCCATCTCCTCGACGAGCCGCGCGGCGCGGTTGTAGCCGATGCGGAGCTGGCGCTGGACCCACGAGATCGAGGCGTTGCGCGTGGTCGTGACGATGTAGACCGCCTTGTCGTACATATCGTCGTCGCTCTTGCCGCCGGGCGAGCCGCCGATGTCGGGATTGCCTTCGCCCTCTTCGTCGCGCGGCTTGAGGATGTCGAGGTTGTAGACCGGGCGGGCCTGCGTCTTGAGGAACTCGACGACGCGCTGGATCTCCTCCTCGTCGACGTAGCAGCCGTGGAAGCGCTGCGGAGCACCGCCGCGATCGGAGAACAGCATGTCGCCGGCGCCGAGGAGGGCCTCGGCACCGTTCTGGTCGAGGATCGTGCGCGAGTCGATCTTCGAGGTGACGTGGAACGCGATGCGCGACGGGAAGTTCGCCTTGATGAGGCCGGTGATCACGTCGACGGACGGGCGCTGCGTGGCGAGGATCAGGTGGATGCCGGCGGCACGCGCCTTCTGCGCGATGCGCGCGACGCTGGTCTCGACCTCCTTCGGGGCGCACATCATCAGATCGGCGAACTCGTCGATCACGACGACGATGTAGGGCAGCCGGTGCGCCGGAGCGGTGACGATCTTCTCGCGAGCGTCGGCTTCTTCCGGCGTGTTCGAGTCGACGGCCTTGTTGACGTCGTCTTCGAGCGCGGCGGCCGCGGCCTCGGCGGCGGCGCGAAGCTTGTCGGCCTCGACCTTCGCCATCTGCTTGCCGATCTTCTCGTTGAAGGTCGAGATGTCGCGTACGCCCATGTTCGCGAGCATGTCGTACCGGCGCTCCATCTCCTCGACGGCCCAGCGCAGCGCGAGGTTCGCCTTCTTCGGATCGGTGACGACGGGGAGCAGCAGGTGCGGAATACCCTCGTAGATCGAGAGCTCGAGCATCTTCGGATCGATCATGATCATCCGGACGTCCTCGGGGCTGCAGTGATAGAGCAGCGACGAGATCATCGCGTTGACGGCAACCGACTTGCCGGACCCGGTGGTGCCGGCGACCAGGAGGTGCGGCATACGTGCGAGATCGACGACGGCGGGTCCGCCCTCGATGTCCTTGCCGAGCGCCATCGGCAGCTTCATCCGGCCCTTGCGGAACATGTCGTCCGCGAGGATCTCCTTGATGAACACCTTCTCGCGGGCCTTGTTCGGCACCTCGATACCGACCGCGGCCTTGCCGGGGATCGGCGCGACGATGCGCACGCGCAGCGCCTCGAGTGCGAGCGCGAGGTCGTCGGTGAGGTTCACGATCTTGTTGACGCGCGTGCCCGGCGCCGGCGCGAACTCGTACATCGTGACGACCGGACCGGGCCGGATCGCGACGACGTCGCCCTTCACGCCGTAGTTCTCGAGCGTCTGCGTCAGCTTCGCGGACAGCTCGAGCATCGCCGTCTTGTCGATCGCGTTCTGGCTGCTCGAGTCGTAGTTCAGCAGCTGGATCGACGGTAGCTGGTACTCGCCCTCGCCGAGCTTGATGAACGACGCGCGCTCCGCATCGGCGGCCTTCTCCTTCGCGGCCATCGTCGCCTTGTCGGCATGCTTGAACCGCGGCTCCACGATGAGCGGTCCGCCTGACGGCACCGCGACGGCCTCGGTCGCGATCACCTCGGGCTCGTCGTCGACGATCTGCAGCTGCGGCTTCTGATCGTTCGCGGCGACACCGGGCACAGGCGTCTTCGTGCCCTGCGGGAACCGCGAGCGCTTCTTCGCCGGCACGTCGTCGGGCGAAGCAGCGACGGTCTCGGCGATTGCAAGGTCCGGCGAGCCGGACCGCGCAGCACCGCCGGAGGCGGTGCGAAGGTTGATCGCCGGACCCGGCACGACCGGATCGATCTCGGTGACCTGGATCTGGCGCTTCTTCTTCTTCGGCTTGTCTTCCTCGGCACCGCCCCGCTCGATGATCGCGGGCTCGGCCGTGCGCTCGTCGGCGCCGACCTCGAGCACATCCTCGTCCTCGACGTCGTCGTCCTCGTCGTCGTCGCCGCCCTTCTCGGGCATCATCGCGCGGAACACGTCGCCCCAGAACCGAGCCACCGCGAACGCGGCTGCCTTGATCGTGCGGCCGACCGCGCTCGCACCCGCGCCGATCGCGTGCAGCACGTCGCGCATGCGCAGCGGCGTCGCGACCACGACGGCGACCACGAGTCCGACACATGCGAGCATGGCGGTGCCGGCGGTGCTGATCACCGCACGCAGGATCTCGGCGAGGTGCTCGCCGACCGCGCCGCCCGGGCTGTGGCCCATCACGCGGTAGCTCGAGGCCACGAGGTGCGCGAGCATCGCGAGGGCAACGACGCCGATCACCGTGCCGGCGGCGACCGTCAGCGGCATGACCGGCTCGCGCTCGATCAGCATGCGAACCGCAGCGACCAGAGCGAGCGCGATCAGGGCGTAACCGCAGATCCCGGCGAGGCCGTAGAACATGCCGGCGCTGGCCTTTCCGAACGGCCCCATGACGAGCCGGCCGGCCTGCAGGGAGACCATGGCGACCAGCAGAAACAGCGCCACCCCGAGCCCGATCACTCCGACCACCTCGCGGCGACGGTCTGACGTGCCTTCGGAAGTCTCTCGAACTTTTCGGTTTTTCGACATAGGTACTCTGGCGACTCCCAGGCGTACCTTATCCTACATCCACCTCCATGGACGCCCAAATTTTAGAGTGCGAGTCTGATGAATGGGCCTCGTCCGCGACCCGATCGC
This sequence comes from Deltaproteobacteria bacterium, assembly GCA_013813765.1. Lineage (GTDB taxonomy): Bacteria > Myxococcota_A > Polyangia > Haliangiales > Haliangiaceae > JABFXX01. Next base: position 1,318 of record JACCRC010000029.1, on the reverse strand, counting down.
CGATCTCCGGCGCCGGCTCGGACGACGCTCGCGCCCGCACGCCAGGATCCGCGCGATCGTTCGGGCGTGGTGGAGCGAGCAGGGCTTTGACGAGCATCCGGCCGCGGTCGGCAAGCGGGTCGCGCTCGTGCTCCTCGAGCGGCCAACGGCGCAGGAGAAGCTTGCCGGTGTCCTCGTGCTCCACGACTTCCTCGGCGATCAGCTGCGCGCAGCGGACCTGGCCGGGTTCGCGCGCCTCTACGCGGCGGGCCACCTCGCGGAGTCCGTCATCAACGATGCATTCGCGACGCGCGTGCTCGGCCGGCTGCTGTCGCGCGAGGTCGGCCGCGGCGAGGTGCTGCGCGCGCTGAGCGCATGGCGCGACGCGCCTGCGTGCGAGCAGCGCCGCGCCGCGTGCCTCGCGCTCGCGACGCTCGCACCGCTCGGCGATTCGCTGTCGGGCGTCACCGACGCGATCCTGCTCGTATGCGCGACCCTCGTCTGGTCGATCGAGGACGACGATCAGACAGCGGTCGGAACCGTGCTGCGCGAGCTGTCTCGCGCGGAGCCGGTCTGTGTCGAAGCCTTCATTCGCCGCTACGCACGCCTGATGTCGCGCGCGTGTGCGCGGATGGCCGTCGCGAAGCTGTCGTCGCCGGTGCGCACAGAGCTGCTCGCCCATCACCGGCGAGCGACGACACTCCGTCGCTGACTAGTTGCTGCTGCAGCCGCCGACGACGAGCTCGCCGCCGGGGAACTCGCAGCGAATCGCGGCGCACGTGCCGGCCGGGAGGTGGGATATTTAGTCTTCTCGGCTGCGACTCTTCTTTTCCATCGCGTCGCATCTCTGTCGCAGAGGTCGCAATGTCTCAGCTCCCGCGTTCTGCCGCAGTTCTCGCGTGTGCGCTGCTCTCCGCTTGCGGCGATGACATCGAGTCGCGACTCGCATGGGGAGTGGGTGTCGCGCAGTTCGATAAGGTCTCTTTCTCGCGCACGGACCTGGTTCCGCACCTCGAGATCCCGACCTACGACGGGTCCGGGCAGGTCGTCCATCCGGATGTTCTGTTCGATGGCTATCGCTACCTCCTCGCGTACACGCCGTACCCGTTCTCCAATGGCAGGTTCGAGAACCCGAGCATCGCGATCAGCGACGACGGCCTCGCGTTTCGCGAGATCGCGCCCGGCGTGAACCCGATCGCTCCAGCGCCCCCCTAGGGCCCGCGAATGCGTGAGTCGACCGATCAGTTGTCCTGATCGCGCGGTTTGATGACGTAGTTCCAGTCGCCGTGAAACTCGTCGCGCGCGATGTTCAGCGAACGGAACTCCTTGGCCGAGACCT
>JACCRC010000547.1 GCA_013813765.1 Deltaproteobacteria bacterium | reverse complement strand
AACTACGTCATCAAACCGCGCGATCAGGACAACTGATCGGTCGACTCACGCATTCGCGGGCCCTAACCACGCATCTTGTAGCCGACGTTACGGACCGTCTCGATCACGAGGCCCATCTCCCCCAGCTTGCTCCGCACCCGGCGCACGTGGATATCGACCGTCCGGGTCCCGCCGGCATAGCGGTAGCCCCAGGCGCGCTCGAGAAGTGCCTCGCGGGTGAACACGCGCCCGCGGTGCTGAGCGAGGAACCGCAGCAGCTCGAACTCCTGGTGGGTGAGGTCGATCCGGCGGCCCGCGATCCGGACCTCGTAGCCGGCGATGTCGATCACGAGGTCGTCGATCTTCAGCACCTCGTCGGAGCCAAACGTCGCAGTTCGCCAGTCGAGCTGGCGCATCCGCCCGTAGAGCTCTGCCGGCACGAGCGGCATGAGGACGAAGTCGTCAAAGCCGATCGAGAAGTCGAGCGCGGGCAGCCGGGCGACCGTCACCGCGAGGAGGATCGGTACTTCGATGAGGGGTCCGTCATCGCGGATGCGCTTGATCGTCTTCTGGGCGCGGCCAAGGTCGTCCCCGGCCTCGACGATCACGACCGCGGGCGGCCGATCGGCCAGCTCGTCGAGGTCCAGCCCCCCGAGGTCAAACCGGCCCAGCGTCGTCCGGCACCCTAGCTCCACGAGCAGGGACGCCACCGATCCCGGCTCCAGGGCCGTGTCGGGGTCCGCACAGATCACGACGGCGCGCACGTGGGCCAGTGATGCAGCGCGTTCTGCTCCCGGGTCAAGCCGGTTCTCACGGGTACTTCACAGTCTCACCCGTATCGTCCTCACCCCTATTGCCAGCCCCCCGGAACATGTAAGAATTGGAGCTGGATGGAAGAGTTCCATTGCTCCTTCTGCGGAAAGCAGCGGCGCGAGGTGCGAAAGCTCATCAGCGGTCCGCGGGTGTTCATCTGCGACCAATGCGTGACGCTCTGCAACGATATCCTTGCGAAGGAAGAGGCGTCGGAGCGTCCGAAGTACCCGCCTCCCCGCGCGATCGTGGAAGAGCTGGACAAGTACGTCGTCGGCCAGAAGGACGCGAAGCGCGCGCTCTCCGTCGCGGTCTATAACCACTACAAGCGCATCGGCATGCGCGGCAAGCAGTCGGATGTCGAGCTCCAGAAGGGCAACATCCTGCTGGTGGGCCCCACGGGCTCCGGCAAGACCCTGCTCGCCCAGACGCTAGCGAAAAAGCTCGACGTGCCGTTCGCGATCGCGGATGCCACCACGCTGACCGAGGCCGGCTACGTCGGCGAGGACGTCGAGAGCGTGGTGAAGGCGCTGTTCCGCGCGGCCGGTGGCGATGTCGAGAAGACCGCGCGCGGCATCATCTGCATCGACGAGATCGACAAGATCGCACGCAAGGGCGGATCGCCCTCCCCCACCCGCGATGTCTCCGGCGAGGGCGTGCAGCAGGCGCTGCTCAAGATCCTCGAGGGGAAGACCGCGACGATCACCCCTGATGGCGCGCGCAACCGCCCGCAGCAGGAGCTGATCCAGATCGACACCACGGACATCCTGTTCATCTGCTGCGGTGCCTTCAACGGCCTCGAGGACATCGTCCGCCGCCGCACCGGTCAGAGAGGGCTTGGCTTTGGTGCCCAGGTCTCGACCGCCGAGGATGACAAGGACCACCTGCGCCGTCTCGCGCGCACCGAGGATCTGATCAAGTTCGGCATGATCCCCGAGTTCATGGGGCGCCTGCCCGTGATCGTCTCGTGCGACGCGCTCGATGTCGACGCGCTCACCGAGGTGCTCTGGAAGCCGCGCAACGCGCTCGCGAAGCAGTATCACCGCCTGTTCGAGCTCGAGGGCGTGAAGCTGAACTTCCGCCCCGACGCGCTCACTGCGATCGCCACGGAAGCCGCGCGGCGGAACTCCGGTGCCCGCGGCCTGCGCGCCATCCTCGAAGAAGTGATGCTCGACGTGATGTACGAGATCCCGTCGCTGACCGGCGTCAAGGAGTGCGTGGTGACCCGCGATGTCGTCGAAAATCGTGCGCGCCCCGAGCTCGTGCTCGAGTCCAAGGCCGCCAGCTAACGCTGTATGCTCCGGCTGGTGCCGGAGCTGCGCAACGTCATCGTCTTCACGATCGGCGGCGTGCGCTATGCGATCGAGCTTCGCTGGGTGCGCGAGGTCGTTAGCCTCGGGTTCGTGACCGGCGTGCCCTCGGCCCCGAGCGCGTTCTCCGGCGTCGTGAACCTCCACGGAACCATCCTGCCGGTGCTCGACGTCGCCGCGCTGCTCGACCAGCCGGCCGGCCACGCCGCGCGCCAGGGCGACGGCGCGCTCGTGCTCGAGACCGAGGGTGTCGTGTGCGCGATGCGCGTGGATCAGATCGATCACGTCGCGTCGCTGCACGAGACCGGAGGCGCGATCAACGATGCGTCGGGGCGGCCGCTGACGCTGCTCGACCCGGCGGTGCTGGTTCGGCGTGCGCTCGAGCTGATCACGATGGCCGCCGCGGGCGCGGTACCGGTCGCGGCATCATGAGCGACGGCGAGCTCGACTTCGACGCCGACGAGCTCGCGATGCTGCGCGGCCTGTTTCGTGCCGAGGCCCAGGAAGCACTCGAGACCGTGACCACCCGCGTGCTCGCCGGCGGATCGACGAAGCCGAACGCGGAGGCCCTGACCGAGATGATGCGGGTGACCCATACGCTGAAGGGGGCGGCGGGCACGGTGGGTCTGATGGCGATGGTCGACCTCTCGCACCGCCTCGAGAGCGCGCTCGCCGCATTCGGGCGCGAGCCGTCGCCGTGGACCCCGCAGACCGCGGATCAGCTGGTCGAGGTCACCGACGGGCTGCGCGCGTACGTCGAGACGGCCGGCGAGCCGGGCAGCGACGCGATCGCCGACAAGATCCGCGACCAGATCGATCAGATCGCCCGGCCGAATCGCCGGCCGCAGTCGCTGCCACCGACGTTCGTCGAACCGCCCCCGGAGCCGGTGCTCGAGCCGGTGCACGACGCGGGGCCCGCGCCCGAGCCAAAGGCGTGGCTGCGCGTCGAGCCCGAGCGGATCGAAGATCTGATGTCGAGCGCGGGTGAGCTGCTGTTCGATCGCACCCGCATCGAGCGCCGCGTGCAGCTGTTGCGCACGCTCGCGCGTGACCTCGCGCGGACGCGGCAGAGCCTGCACGACACGCTCGATGTGGCGGGCCCGCCGAACCGGGCCTCGCTCGTCGAGGCCGAAGGCGAGCTCGCGAGCCAGGCGGCGCTGCTGTCGCAGACGACCGCGGCCCTGCTCGACGAGATCGAGGCGCTGCGCCGCACGATCGGAGAGCTGCAGAAGGGCCTGACGCGGATCCGCATGGACTCCGCGCGCAATCTGTTCCTCCACGCGGCGCGTACGCTGCGCGCGCTACGCCGAGCGACCGGCGTGCACGTCGAGCTGCGCACGCTCGGCGAGGACACCGAGTTCGACAAGGCGGTCGCGGAGCAGCTCGTCGATCCGATCACGCAGCTCCTGCGGAACGCGGTGGCCCACGGCGTCGAGCCGCCGGAGGAGCGCGCCGCTCGCGGCAAGCCGGTCACGGCGACCGTCACGATCCGTGCGCGCCAGGACGGCAACCTCCTCGTGCTCGAGGTCTCTGACGACGGCCGCGGCATCGACACCTCCGCGCTGCGCGAGCGCCTGGTCGCGACCGGTCGCTGGAGCCAGACCCGCGCGCAGCTCGCGAACGACACCGAGATCCTCGACGCGCTGCTCGGCACCGGCGTCTCGATCCGCGGCGACGCCGACGAGCTCGCGGGCCGCGGCATCGGCATCGGCCTCGTGCGCGAGACGGTGTCCAAGCTCGGCGGCGAGGTCAAGCTCTCGTCGACGCCTGGGCGGGGCACCACGTTCAGCCTCCGGCTCCCGCTGTCCACGGCGCTCGCGCAGGCGATGCTGTTCAAGGTCGGCGGGCAGGTCTACGCGATCCCGAACGTGCACGTCGTCGACACCACGACCGTCGAGCCCACCGCGCACGTGACGACGGTGCGCCACGAGCAGCTCCCGGTGCTGCGGCTCGAGAGTCTGCTGGGCTCGACCACGGTGCTCGAGCGCCGCGCCGGCGTGGTCGTCTCGTTCGCGGGCAAGAGCCTGGTGTGCACGGTCGACAAGATCGTCGGGCCGCGCGAGATCATCATCAAACCACTCGGCCCGCTGCTCGCGCCGCTGACGCTCTACGCGGGCGCGACGATCAGCGGCTCCGGCAAGGTCCAGCTGATCCTCGATCCGGCCCAGCTCGTGCGCCGCGCCTATCCCGACTCGCCGACCGAGGCGATGTTCGCGCTCGACTCGGCCCCGGTCGTGCTCGCCGGGCGCGCGCTGGTCGTGGACGATTCGCGCGCGATCCGCGAGGCGATGACGAGCATGCTCGGCCGCGAGGGCTGGATCGTCGACGTTGCGGAGGACGGCGCCCGCGCGCTGCAGATGACGAAGCAGCTCCGCTACGATCTCGTCGTCACCGACCTCGAGATGCCCGAGCTCGGCGGATTCGACCTGATCGCGCGGCTCCGCAAGGACGAGCGCTTCAAGTCGACGCCGATCGTGGTCATCACCTCGCGCGCGAACCCGGAGCACCGGCGCCGCGCGCGCGACCTCGGCGTCCGCGCACTCGTCGCGAAGCCGATCACGCGCCGCAAGCTGCTCGAAGCGCTCGCAGCTCGCTAGCGCCGTGGCTTCTTGCCGGGCTTCTTGCCGCCGCCGGCGCGGTGCGAGACCCCGAGGCGCAGCTTGCCGCCCGAGCTCGACGCGGGCGCGGTTCGCCGCTCCGTGCGCTCGGCGCGCTCGCTTCGGTCCCGCGGCTGAGCGCCGACCTGCGGTCGCTCGGTACGCTCGCGACGATCCGCGCGGCCGCGCTGGGCCCGATCGATCTCCTTGCCGGCCTTCTTGCGCTGGACGATGCTCACGCGCGAGCTCGCCTCGAGCGTGGGCCGGCGCTTGTTGCTGTTCGCGGTCGCGAGCAGTGTGAAGTCGATCCGGCGGCGGATCACCGACACGTTGTTGATCTGGACCTTCACCTTGTCGCCGAGCTCGATCGACCGGCCGGTTCGTGTTCCGGCGAGGCGCATGTGCACCTCGTCGTACGAGAACGGCTCGTCGCCGAGTGACTCGAGCTTGATCAGGCCCTCGACGTACGGCTCGTCGAGCTCGACGAACGCGCCGAAGCTCGTCACGGCAGACACCGTGCCTTCGAACTCTTGACCCACCTGGTCGCGCATCATGTACGCGCGGTACATCGACACCGCCTCGCGCTCCGCCTCCATCGCGCGGCGCTCGTGCCCGCTCGACGCATGCGCCAGCTCCGTCAGGGTCTCCACCGGCGGCGGTGCCTTCGTGTAGCCCTCACCGGACGGCTGACCATCCTTGTGGAGGTGCGCCTTCAGCAGGCGGTGCACGAGCAGATCCGGATAGCGCCGGATCGGGGACGTGAAGTGCAGGTAGTCACCGGAGGCGAGACCGAAGTGGCCGATCGGTACGGTGTCCCACACCGCCTGCGTCAGCGTGCGCAGCACGAGCATCGAGAGCGCCTGCGCGCCGGGCTTCTCCTCGATCTGATCGAGCACCGCCTTCATGCCGAGTGGCGTCTGTGCTTCCTGGGGGTCCACCTTGATCCCGTAGGCGCCGAGCAGCTCCGAGAGCTGCGCGACCCGGTCTGCCTTCGGCGGCGCGTGCACGCGCCACACGCTCGGCACGTTGCGCGTGCGGAAGAACGAACCGACCGCCTCGTTCGCGGCGATCATGAACTCCTCGACGAGCTGGTACGCCTGCTTCACCGCGGGATCGCCCTTTGCCTTGACGACGTCGCGCACGAGGCGCGGATCGTCGGCGTCGAGGATCACCTTCGGCTCCGGCAGATCGAGCTCGAGCGCCCCGCGCGCGCGCCGCTTCGTGCGCAGTTGCTTCGCGAGCTCGTTGAGCCGCGTGAGCTCGCCGATCCACGGGCGGTACTCCTCGCGCCGGCCGCGGAAGTCGCCGCCGAGCGCGGCCGCGACACCGGGATAATCGAGGCGCGCCTTCGAGCGGATCACCGCCGCGGCGTAGCCGATGTTCTCCAGCTTCGCGTCCTCGGTGTAGTCGAGCCGCACGACCATCGCGCAGCGATCCACGTTCGGGTTCAGCGAACAGATGCCGGCCGACAGCTCGTGCGGCAGCATCGAGATCACGCGATCGGGGAGGTAGACGGAGACGCCGCGGATCGCGGCCTCCTTGTCGAGCGCATCGCCCCACCGCACGTAGTGCGAGACGTCGGCGACCGCGACCCACACGCGCGGGCCACCGTGCGGACCGTCCTCGATACAGAGCGCATCGTCGAAGTCGCGCGCGGTCTCGGGATCGATCGTCGCGAACCGGCGATCGCGCAGATCGATGCGGTTCGCGAGGTCGCTCGGACCGAGCTCCTGCCCCGTGCGCTTCGCCTGCTGGAGTGCGTCGTCGGGGAACTCGAGCGGGATCACCGCGCAGGCGAGGATCTTCTCGATCTCGGTACGCGGATCCTCGGGATCGCCGAGCACCTTGAGCAGCTTCGCAGCGAGCTCGCGCCGTGCAGCATCGGGATAGCGCGTGATCTCGACGACGATCGCATCACCGTCCTTGCCGTTCGGCGCGTCGTCCATGTGGACGCGGCCGTAGTCGGCGGCGATCCGCGGATCGTCGGGCTCGAGATACACCGCGCGCCCGACGCGGCGGAGGATGCCCGTCAACCGAGCGCGGCCGCGAGCGAGCACCTCGGTGACCCGTCCTTCGGTGCCGCGCACACCGGGCCAGGTGTCGACCGCGACCTTGTCGCCGTCGAGCGAGAGGTTGCGATACTTCGCCGGCACGAACACGGTCTCGCCGCCTTCGATGGCGACGAAGCCGTACCCCGCCGGGTGCACGGTGATGCGGCCGATCGTGCGGTCGTCGCGGACCTTGACCGGAGGGCCAACCTCGCCGGTGTCAGGATCGTAGTCCTCGGTCGGCGTGGAGGGCTTCGGCGGTGCGGGTGGAGCCTTCGCCTTCACCCACGGCAGGGTGCCGCGATTCGCGCGCTTCGGCGCCACCGGCTTGGCCTTCGATGCCTTCGGTGCGGGATCCGCGGCGACGAACGGCTCGTCGGGCGGATCGTATTCCTCGCCACTGGACCAGGCGGTCGAGCTCTTCTTCGCGCGGCGGTCATTGGGGCGTCCCGATGGTGCGAGCGCGAACGCGCCTCCGGGGAGGACCTGGACGGTGCCATCCTCGACCAGCTGAACCATCAGGTTTCGCAGGGTGGAGTACTCGTGCTTGCGCACGCCGAGCTCGTCGGCGAGTGCCGTGAGCTTGATGCCGGGGGTGACCATCTTGGACAGGCTCTCGAGAACGGCCTGTCGATCGAACGTAGACATGTGAATGATTCCTTAAGGACGAAAAGCGTGAAGGTGTGCGTCGTCGCCGGCGACATAGATCGTCCCGTCGCGCGCGATCGCGGGCGTCGTATCGACGTCTCCCGCGAGCGCGAGCAGCCACAGGAGCGTGCCGTCGGGCCCGATCGCGTAGAGATGTGCATCCTGGGCGCCGACCAGGATCGTGTTGTTGGTAGCGACGCCTGGCGTGGCGGCGATCTTGTCGGCCGCGGCGACGCGCCAGCGGACTCTTCCGTCGGGCGCGATCGCGTAGAGCCGACCATCATGGCTGCCGACGTAGATCGTCCCGTCGGCCCCCAGCGCTGCACCCCCGCGGATATCTCCGCCGGTGAGCGTCTTCCATGCGACCTGCCCCGCGGGCGTGATCGCATACAGTGCATCGTCGTCGCTGCCGACGTAGATCGTGCCGTTCGCAGCGATCGACGGCGACGCATCGACGTCACCGCCGGTTCGGACTTCCCAGCGCTTCGTGCCGTCGGGCGCGACCGCGTAGAGCGCGTCGTCCTGGCAGCCCGCGTACACCGTGCCATCGGCGCCGATCGCCGGCGTCGAGGCGACGTGCTCGGGTGTGGCGAGCTTCCAGCGCAGCGTGCCGTCGGGCCATACCGCGTGGATGCCATCGCCGCCGACGTAGATGGTGCCGTCGGTACCGATCGTCGGTCCACCGTCGACATCGCAGCGCGATGACTCGGGACCGAAGCCCTTCGGATCGCACGCGCCGAGGCGCAGCTTCCACTTCAGCTTGCCCTCCGGAGTCACCGCATACAGGTGATCGTCGTCGGAGCCGGCGTAGATCGTTCCGTCCTGCGCGACCGCGGGCGTGCTCCACGAGCGATCGCCCATCGGCAGCTTCCACAGCTGTGTGCCCGTGGGCGTGAACGCGTAGAGCCCGCCCTCGTGCGAGGTCACGTAGATCGTGCCGTCGGGACCGATCGTCGGGGAGCCGGCGACCACGCCACCGAGCGGCACCTTCCAGATCTCCTTGGGCGCCCTCGCGGGTGCAGGACCTCCGCGCCGGCCGGTGTGCCGCGCGTCGCCGCCGAACATCGCGAACGGCGGCGAGCCGGCGATCGGACCTGCGGCCGTCACCGCGTCGCTCGTCACTGCGGCCGAGCCGCTACCGGTCTCGGCACGAGGCACCGGGCGCGGGTCGACACACGCGCCGCGCTCGCAGATGCGAGGGTCCCGGCAGTCGACATCCTTGCTGCAGGGAGACGAGGGCGTCTGCTTCCCGCTACACGCGACCAGAAGAACCCAAAACCCGCAGAACCCGTATCCAGACAAAATGTTCACGAACCAGAAACTGTGCTGGTGGTGACCCTAGCAGAGAATTGCGGACTACGCCTTCGGAAGATCATTCGAGAAGCGTTCCGCGAGCTTCTCGAAGTATCGGCGCGTCTCTTCGAGCACCACCGGGTCCTGATCCGGGTACATGCGGATGCCGTGCGCCCCGAACGGATCGGTGGTCACCGGCCCTACCGGGAGCCCGCCTACGATGCCCGTTTGCTCGTGATAGAGCAGCGCGAGCACTTCTGCATGGTTCTCCGGAACCAAGAACGTGCGGCGCCCCAGGTCTGGCTTGCCGTCTTTGAACCCGTCGACCAGCTTGGCCATGTTCGACTCAGTAAATCCTAGCGTCCGGAGAGGACACGGGGAAAGTACCAAGTCGAGAGCCCGAAAGGTGCGGATCACCTGGCTCACGTTGGTCCCACACGGTCGGACATTTGGGTGTAACCCTTTCATCGGTGCTCGAGCTGTGGTTCGACTTTTCCTGCCCGTACGCGTACCTCGCGTCGCGGTTGGCCTCACGGTTTGGAACCGCGATCGACTGGCGCCCGATGCTCCTGGGAGGTGTGTTCCGCGGGATCGGTGCCGGCGACGGGCCGATGGCGACCCTGTCGCCCGCGAAGCGCGAGCACAACTTCCACGACATGCACCGGTGGGCGGCTCACTTCGGGATCCCGTTCCAGATGCCCGAGGCGCACCCGATGCGAACGGTCCGTGCGCTCCGAACCCTGCTCGCCCTCCCCCACTCCCGCTGGCCGTCGGCGATCGAAGCGATCTACGCGGCGTACTGGCAGCGCGCCGAGGACGTTACCTCCGATGCGGTGATCGCGCGCGCGCTGGCCGGTGCCGGTGTGAGCGCGGACGACATCGCCTCCGCGCAAGCGCGTGCGGAGGATCCCGCGATCAAGGACGAGCTCCGCGTGCGGACCGACGAGGCGATCGCCCTGGGGATCTTCGGTGCCCCCGCGTGGATCCTGCGTCGCGACTCGGGCCCCCTGCTGATCTGGGGTCAGGACCGGATCGGCTTCCTCGAGGCCGCGCTCGCCGGCTGGGATCCCGATGGCGGGCCGCCTCCGGGAGGTCCGCGACCGTTTCTCGAGGCACCGCCCGCGAAGCCCGGCGCGACGCTCGACGTGTACTTCGACATCTCCAGCCCGTTCGCGTACCTCGCACTGACGCAGCTGCCCGCGCTCACGTGCGCGACCGGCGTGACGCCGCGGCTCGTCCCGATCCTGCTCGGCGCGCTGTTCAAGCAGATCGATCAGGTGAACGTGCCGCTGCTCGCGATGCCCGAGGCGAAGCAGCGCTACATCGGCCGCGACATGCACCGCTGGGCGAACTGGTGGGGCGAGCCGTTCGTGTTCCCGGCGAAGTTTCCGCAGCGCACCGTCGACGCGCAGCGGCTGTGCATCCTCGCCGCGGAGCGCGGGTTCGATCCGGGCGTCAAGCTCGCGACCGCGCTCGCGCGCGCGATGTGGGCCGAGCGTAAGGACCTCGAGGATCGATCCGTGTTGCAGTCCGTGCTCGAAGCATCCGGCCTCCCCGGCGGCTGGATCGATCGCACCGGCGAGCCCGAGCTGAAGCAGGCGCTGTTCGACAACACCGCCGCCGCCATCGCCAACAAGGTCTTCGGCGTCCCGACGTTCATCGTCAACGGCACGCAGTTGCTCTGGGGCCAGGACCGCCTCGAGCTGGTGGCCGCGGAGCTCGCGCGGTGATGATACTGACCGCGATCTGCATCGCGGCGTGCGCGGTGCTCGTGGCCGCGGAGTACATGAAGCACCGCACGCTGCGCGTGGCCAGCAAGCTGCTCGCGTCGGCGGCGTTCGTCGGGCTCGGGCTGATGGCGTTTCGCATCGGGCACGATCCGGCGCGCGTGCATTACGGCCAGCTGATCTTCATCGGCCTCGTGCTCGGGGCGATCGGCGATGCGGCGCTGCTCGGCAGGAGCTCCGGCGCCTTCCTCGCGGGGCTCGGTGCGTTCCTCCTCGGTCACCTCGCGTACATCGCGGCGTTCGCGTACCTGGTACCGCCGACCGGGTGGCTGAGTGGCGCCGGGGCATACGCCACGGTGCCGGTCGTCGCCGGTCTCGGCGTGCTCGCGCTGCTGTGGCCCAAGCTCGGGTCGATGCGCGTGCCCGTGATCGCGTACGTGCTCGCGATCGTCACGATGGTCGTCGCGGCGATCGCGGCATGGCGCACCGATGCCCTGCCCGACCCGCAGCGCACGCGCATGCTGATCGGCGCGCTGCTGTTCTTCGTGTCGGATCTGGCGGTAGCCCGGGACAAGTTCGTCGCGGCGACGTTCTGGAACAAGGCGTGGGGGCTGCCCGCCTACTACGCGGCGCAGCTGTTCATCGCGTGGTCCCTCGCGGGACTGTAGCTACTTCTTCTTGCCGCGGGTCTGGCGGCGCTTCTTGCTGCGACCGAGGCCGCGCTTGTGGGCCGCCTTCTTCTTCGCCTTCATCTTGCGGTCCTTGAGACGCCGCACGATCTTGTACTTGGGACGGTTCTTCAGCTTGCTCTTGGTGCGGCCCATGCGCGGGTTATCGTGCACCCGGCGCGCCCGCGCAAGCCCGCGCGATCAAAGAGATCGCACCTCGTGTAACCAGGGCGCCCCGGTGGCGTATACCCGGCATCGGCTGAGATGGCCGATCCCAAGGAGCTCATGGCGAGGTATTGCGACGGCGAAGCAGGCGCGTTCCGCGAGCTGTACGCCCTCGTTTCGCCGAAGCTCTACGGATATCTGGTCAAGATGACGCGGTCCAAGGCCGTCGCTGACGACCTCCTCCAGCAGACCTTCCTGAAGGTCCACCGCGCGCGCGCAGCCTACGTGCGCGGCGCCGATCCGGTGCCGTGGATCTACTCGATCGCGCACCGCACGTTCATCGACGACGTCCGCAAGGGCAAGCGGGCAAAGGTCGGCGTCGGCGACACCGATGACCTGCCGGAGATCGCGGCCGATCTGCACGGCGAGCCCGCCGATCGCAAGGACGAGCCGCGCGCCGATCCCGAGCTGCTCGCGGCCACGCTCGATGCGCTCGCCGAGCTGCCCGAGCAGCAGCGCGAGGCGGTCGTACTCACGAAGCTCCAGGGCAAGAGCGTCGCCGAGGCGGCGGAGATCGCAGGCACCACGGTCGGTGCGATGAAGGTCCGTGCGCACCGCGGCTACGAGGCGCTGCGCGCGAAGCTCGGCGCGCCGTCGGCGAAGCAGAGCCGGGAGGCCTCGTGACCGACGACGACCTCGCGCTGCCCGACTTTGCCCCACCGCCGATGGCGAAGGAGCTCGAGGCGGAGCTCGGCTCGCTCGAGCCGGTCGCGACGCGCCGGCCGGTCCGCCAGCTCGCGATCGTCGGCATCGTTTCGCTGCTCTACGGCGGCCTGCTCCTCGCGGTGCTCAGCATCCGGCGCGATGCGGGCGAGCTCCCCGTCGAGTGGCTCGTGTTCGGCGGGCTCGCCTGGTTCCTCGGTTTCGTCGTGCCGTGCTACCTCGCGCTCGTGCCCGCGCCGGGGTCGATGCTGTCGCGCCGGCGTCTCGCCGTGACCTCGGCGATCGTCGCGGCCATCGCGTTCGTGGTGATGGGCTGGCTCGTCCATCCGCACGGACCCTCGAGCGAGCAGTACAACGCGGAGCGCTTCATCCAGGGGCACTGGTGCCTCGAGCTCGGCCTCGCGACGGCGCTCGTGCCGGTGATCCTCGGAGCGATGTTCCTGCGCGGCGCGATGCCCGTCGGCTCGCGGTGGATCGCGGCGGCGCTCGGCGCTGGTGGCGGCAGCCTTGGCGGGCTCGTCCTGCACCTCCACTGCCGGATCACGGATCCGATGCACACCGGCATCATCCATGCGGGTGTGGTCACGGTCGCTGCACTGCTGGCGGCTGCCCTGGTTCCGCGCGCGACCGACGTGCGCTAGCCTAGAGCTGCTGTGACTGGAGTTGTACTGTCGTGCGAGCACGCCTCGTGGCAGCTGCCACACGATGCCGACCTCGGCGTCGTGCCCGAGGTGCTGCGGTCGCAGGCCGGCTGGGACCACGGTGCGTTCGAGATCGCGGAGCAGCTCGGCGAGGCGCTCGGCCTGCCCGTGCACGCGGGTGCGTTCACGCGGATGTTCGTCGATCTCAACCGACCGGCCGACCACGCCGACGTGATCCCGCGCAACAGCTACGGCGCGGTCGTGCCTGGCAACGCCCACCTCTCGCCGGGCGATCGCGCCGCGCGACTCGCGCTGTTCCATCAACCGTACTGGGAGGCGGTGCGGCGCGATGTCACCGCACGGCTGCGCGACCGCGGCGCGTGCTTGCACTTCTCGTCGCACAGCTTCGATCCGTCGCTCGATCCTGCGCAGCGCACGTACGAGTGCGGTGTGCTGTACGACCCGGGACATCCGTTCGAGGCCGAGCTCGCGGAGCGACTCATGTTCCAGCTCCGCAGCAAGGGCATCGACGTGCGCGCGAACCAGCCCTACACCGGCCTCGGTCCCGCGATCTGCACGTCGCTCCGCACAGAGCTCGCCGGTCAGCGGTACGCGGGCATCGAGCTCGAGACCTCGCACGCGGTCACGTACACGCGCGGCGGCTGTGCGCGGATCGCCGCCGCGGTGCTGCCGTTCCTCGAGCAGCTGTGATCTGCCGGATCGTGTGCGTTCGGTCCATCGCACGACGCGGGTGTCGCGCGGCCTCGAAGATCTGAGGGTGGCGGTGCACGAAGTCTGCGCACTGCGCGAGTGATCGCGCGCGTGGGTGCGCTGATCGGGGACAGCGACGTCGTGGTGCGCTTGCCGATCGCGCTCGCGAGCCCGCTGCTGCTGGTCGCGGTCGCCTTGCTCGGTCGACGGTTCGGACCGTGGACCGCCGCCGGTGCGCCGCTGATGCTCGCGACGACACACCAGCTGGTGCTTCGCGCACCGGAGCTCTTGAACGACATCCCGTCGACGACTCCCTGGCGCCTGGCGGCTCGAGCCTCGGTAGGCTAAGGTCCGCGCCATGTTCCTCCGCTCCTGACTCAACCCGCGGCCCGGCGTGCCCGGGTCAAGCCAAGACGGGTGAGCCGCCTCCGGGCGCATCCGCGCCTGGAGTTTCATGTCGATCGTTCCCGAGAAGCTCGAATCCATCGCCGCCATCGCGGCCACCCACGCCGCCGATGTCGATCGCGGCGCCTTCCCGACCCAGACCCTCGACGCGCTGCGCGCCGCCGGTCTGCTCGGGTTCACCACCCTGCCCGATGCGCAGATCGTCGTCGAGCGCCTCGCGCGCGAGTGCGGGTCGACCGCGATGGTCGTCTGCATGCACTACTGCGGCGCCGCGGTGATCGAGAAGCACGGCGCCGATGACGTCGTGCAGCAGGTCGGCGCTGGCGAGCTCCTCGCCACGCTCGCGTTCTCCGAGCCCGGATCCCGCAGCCACTTCTGGGCGCCGATCGGCATCGCGAAGACCGACGGCAAGGATGTGCTCCTCACCGCGCGCAAGAGCTGGGTGACCTCGGCGCACAAGGCAGATGTCCTGGTGTGGTCGAGCAAGCCGCTCGCCGGCACCGAGATGAGCACGCTGTGGCTCGTCCCGCGCACCACCCCCGGCTTGCGGATCTCCGACGCACAGTTCGACGGCATCGGTCTGCGCGGCAACGACTCCGTACCGGTCACCGCCGAGGACGCGCGCATCCCGGCGACCAGCATGCTCGGCGACGACGGCGCCGGCTTCGGGATCATGATGGGCGTCGTGCTGCCGTGGTTCAACGTGCTGTGCGCCTCGGTGTCCGCGGGCCTGATGGAGGCCGCGACCACGCGCACCGCCGCGCACGCGGGCGGAACCACGTTCCAGCACGCCGGCTCGACGGTCGCGGATCTGCCGACGGTGCGCGCGTTCATCGCCCGCATGCGGATCCAGACCGACCAGACCAAGACGCTGATCGCCGACACGCTGGCGGCGATGGGCTCGAACCGCGCCGACACCATGCTGCGCGTGCTCGAGAGCAAGGCCGCCGCCGGCGAGTCCGCCGCGCAGGTCACCGATCTCGCGATGCGCGTGTGCGGTGGCACAGCGTTCCGCAAGGAAGTCGGCGTCGAGCGGATCTTCCGCGATTCGCGCGCCGCATTGGTCATGGGGCCGACCACCGACGTCCTCTACGACTTCATCGGGAAGGCCGTCTGCGGCCAGCCGCTGTTCTGATCATGGCGAAGCAACTCGTTCTCGGCGCCGTGGCGTATGACGCGAAGGTCGTCCCGATCTGGGAGGGCTTCAAGGCGTACTTCGAGGCCGCTGGTCTGCCGTTCGACTACATCCTCTTCTCGAACTACGAGCGCCAGGTCGAGGCGCACCTGCGCGGCGAGGTCGACGTCGCGTGGAACTCGCCGCTCGCCTGGCTCGAGGCCGAGCGCGCGGCGATCAAGCGCGGCCGAACCGCCGAGGCGATCGCGATGCGCGACACCGACTGCGATCTCACCAGCGTCGTGCTGGTGAAGGCCGACGGTCAGGTGCGCGAGACCGCGGACCTGCGCGGCAAGCGGATCGGTGTGGGCGCGGACGACTCGCCGCAGGCGACGCTGATCCCGCTGCTCGCGCTCGCGGAGGCTGGCGTCGAGGGCGCCGTGGTCCGCCACGACGTGCTGCCCGGCAAGCACGGCGATCACATCGGCGGCGAGCGCGACGCGGTGAAGGCGCTGCTCGCGGGGACCGTCGATGCCGCGTGCGTGATCGACGGTAACCGC
This sequence comes from Deltaproteobacteria bacterium, assembly GCA_013813765.1. Taxonomy (GTDB): domain Bacteria; phylum Myxococcota_A; class Polyangia; order Haliangiales; family Haliangiaceae; genus JABFXX01. The sequence goes on along the minus strand of JACCRC010000547.1, from coordinate 9,152 downwards.
CTCGCGTTCACGCGCGAGGGTCTGTTCGGGCCGTCGGCGCTGCGCGTGATCCTGCAGACCGCGCCGTACGATCACTGCAACTTCACGGTGCTCGATGGCGGGCCTTCGTCGATCGGCAGATTCCGCGAGCTCTTGCTCGCGATGTCGTACGAAGATCCGCGCGTGCGGCCGCTGCTCGACATGGAGGGCCTGAAGGTCTGGAAGCCCGGCCGTACCTCGGGCTACGCGCTGCTCGAGCGCGCGATCGATCGGTACAAGACGATCGAGCCCTGGCTGGCGCAGCTGTCGTGACCCTCGACCTCGGTGATCTCGGACTCGACGAGGGAGCGCACCTCCTGATCAAGCGTGCGCTCGCTCGCGATCCAACCGTCACCGTGCGCGGGTCGTCCGCCACGCTCGGCATCGACCTACCGGCGTGGGCGCGTGCGCAGGGGCACTCGGTCTCGGCACACGGCGGAACGTTCGTGCTCTCGCGTGGTCCGGATCGCTGGAGTGGCGCGGAGCGCGCGGGCGCCGTCGGTGCGCCCGAGGCACGTGCGCCGGCACACTGGGGTCTCGCCGCGCGCGGTGCACTCGTCGAGCGCGGAGCGCCGGAGCTCGACCTGCCGCTCTCGACTCGCTCCGAGGTGTGGGCCGACGAGGCCGCGCGCCTTTACGCGCAGGCCGCGGCGGCACAGTGGGATCCGGCGACCGCGATTCCCTGGGATGCGCCGATCGATCATCCCGACGAGGTCGAGGACGCCGTCGTCCAGGTGATGACGTACTTGATCGAGAACGAGACCGCGGCGCTGCTCGTGCCAGCGCGGTTCCTCGGCCGGATCCACCCGCACTTCCGCGAGGTGATGCAGCTGCTCGCGATCCAGGCCGCCGACGAGGCGCGCCACATCGAGATCTTCACGCGCCGCGCACATCTGCGGCGCGACGTGCTCGGGTTGTCCACCGCGGGCGGCCAGGCCTCGCTGGCGTCGCTGTTCGAGGAGCCGGACTTCGCGATCGCGAGCTTCCTGCTGTCGGTGCTCGGCGAGGGCAGCTTCCTGTCGCTGCTGTGGTTCCTCCGCGAGCACGCGCCCGATCAGTGCACGCGCGAGGTCGCGCGATTCTCGGCACAGGACGAGGCGCGCCACGTCGCGTTCGGGCTCGCGCACCTGCAACGCCACGTCACCGAGGATCCGCAGCTGCGCGAGAGGCTCGCCGCTGCGATCGGGCGCCGGCATGCCTCGCTCGCGCACACCGCGGGCCTCAACGCCGAGGTCTTCGACGCGCTGATCCTGCTCGCCGCAGGAAGCTGGGATCCCGCGGCGCTGCGGCGCGGGCACGCGGCCGTGGTCGACTTGCAACGCGCGATGGACGACGGGCGCAAGCAGCGGCTCTCGCGCCTCGGCTTCGCGCCCGATCAAGCCGCGGCACTGTCGGCACTGCACACGCGCAACTTCATGTGAGCGCGTCGAGGATCGCGGCCGGATAGCCGGCGCGGCGCAGCAGCGCGACCGCGTTCGTCGTCACCGCCATTCCTGGTCGCAACCGGAAGTCGAACGTGGTGCCGTCCTCGTCGTCGAGCTCGCGGAAGCAGCCGCGCTCGAACACCTCCGACAGCCGCTTCGCGACATCGAGATCGTGCGTCGCGGCGATGACGATGTTGTCGCGCGCCAGGTATTCGAGCACCGCGACGACGATCGGCACGCGCACCATCGGGTTCGTGCCGCGGAAGGGCTCGTCGAGCACCATCAACGCCGGCGGCGACGGCGCGCTCGGCTCGGCCGCGGCGACCAGCGTGCCCACCGTGGCCACCTCCGCCGCGTAGGTGCTGAGGCCCTCGCCGGTCGCGTCGACCGCGCGCATCGCCGCGTGAACGCGAACGATGGAGCCACGCCACGTTCCGCACACCGTGTGGATCGACTGCGCGAGCACCGCGTTGACCGCGAGCGTGCGGAGAAACGTCGACTTGCCCGACATGTTGCTACCGGTGACGACGAGGCTCTGTCCGCCGAGATCGATCGAGTTGCCCACTGCACCGGGGATGCCGGGATGACGGAGGTCGTCGACCTCGAGCCCGACGTCGTCGCCCTCGTCGAGCTCGGGGATCGAGACATCGGTGCGCTCGGCTCGCCAAGTCGCGATCGCCTGCAGCGCATCCAGCTCGCCGACGAGGCGGTGCAGCCGCCGCATCGGCTCGCGGTGCTTCTTCAAGAGGTCGAGGCACGACGCCATCGCGATCAATCGCATCTGAAAGCCGGCGCTGACCACGCCGCTGATGTCGAGCGGATCGTTCACCGAGAGCATCGCGAGCTTCTTCCGCAGCGGGCCCAGCGCGGGCAGCTCGGCGGCGATCGCCGCGCGGACGTCGGGAGGACCGAGCTGCTCGCGCACGACCCGCTCGGCGACCGCGAGTACCCGCCCGAACATCTGGAGCGCGCGTGCGTGCTGGGCGAGGTGCACGTTCCCGCGGTCGTCGAGCACGACGTTCGCGACGAACAGCAGCATCGCTGGCAGGATCAGCACCGGCCACACGAACACGCCGGCGATGCACGCGAGCAGCGCGCCCGCCATCACCTGCGAGCCCCAGCCCGGGAGCAGCGGCGCGGGCGTCTCCGACCACAGGAGGAGGGGTACGTACGCGGTGTCGGGATCGGCGGCGCCCGCGAGCACCTTGCGCAGCTGCGCACGCGCCGACGGATCCGCGGCCAGCATCGCGAGTGCACGCTCGCGCCCCGCGATCACGTCGATGCGCAGTGCCGGCGCGGCGACCATGCGCCACAGCTGCTGAGCCCCCGTCGGGCTCACCGTGCGATCGATACCGTGCACGACATCGGCCAGCTCGAGATCCTCGATGGTCGCCTCGTCGAGCCATGCGCACCCCTCGGGTGCACGCGCATCGGCACCGCGCTCGAGATCGACGAGGCGGTGCGCATCGCCGATCGGCGTCAGCCCAGCCGCGGGGGCGTCGGCGGTGCGGGGGCTGAGCCAGTCGAACAATCCCACGTGCTCCCTTTCGTGGTCACCCGGTGCGACCCCGTCAACCCCCGCCGCGGCGTATGCTGCAGCGCATGAAGCTCTATCTCAAGAAGACGTGAACGAGCTGCCGTGACGCGAGGAGTTCCTTGCGCAACAGTGGGCTCGAGATCGAGGAAGTGGACTACGGCAAGACCGGGCTGACCGCCGATGTCGTCGAGGCCCTGGTGGCCAAGGCGGGCTCGGTCGCCGCGGTCCTCAACACGCGGCACGCGACCGCGAAGGAGAAGGGCTGGATCGGCAAGCCCCCATCGCCCGCGGTGTTCGCCGCGGCCGTGGTGAAGGACGTGAACCTCCTGCGCCGGCCGATCCTGATCGACGGCAAGTCGATCATCATCGGCTTCGATCGCGAGCGCTACGCGAAGCTCGGCAAGCGCTAGTCGTCGGAGACCTTCGCGTCGGTGAACACCGCCGTCGGCTCACCCGCGTTGCCGACGCCCATCTCCAGCTTGTACGTGATCGTCGTGCCGTCGCAGTCGAGGTCACCGATGGCCGTGGCGACCACGGTCTTGCCATCGCTCTGGTAGGTGTACTGGAAGCGGTGCGGATCGAAGGGGTCGAAGTCCACGCTGACCCACACGGGGTCCTTGCCCCAGTCCGCGCTCACAGCACACGTGCCGCCCGCGTTCTTGCAGCACGGCTGCGCCGGGCTCGGGCCTACTTTACCGACGGGGAACGCGCTGTTCTGATTGAAGGAGGACTTCAGGTTATTCGACAGCCTGTGGAGATAGATCTTTGCCTCGGCCGCCTGCGACTTCGCCTTGTACGCCTCGGCTTCCTCTTTCGCTCCGCATGCCGCGACGAGGATGACCAGTAGCCCGATGCTTCGCATCCGCTCAGCGTAGCGCTAGGCGCCAGCCGCCTCTAGCGCGGCGGTCACGATCTCCGTGTCGCGCCACTGGTACGTGCAGAGGATGACCCGTGTCGGTAGCTCGTTGCCCGTGAGCTCCTCGATGATCGTCGCGATCGCGGTATCGGCCGCCTCGCGCGCTGGGTAGCCGAATGCACCGCTCGAAATGCACGGAAACGCAATCGTGCGGATGTCATACGCGCGCGCGATCTCGAGACTGCGCCGATAGCACGACGCGAGCTTGCCGCGCTCGCCCTTCGTGCCGTTCTGCCAGACCGGTCCCACAGCGTGGATGACGTACGTCGCAGGGAGCCGATAGCCCTTGGTCAGCTTCGCGTTTCCGGTCGCGCAGCCATCGAGTTTTCGGCACTCGGTGAGCAGATCGGGCCCGGCCGCGTCGTGGATCGCGCCGTCGACGCCACCGCCGCCGAGCAGCGACGTGTTCGCCGCGTTGACGATCGCATCGACCACGAGCGTCGTGATATCGGCCTCGACGATCGAGATCCGTGCGCGGATCGCCGGGTCGAGCATTACGGATTGAACTGCACCAAGCGATTCGCGCGGACCTGCTCGGGTGACAGTCGCGTCTTCAAGACCGAAGTGCGCCTGTCGATGCGGATCACGATGGCCTCCCCGCCGGCGAGCGGCTTCTTCGTGGTGCCGTCGAGAAAGGCCGCGCGCCACCCCTTCGCGATCCCTTGAGACTTTCCGGCGGCGACGGTGACCACCGTGTCTCCACCGTACACCTCGAGCCCGACAACACGGCCCACGATAGGATCCGGTCTCGACGGAGCCTTTCGGTCCGCGGTGGCGAACGAGCTGGCAAACAGCGCACAGGCGACGAGCGCGATCAGCGGTAGTCGGGGCATGGATGGGTAACCTCGCATGGGTCATCGCTTGTGGAGGACTCGAAACAGCGCGACCAGATCGGCGGTGAGCTGTTCGCCGGTCGCAGCCGTGGCGGCCTTCGGGTCGAGCTCGGTGACCACGGTGGTCTCATCCGAGAGCTGGCCCTTGTAGACGAGCGCGTAGACCTCGATGTGAAGCTCGGCTGCCTGCTTCGCGAGCGCGCGGAGCTGGATCCTGGCTGCCTCGTTGTTGGTGTCGCCACCGTCACCGAGGATGATGAGGACGCGGCGGCCGGCCTGGACCTTCGCGAGCTCGGTGAAAGCGAAGCGTACGCCGCCCACCAGCTCGATACCGAAGGTGCCGTAATAGTCCTTCTGGACGCCGATCGCGCCTGCGTCGAGGCCCTCGATCGGCATCAGCGGCACACGGGTGCGCGCCTTCGAGTCGTAGGTGATGACCATCGCCTTCGAGCCCGCTGCGAAGCCGGTCATCGGCGCTCGCTCGAACGCCGCGCGGATCGACTTCAGGGCCCCGATGTAGCGGCTCGGGTCATTCGCCGGAACGAGGTCGTCGTTGCCCGTCCAGACCTCGGCGCCGTTGAACAGGAGTGCAAGCGCGAACGGGGTGGGGCCCGTCGCGGCCACGGCGGGCGGCTGCGCGAGCCGAACAAACGACCAGCTCATCTGATCGACGATCGCGTCGATGCTGTTCACCACCACCGCGTTCGGATCGAGCGCTCCGATCACATTGCCGGGGGACGACAGCGGTGCCTCGTAGACGATCGAGAGCACCTCCACGTTCTCCGCCTGCGCGCGCTTTGCGAGCGTCGCGAGTGCGGCCTTCGCCGCCTCGGGCATCGTGTCGTCGCCGTCGCCGATCACGATCAGCACCCGGCGTGCGTCGGTCACCTTCGCCAGCTCGTCGAGCCCGAGGGTCACGCCACCGACCAGGTCACGATCGATCACACCGAAGTAGTCCTTCTGCTCGCCGAGCGCCGCGGCCGAGAGCTTCGCGATCGGTGCCATCGGGTGCCGCACCGAGGCGTGGTCGGTGTACGTCACGACCGTGGCTCGCGACCCGGCCGGAAGACTCGACCACGACACGCGCGCGAATGCGTCCTTGAGCGGCTTCAGCGCGCCCTGGAAGCTATCCGGCGCAGCTTCGTCCACGAGCTGATCGTTGCCGATCCACATCTCCCAACCTTCCATCACGATCGCCACCGCGACCGGCTTCACCGCGGCGGGCGGCGCGGCGACCGGCTCCCCGACCACGGGTTTCGGCTCGGACGCGGTGATCGCGGTGCCCGAGCCGCCGCACGCCACGACCACCAGGAGCAACGCGCACCGCCAGAACGTCATGCTCCGCATCCTACAGCGGCGCGAGGTCGATCGCGACGCCGCCGAGCACCGCGTTGCCCGAGAGCGGATCGCGCAGCGTGTCGTCGAGGATCGCGTTGAGGTTCGCGCCCGGGCGCTCCGCCGCGACGCGCAGCTTCGTGCCGGGCTGACCGTGCCCCCAGCCGTGCGGCAGGCTGACGACGCCGGGCATGATGTCGGAGGTCACCTCGATCGCGACCTCGATCGAGCGCTCGCCGCGCGTGATGCGGCCGCGGCCACCGTCGGTGAGCCCCAGGCGCGCGGCGTCAGTGGGATGGACCATCGCCGCACCGCGGAACTTGCCCGCAGCGAGCGTCGGCAGGTTGTGCATCCAGCTGTTGTTCGAGCGCAGGTGGCGGCGGCCGATGATCACGAGCGGCGGCACGGCACGATCGAGATCCGCGCGCGCTCGCGCGAGATCCTCGATCAACGGCGGCGGTGCGAGCTCGACCTTCCCCGACGGCGTGCGCAGGATCTCCGGCACGCGCGGTGCGAGCTCGCCGAGATCGATGCCGGCCGGGTTCGCCGCGAGCTTCGCGAGCGTGACGCCGCCATCCGCTGGCGGGACCGACGCCATGCCGAAGCGATCGCCGTATGGACCAGCGCGCAGCGCGAGCTCGAGCAGCCGCTCCGGCCCGCGCAGGGGTGCGACCTTCGAGAGCACGAGTTGCGCGGCGGATCCGACGGTACGCGCGAGGTCATCGGCGGCGAGCTCGTCGTCGAGCGCGGTCACGTCGACGTCGCCGCCCCTGCCCTTCACGATGCCGATCAGGCGCACGAGCATCTCCCACTCCGCGGGATGCCCCATCGGCGCCGGCACCACGGCGGTGCTGTAGCGCGCGGTGTTTCGCCACGCGAGCTGCGAGAGCGCGACATCGTAGTGAGACTCCGCGAGCGAGCTGTACGCCGGGAGGATCACGTCGGCGTACTGCGACGTCTCCCCGAGGTAGATGTCGAAGCTGATCACGAGCTCGAGCTGATCGAACGCGGCCGCGATCCGCGGACCGTTCGGCGCCGACAGCACGGGATTCCCCGCGATGATGATCGCGGCCTTGATCTGCCCGTCGCCGGGCGTCTCGATCTCCTCGGCGAGGCACGTCATCGGCAGCTCGCCGAACACCTCCGGTGCGCCCGACACGCGGCTGCGCCGGCGCCCGGTGGTGATGCCCTTGCCCCTACCGGATGCACCGGCGGTGTTCGCCGCGAACGCCGCGGCCTTCGCGAACATCGCGCCGCCGGGCTCGTCGAGGTGGCCGGTCAGCGCGTTGATCGCGTCGACGAGCCACGATGCAAGCGTGCCGTACTCCTGCGTGCAGGTGCCGATCCGGCCGTACAGTGCGGCGCGCCCGGTGGTCGCGAGCTGGCGCGCGAGGCTGCGGATCGTTTCCGCCTCGATCCCGCAGCGCGCGGCGACGCGCTCGGGTGGGAAGTCGGTGATCGCGGCGCGTAGCTCGTCGACGCCGTTCATGTGCTCGGCGAGCCGGCCGAGCTTGACGAGGTCCTCGGCGAACAGCGTGTGCACGATGCCGAGGAGGAAGAACGCGTCGCCGCCGGGGCGGATCGACAGGTGCTGATCGGCGAGCCTCGCGGTCTCGGTGACGCGCGGATCGATCACGATGATCTTTCCGCCGCGCGCCTGCAGCGCCTTCGCCTTGCCCTTGAAGTCGGGCACGGTCCACATGCTGCCGTTGGACGCCATCGGGTTCGCGCCGAGGATCACGAGCAGCTCCGTCCGCACGATGTCGGGCACCGGAACGCTGAGCCAGTGGCCGAACATCCACCCGGCGGCGAGCTGCTTCGGCATCTGATCGAGGGTCGAGGCCGAGTAGATGTTCGAGGTCCCGATCGCGCGCGAGAGCCGCGCGCCATAGAGCAAGAGGCCCGCCTTGTGCGCGGCCGGGTTGCCGATCACCATCGCGACGCTGTTGGGCCCGTGCTCCGCGAGGATCGGCGGCAACCTGCGTTCGATCTCCGCGAACGCCTCGTCCCACGTGACCTCGACGAACGCGCCATCGCGCTTCACCATCGGCGAGCGCAGCCGGTCCGGATCCTCGTGCAGCTCGGCGAGCGCCGCGCCCTTCGGGCAGATGAAGCCACCGCTCGAGACGTCCGCTTCGTGACCTCGGATCTCGATCACGCGATCGCCGTCGAGCATGAGCTCGAGCCCGCAGCAGGCCTCGCACAGTGGACAGATCCGGTGAGCGACGCGCGTCATCGGATCACCAGCTATCGTCCGGCAGCTCCATCAGCTCGAGGTCGCCGGCCTCGATCAGCTTGCGCGCGAGGCCGATGCCGGGGAGCACGTTCTTCGCGTAGAACCGCGCGGCCGCGAGCTTGCCTCGATAGAACGCCTTGTCCTCGCCGGTCGCGGTCGCGCCGAGACGACCAATAGCCGTGTGCGCGACCTGCGCGCTCACGGCGAGCCGCCAACCGATCACGATCTCCGCGAGCGCGAACAGGATCCGGTTGCCCTGGAAGCCGACGTGATAGACGGACTGCCCGAGCTTCGCGAGCATCGTGCCCATGATCGACTGCACGTCGCCGAGCGCAGCCTCGAGCGCCGCCTTCTCGACGCCGAGGTCCGCCGGCAGCCCCGCCGTCGTCTTCTGGATCTGCCCCATGAGCGCTTGCAGCGTGGCGCCGCGATCGCGGCCGATCTTGCGGAAGAACAGATCAAGCGCCTGGATCTGCGTCGTGCCCTCGTACAGCGAATCGATCTTCTGATCGCGGATGTACTGCTCGATCGGATAGTCCTGGCAGTAGCCCGATCCACCGAGGCACTGCAGCGACACGGCGAGCAGGTCGTAGACCTTCTCCGAGCCGTAGCCCTTGATCAGCGGCAGCATGAAGTCGTTGAGGGCCTCGAGCTGGCGCGCGCTCTCGTCGCCGTGGCCGCCGGAGATCGAGATCTGATCCTGGATGCTCGCGGTCCACATCACCATCGCGCGCAGTCCCTCGGCGAACGACTTCTGCAGCATCAGCATCCGCCGAACGTCGGGGTGGCGAATGATCTCGACGCGCGGCGCCGCCTTGTCCATCTGCTTCGCGAGGTCCGCGCCCTGCTTGCG